>JBGTKC010000223.1:0-3434 GCA_041744755.1 Saprospiraceae bacterium
TGGCTCGCGGCGACCTCGGCTACTTGCTCGGGGGTGCCGGCGGCCACGATGGCACCCCCGCCGGAGCCGCCCTCCGGACCGACGTCGACGATGTAGTCGGCCATCTTGATGACGTCCATCGAGTGCTCGATGACGACGACGGTGTTGCCCTTGACCACGAGGCGGTCCAAGACGGCCAGGAGGTGTCGGATGTCTTCGAAATGCAGACCCGTGGTAGGCTCGTCGAGGATGTAGATGGTGTTGCCGGTATCGCGCTTCGAGAGCTCTTCGGCGAGCTTGACGCGTTGGGCCTCGCCGCCGGAGAGGGTGGTGGCCTGCTGGCCGAGCGTGATGTAGCCGAGGCCGACATCGGCCAGGGTGCGCATGCGCCGGCTGATCTTGGGGATGTGCTCGAAGAAATCGGCCGCGTCGGCCACCGTCATGTTGAGTACGTCGTTGACGGACTTGCCCTTGTAGAGGATCTCGAGGGTCTCGCGGTTGTAGCGGCGCCCGAGGCACTTCTCGCACTCGACCTGGACATCGGGCAGGAAGTTCATCTCGATGGTCTTGATGCCGGAGCCCTTGCACTCTTCACAGCGACCGCCTTCCACGTTGAAGCTGAAGCGCCCCGTCTTGTAGCCCCGGATCTTCGACTCCGGCAACTCCGCGAACATGGCCCGGATGTCGGTGAAGACGCCCGTGTACGTGGCCGGATTGGAGCGCGGCGTCCGCCCGATAGGGCTCTGGTCGATCTCGATGACCTTGTCGAGGTGCTCTAAGCCCGTGACTTTTTTGTGCGGTAGCGGTCGTTGCAAGCTGCGGTAGAAGTGCTCCCGCAGCACGGGGTACAGCGTCTCATTAATGAGGCTCGACTTTCCTGATCCGCTCACGCCCGTGATGCAGACGAAGGTGCCGAGCGGCAACTCGATGGAGACGTTCTTGAGGTTGTGGCCCGAGGCGCCCTTGACGGCCAAGATTTTGCCGTTGCCCTTTCGCCGCTTCTCCGGGAGCTTGATCTCGCGTTCGCCGCGGAGATATTCGGCGGTGATGCCGGTGAGGACATCGCCGGGTTTTGCCTCGACACCGTTAATGATGATGAGGTCGAGGGCAGCGGAGTTGTACGCTGAAGAGTTCGAAGTTCGAAGTTCGAAGTTCGACCTGCTGCCGTTCGCGGGGCTGACAGGTGCACTCTTGTCTGCTTTGGCGGAAGCTCCATTGTGGGTAGTAGTGGAGCCATTGGTTTTGGCGAAAGCCGCCCCATTACCCCTAGCCGAGCCCCCCTGCGCACTTTCAGCACTTTCTTCCCGCTTTCGCAAAAACTCGCTCGGCCGGCCCGCCGCCATCACCTCCCCGCCCAAGGTGCCCGCCCCCGGCCCCAAATCAATGAGGTAGTCCGAGGCCAGCATGATGTCCTTGTCGTGCTCGACCACCAGGACGGTGTTGCCGATGTCCTTGAGCTGGCGCAGGGCCTCGATCAACTTCTGGTTGTCGCGCTGGTGGAGGCCGATACTGGGCTCGTCGAGGATGTAAGTGATGCCCGTGAGCTGCGAACCGATCTGCGTAGCGAGGCGGATGCGTTGCGACTCCCCACCCGAGAGCGTCGTGGAGCTGCGATCCAGCGATAGGTACGTGAGCCCGACGTGCACCAGGAAGCCGAGGCGGTAGCGGATCTCCTTTAAGACCTCCCCGGCGATGAGCAGCTGTCGCTCGGAGAGACGCGACTCGATGTTTTCGAGCCAGGCCTCTAGCTCGGTGGTGTCCATCTGCGTGAGCTCGCCGATGTGCTTGCCGTCGACCTTGAAGTGGAGGCTCTCCTTGCGGAGGCGGTAGCCCTTGCAGTCGGGGCAGGTGTCGGAGGTCATGTAGTCCTCGGCCCAGAGGCGGAGGCGCTCGCTCGACGTGTCGTTGTAGTAGCGCAACAGCATGCCCGTGAGGCCCTCCTCGTTGAGGGTGTAGCCGGCGTCGTAGCCGTTGGAGGTCGGCATCTTGATGGTCCGGTCGCCGCCGTAGAGGATGGTCTTCAGACCGCGCTCCGGGATCTTGTCGATCGGGGTGTTGAGCGTGAAACTGTAGTGCTTCGCGATGGCGGCGAGCTGGCGGAAGGTGTAGTTGGTCTTCTTCTCGCCGACGGGTAGCAGACCGCCTTTCGCGATGCTGAGGGTGCGATCGGGGATGATCTTGCCCTCGTCGGCCTGGCTCACGACGCCCAGACCGCGGCAGGTCGGGCACATGCCGTAGGGTGAGTTGAAGGAGAAGCTGTTGGGGCTCGGCTCCTCGTAGCTGAGGCCCGTCTTTGGGTCCATCAGTGCCTTGGAGAAGGGGAAGATCTCGCCGCTCTCGACCACCTCCACGAAGACCAGTCCCTCGCCCATCTGCATGGCGGTCTGGAGGCTTTGCGTGAGGCGATCGCGACGCTTTTCGCCGGCGACGATGCGGTCGACGACGAGTTCGATGTCGTGGACTTTGTAGCGATCCGCCTGGAGACCGGGCACGAGGTCGGTCACTTCGCCGTCGATGCGGACCTTGGTGTAGCCCTGCTTGCGCATCTGCTCGAAGAGTTCGCGGTAGTGGCCCTTGCGCCCGCGCACGAGGGGGGCTAGCAGCGTCACTTTCTGGCCGTCGTAAGCCCCGAGCACCGTCTCCAGGATCTGCTCCTCCGAGTAGCGCACCATCCGCTCACCGGACTCGTAGCTGTACGCATCGCCCGCCCGCGCGTAAAGGAGTCGCAGGAAGTCATAGATCTCGGTGACGGTCCCGACGGTGGAGCGGGGGTTCTTGGAGGTGGTCTTTTGCTCGATGGAGATGACCGGACTCAGGCCGTCGATCTTCTCAACATCGGGCCGCTCCATGTTGCCCATGAACTGCCGCGCGTAGCTCGCGAAGGTCTCCATGTAGCGGCGCTGGCCCTCGGCGTAGATGGTGTCGAAGGCCAGCGACGACTTGCCCGAACCGGACAGGCCAGTGATCACGATCAGCTGATCGCGGGGCAGGTCCAGGTCGATGTTCTTGAGGTTGTGCGTCCGCGCGCCACGTATGCGGATGAATTCCATAGCCATCGAGTGGGGGAGTCCGTGGAAGCCAACAGGGGAGCCTAGCGATCCCATGGGATGGGGGCAAACTCGCGGTTTGAAAGCGGCTACGGGCCGTCTGGACAGCGGGGAGTAGGGTGGCGGGCAGCATGGATGGAGGAAAGCTACGGCCTTGGTCCGGCGCGGCTGGGCTCGGGCGCCGATGCCCTTGAGTACGAGTGTCCCCCGGCTACGGCCTCCGGCCTCCGCCTCCTCCTTTACCTCGCACGAAAGGGCATCGGTGCCCGGCTTCAGGGGATACAGGCGGCATGGGGAAAGCCCGTAGGAGCGGCCTGTGGCCGCGATGCTCTTGCGGCGCGACTCAACAAGCGCGCCCCGACGTGGCTGGCAGGCCTTCTCGGCGAAGTAAAGGAGGAGGCATCCGCC
>JBGTKC010000224.1:0-2945 GCA_041744755.1 Saprospiraceae bacterium
AAGGGTGAAGGTTGAAGTGTTGAAGGGCCTTGCTGGAGTGCCGTCATGACGTGCAGGTATGACGTGTCATTCAACACTTCAACCTTCACCCTTCAACACTTACTCTTCCCTTAGCGCCACCGCCGCATGCACCCGCGCCGCATGGCTACTCGGTATCAATGCGCACCCCAAGACGATAATCAAAATGAGGGCTGCCGCCAAAACCCCGCCCCACCAGAAGTATCGCGTCTCCAGTTCGATCAACTCAAAAAGCGGAATCTGCACCGCCACCAAACTCCCGAGCGCAATGCCCAGCAGGGCAATCAGCACCACCTCCAGCGTGAACTGCGTCGTGATGTCAAGACCCGTCGCCCCCATGGCCTTTCGCAAGCCGATCTCCCCCCGCCGTTTGGCGATGGCGTTGATGAGGATGCCGAAGAGGCCGAGGGCGACGTTGGCGACGAGGAAGGCGCAGATCGTGAGCAGGGCGACGAGCGGCACCCACACCGCTTTGCTCGTGCGGGCGCGCCGGCGCTCGAGGGGCTCGACCACCGAGTCACGTGATTTGGTGACCTCCGAGACACGCTCGAAGATTTGCTCCTCGATTTCGGCTGGGGTGCCGGGGGCCGTGCGGACGTAGAGTACGTCCAAGCCCCAGTCGTCCGAAAAGGGGCTGGTCGGCACGAAAGTGAGCGGCTGCTCGGCGGCGAACTCGCCGAGGTAACGGAAATTCTTGACGATCCCGACGATGGTCGTTTGTCTGCCCTCGTTCTTGTCGTTAAACCACGCGAGCGTCGTATCGAGTAGGTTAGACTGCGGGAAGTTCTCCTCGACGAACATCTCGTTGACGACTACCCCCCAACGGTTGCCAATGGTGTCGGCGGGCGTAAACCAGCGGCCGGCGACGAGCTCGGGCTCTGCCGCCTCGGCGAAACGTTCGTCACACATGAACAGCCGGGTATAGATGTGCAGCGAGCCAATGTCGGTGCCGTAACCCCAAGCGTTGCCGGAGAACGGTTTAATGTCCGAGATCATCGAGGCGGCCTTTACGCCGTCAAGCGCCTCAACCTCCGCCCTGGTTCGTTGGTAAAGCTCCGGCCAAGCGGCCGTGTCGACGCCGTCGGGCAGGTCGACGTTCACGACATAGGAGCTGCCTACATCGAACCCGAGCGGCTCGACATAATTCGCGATCCGCTCGCCGGCGAAGCTGAAGATGCCGAACAGGACGAGGAACGCGATAAAAATTTGAAGTGTGAGAAGGATGCCGGAGCGCCGCGTATTCCAAAGCAGTTTGCTGATGTGAGAGAGCATACGGGGTAGGGTTTAGCGGAGTGAGGTGGCAATCTGCGTGCGCGACATGCGCCAGGCGGGCAGCAGGCCGGTGAAGAGTGCGAAGAGTAGGATGATGAGTAGTGCGTAAAGCGCCACGCTCGGCGTAAAGCGGAGCACGTAGTCGGCCAGCCAGTTGTTGCCGTTAATGAGGGCAATCAATCCAAGAGCCAGCAGCACACCGATTACACCGCCGATCATCGTGATGAACAGCGTCTCGGTTAGAAATTGACCCAGGATATTAGTTTCGCTTGCGCCAAAACTCTTACGCACGGCAATCTCAGAGGCGCGCTCGTACACGCGACTTACGTTAATATTGGTGAGGTTGAGTATTGGCAGCAGCACGAAGAGCGCAAGCAACACCAGCAGCGGGACAAAGAAATAGGCGAAGGCGTTCGATCGGTTCTTTCCCTCGTTCATGAAACCATCCGCAAACTCCTCGCCGAAGGTGAGCCCCTCGATGTAAAAGCGATTTGCATCGTCGTCTGGCAGGGTGGGGAGGGCGCGGGCGAGTTCCGCGAGTTGGTCGACGATAATATCGCGACTGCCGCCTGAATCTGCCTCGAAGACCGCCGTTCCGCCGCCGAGGTAACGAGGGTTGAAGACCTGCTGGGGGGCAGTCGTGATCGGGATGAACACCGACGAGTTAAGCCCGGCAATCCCCGAGCGCGGCCGCGCCACAATGCCGGCAACGGTGTACATCTGATCGCCGAGCACTAGCTCTCGCCCCAGCAGCGAGGCCGTTACCTCACCGAAGTAGTTCTCTGCCGCTTTATCGGTTAAGACCGCCTGGCGCGCGCCTTCCCCCACTTCCTGCGCCGAATAGGCCTGTCCGTGCACAAACTCGTAATCGAAGATGTCCCAAAAGCCAGCGTCCGTGTAGTTGACATCCAAGGTTACCTTACGCCCGTCGAGATAGGTGTCAAACGAGCCCGAGGGCGCCATGTAGCAACGGTGCTCGACTCCGTCGAGGTCGAGCAGGTGTCGCTCGTAGAGGTAGAAGGCCACACCCGAGTTGTTGTCGGACTGAACATTCTCCCCAATCTGCGCCGTCGAGTCGTACTCCATCGTCCCGTCGGCGAGCTCGGTACTATCCACGATATAGCTCGTGTCCGGCACCACGCGCTCGGCCCGGAAGTGCGTCGCGAACACCAACCGATCCCGCTTACTCAACGGTGGATTGTCCCCGAGCGCCGCATCCCCCATCGCCGCAATCACGACCAGCGCCATGATCGTGAAGGAGATCCCGAAGAGCGAAATGAAAGTGAAGAATTTGCGCCTGCGTAAGATGCGGAGAGCGAGCTTAAGTTGAGTGAACATGGATGTTATGTTTATCGAGAGAGAAAGAGGTTTTTTCGCCTGCGGCGCATTGCCTGCGGCGGGGGGCCTGCGGCGGGGGGCCTGCGGCGCAGAGCCTGCGGCGCACCATCCGGACGGCACGGCATGACGGGACGAAAGCACAGCAGCGCCGCAGGCCCACCGCCGGAGGCTCTACGCCGTAGGCCCAGCGCCGCAGGCTCTCAAGACACCTGCCCCCCGTCATACAATCTCACCAACCGATGCGTCTTCTTCGCCATCCGCTCGTCGTGCGTCACCATCACCACCGTAGACCCGCGCTTTTCGTTGAGCTCGAGCAA
>JBGTKC010000225.1:0-5555 GCA_041744755.1 Saprospiraceae bacterium
GCAACCGATAGAGCTCAAGGTCGGCACCCGTAGCTACTAATTGCGCCCCCTCGGGGAGCCGGACCTCGCCCGGCCTCCGCAGCAGGTAGTCGGTCCGCGGATCCGCTCCCTGGCCGAGGGTCCGCACCCCACGTTGATCCAAGAGGTAACGCGCGTGAGAGGTCTCGTCGCTGCACCACACCGATGCCTCTGGAGGTATTTGCTTGAGCAATTCGGTCTCCTGGTCGTTGACGGAGTTGATGTCGTAGTAGTAGAGGCGAATATAGAACTCCCGCGGTCCCGTGTAGGCCAGTCCCACCGTCGCGAGCGAGAGTATCCCGAGCGCGAGACGATTGGCGACGGGCGTGCGGGAGAGGCGCTGCACCCCCCACACCCCGGCCACGATGACCGCGGCAACCGCAAATTGGATTTGGAAAAGTAGGGTTCGGTAGAAGGGCGTCACCCGCATGAGGAGCACGACCCCCAGGGAGGCTGCCAGCGACAGCAGGCAAAGCGATGCGATCCGGCGCCCCTCCGGCCGTAAGCTCAACCCCGCCAACGCCAGGAGTACTGCGGCCGGCAACAGCAGCGCCCCCCAGGCCGCGACCACCGGCGAAACTTGGTTCACGTAATCCGGCAGCGTGGGCAGAAAGCCCGCTGCGAACTCGCGGAAGCTGCTCCCGCTCACCACGTAGCGGTTGCCGGTGATGGCCGCGAGCCCGGAGAAAGTCACGGCTGGCAAGTAGAACGTCAACGAGCCTACCCCGGCGATGGCCTGCGTCGCGACGATGCGCCAGTCCCACCGCCGCCGCCATACCAGCGCCGCCGCCAGTCCCGACAGCAGGCCCAGGTGGACGTACAGAAATACGGGCACGGTGGCGTACCCCAAGGCGGTGCACGCCGCGAAAGCCGAAAGCCCGCGGGCACCCGCGGCGCGGAACAGGTACCACCACAGAGCCACGAAGGCACCCCAGCTAAACGTGAGCAAGAGCATGTAGCCCCGGGCCTGCGCCGCGAAGCCCCAGATCGGTAGCAGGACCGAAAGTAGGAGCACGGACGCCACCGCGAGATCACGTCGCTTCAGCACCGTTCGCAGCCAGGCGTACTGCAGCGCACCCGCGAGGACGAACGCAATTAGCGAAATCAACCGCCCCGTCGTCACCAGGTCTCCCGCCCAGCCGAAGAGAATGGCGTTGAGGACGTTGAATAGGACGTGGTTGTTAGGTAGCATGTAGTAACTCAGGGCGGTAAACCAGCCGGCCCCAGATGCATACACCGCCGAGAATGCCTCGTCGTAGGTTACGGGAATCGTGTGCGTCGCGTACGCCCACAGGCCCCCGAGCCCCAGGGCAATCCCTCCGAGCGCGAGCAGGTCGGCACCCTCCACCGGGACTCGCGGCCCCTGCCGCGCTTCCCCCCGTGGCCTACGCCAATCCGCGACGAGCAGGTAGACCGCTGCCGCCACCCCGACGACAAGCGCGAGGACAGCAAACCGGTCCCCGGCCGACTTCGTCGCGGGTGTAAAAAAGGTGGTCGCCCAGAATCCTTCCCGGTACAGCTCACCCTGCGCCAAGTAGAAGTCGCGCAGCTCGGCGTAGTCGTGCGCCAGGTACCAGCCGGCAAAGGCCGCGCCCGCCAGACACCATATCACGGTAAGCAGACCGAGGAGACGCATATGAACGATTGATTGCCAGGCGTCCCACCGAACCTACAGGTACCCCACCACCGCATCCCCCACCGCCGTCGTGCTCAACGCCTTGCCGCCGGCGATATCCTCCGTTACCTCACCCGCATCTAGCGCCGCCGTCACGGCCTCCCGAACCGCCGCAGCCGCCTCGTGCGCCCCAGAGTGATCGAGCAGCATCGCCGCACTCAAGATTGCCCCGAAGGGATTAGCGATCCCTTTGCCGGCCGCCTGCGGGTAGCTCCCGTGGATCGGCTCGAACATCGCGATGCCGTCACCGACGCTGGCCGAGGGCAGTAGCCCGATAGACCCCGTGATCACCGAAGCCTCGTCCGTCAAGATGTCCCCAAACATGTTCTCCGTCAACACGACGTCGAACTGTGTCGGGCGTTGGATGATCTGCATCGCCGCGTTGTCGACGAACATCTTCTCGAGCGTGACATCGGGATAGGCTTTCGCCAAAACGTCCACCACCTCTCGCCACAATCTGCTCGTCTCTAGCACATTGGCCTTGTCCACAAGCGTGAGGTGCTTACGCCGCGTCTGTGCGGCTTTAAACGCCAGGTGCGCGATTCGCTCGATCTCGTGGCGCGTGTAGCTGATCGTATCGAAGGCGCCGTCCGCCCCCGTGCGGCCTTTCTCGCCGAAGTACGCCCCACCCGTCAACTCTCGATACACCACGAAATCTACCCCACGTACGCGCTCGGTCTTTAGCGGTGAGGCTTCGTAGAGCCGCTCGTAGGTCGCGATCGGGCGGATGTTGGCGTACAGACCAAAGGTTTTGCGTAAGCGTAATAGCCCTTGCTCCGGGCGGACCTCGGCCGATGGGTCGTTATCGTACTTCGGCGTGCCAACGGCGCCGAGGAGGATGGCGTGGCTCGCGTTACAGACCTCGACCGTCTCCTCCGGCAGCGGGTCCCCGGTGGCGTCGATGGCGCAGGCGCCGATCAGCGCTTCGGTAAACTCGAAGGCGAGGTCGAACTTCCGCCCGACGGCCTCCAACACCTTGATCGCCTCGGCCATCACCTCCGGCCCAATGCCGTCGCCCGCGAGGACTGCTATCTTCTTGTGCATGTCGCTACGTACTGCTTAGGCCACAAAGCTGCTCGCCCCCCGCGACTCGAAAGCCTCGATCTCGCCGCGGACATTGAGCAGATAATCGATGTCGTCGTAGCCGTTGATGAGGCACTCCTGCTTGTAGTCGCTGAGCTCGAAGTGCTCGGTGGTACCGGTGAGGGGCAGGGCGATCGACTTTTCGCGGAGGTCGATCCGGAGTTCGGTCGCGGGATTGGCGGCGATGGCGGCGAAGATTTCTTGCAAGAACCCCCCGCTCACCTGCACCGGGACCAGGCCATTGTTCAGCGCATTGCCCTTAAAGATGTCCGCGAAGAAGCTCGACACCACGGCCTTGAAGCCGTAGTCGTAAATGGCCCAGGCCGCGTGCTCGCGACTCGAGCCACAGCCGAAGTTGCGCCCGGCCACGAGGATCTCGCCGCCGTAGTTGGGATCATTGAGCGCGAACGCCGGCACGGGCTGATCCTGGCTGTCGTAGCGCCAATCGCGGAAGAGGTTGTCACCAAAACCTACCCTGTCGGTGGCCTTCAGGAAGCGCGCCGGGATGATTTGGTCGGTGTCGACGTCCTGGACGTTGATCGGGACGGCGGGGGAGTGGACGTGGGTAAGCTTTTGCAAAACAATAATCAATTTACCATTATCAATTTTTCAATGCGCTGCCGCGCGGGCCTACGCCATCACCTCCACCTCCATCAGCTCCCGCACATCCGTCACGCGCCCCGTCACCGCCGCCGCCGCCGCCATCGCCGGGCTCGCCAGGATCGTCCTGGCACCAGGTCCTTGTCGTCCTTCGAAATTCCGATTCGAGGTGGAGACGCAATACTCGCCCGGCGGAATCTTGTCGTCGTTCATCGCGAGGCAAGCTGAGCAGCCCGGCTGTCGAAGAGTAAAGCCGGCTTTCGCCAAAACCTGATCCAACCCTTCCGCCTCCGCCTGCCGCAAAACAGCCTGAGACCCCGGTACGATATAAGCATTGACGTGATCTGCTTTTTGGCGACCATCAATAACTTCGCAGAACGCCCGCAAATCCTCTATGCGGCCATTCGTACACGAGCCCACGAAGACATAGTTAATAGGCAGCCCAAGCAAGCTCTGCTCCGGCGCCAGGGCCATGTACTCTAGCGACTTGGCCAAGGTTTTGGCGGAAGCCTCGCCGACCGCGATGCTGGGCGTACGGGCCGTGACGCCTATGCCCATGCCCGGCGTCGTCCCGAAAGTGACCATCGGCTCGATGTCGGCGGCGTCGAAGTGCATCTCCTTGTCGAAGGTAGCGCCTTCATCGGTGACGAGTTGACTCCAGGTCTCGACGGCGAGCCTCCAATTTTCCCCTCGAGGCGCATACTCCCGGCCTTCCAGATAGTCGAAGGTCGTCTGATCCGGCGCAATCATGCCGCCGCGGGCGCCGAGCTCGATAGACATGTTGCAGACCGTCATGCGGCCCTCCATCGACAGGTTGCGAAAAGCAGAGCCGGCGTACTCGACGAAGTAGCCCGTGCCGCCGCTCACGGTCACTCGCGAGATGACGTAGAGGATTAAATCCTTGGCCGTCACGCCGGCGCCGAGTTCGCCCTCGACGTTGATCCGCATCGACTTGGGCTTTCCTTGCATGAGACACTGCGTCGCCATCACCATCTCGACCTCCGAGGTCCCAATCCCAAACGCGATCGTCCCGAAGGCCCCGTGCGTAGCCGTGTGCGAGTCCCCACACACGATCGTCATGCCGGGCTGCGTGATCCCCAACTCCGGGCCGATGATGTGGACGATCCCTTGCTTCGGGTGTCCAAGTCCCCAGAGCTCGACGCCGAACTTGTCGCAGTTCTCGACCAGGGTCGCCACCTGCGCCCGCGAGAGCCGGTCGCGGATCGGCAGGTCCTGGTGGAGCGTCGGCACGTTGTGATCCGCCGTGGCGACGATCTGCCGCGGGCGGAAGACCGGGATCCCGCGCTTCTCGAGTCCGGCGAAAGCCTGTGGGCTCGTGACCTCGTGGATCAGGTGCCGATCGATGTAAAGTACGTCCGGACCGTGCGCGATGGATTTCACGACGTGCGCGTCCCAGATTTTGTCGAAGAGTGTCTTGGGGGGCATCATCGAGATCTAAAGCTGCTTGAGGGTTTCCGTGATCTCCGCCTCCGCGTTCGTGCGCAGGATGTTGTAGAACTTCGAGATTGCATTTAGGTAAGCCTCGACCGAGGCCGTCACGATGTCGGTATCAGCCGAGAACCCGGAGTAAATCGCGTCCTTGTAATTGATCGACACGTGCACCTTGCCTACGTCGTTGCTGCCGCGCGTGATGGCCTGGACGAGGAACTCCTCGAGGACGATCTCGCGGCGGATGATTTTCTTGATCGCCGTGTAGCAAGCGTCGATCGGACCTACGCCCGAGCTGGTCATCGTGTGCAACTCCCCGTCGATCTCGAGCTGGATGGTGGCCGTCGGCAGCACTTTCTTACCGCACTGCACGCTTAGGTATTTGAGCTTGAAGGGATCGCGGCGGTTCTTCGACACCTCCATGATCGTGAGGAGGTCCTCGTCCTGGAGTTCCTTCTTGCGGTCGGCCAACGCGAGGAACTTACCGTAGGCGCGGTCGAGCTTATCTTTGTTGAGCTCGAACCCGAGTCGCTCGAGGTGGTGCTTCAGGGCGTGCCGTCCGGAGCGGGCCGTGAGGATGATGGAGGAGTCGTCGAGCCCGATGTCCTTCGGGTTGATGATCTCGTAGTTCTCGCGATTCTTGAGGTGACCGTCCTGGTGGATGCCCGACGAGTGCGCGAAGGCGTTGCGCCCGACGATCGCTTTATTGGGCTGCACGGGCATGCGCATG
>JBGTKC010000226.1:0-1608 GCA_041744755.1 Saprospiraceae bacterium
GCCTTGACGTAAATCTTCTCAGCGTGCGCGATGTCGACGGTGGCATCCTGCGGGGAGTGCATGATGAGCAGCGCCTTGCGGTTGGTCTCAAGGGCAGCGGCAACGTTGCCCTCCGACAGACTGCGCACGAAGTCGAGGGTAATGTCGAAGGGCCGCTCGCCGATGGTCACGGTGGCCCGACCGCGGCGCTCGATCTCTTCGAGGCTCTCGGCGAAGAGGTGGGTCGCGTGCTCGGCCTGGCTCGGACTGCCGATCGTGACGATGGCGCGGACCTCCGGTAGCATCCCCGCCGCACACAGCATCGCCGTGCCCCCGAGACTGTGCCCGACTACGAGCACCGGCGCCCGGTGCTCCGAGGCCAGGAAGCCGTACGCCGCCACGATGTCCCCGATGTTGCTCGCGAAACCCGCCTCCCCAAAGTCCCCCTCCGACTCCCCGAGTCCGGTCATGTCAAAGCGCAGCACCCCGAAGCCCTCCATATTCAACGCCCGCGCGATCTCCCGCAACGCCCGGCTGTTCTTCGTGCACGAGAAGCAGTGTGCCAACAGCGCGAAGTGTCGCGGGTCCTGGTCGACCGGCAGCTGGAGGTAGCCCGAGAGTTGATGGCCGTCGGCGTTCGGGAAGGTGATCTTGAGGCTGGGCATGGGACGTGGAGCCTTTACGGCAAAACTAGTCTATCCGCGTGTCGAGCCTCCGGTGATCGCTGGTCCAAACCCGCGTGTTTATCCCAATCTTCAATCATCGTCATCGTCCTCCACCTCGGCCGCGCGCACGAAGGCCCCTCGCCGCGGCGCTGGCGTCACGGCGTCGATGCCGCGCACCGTTCGCCAAATCACGTCCGTAAACACGCCGTCCGGCGCCTGGTCCTCGCGGTCGAGCGGGAGTTTGGCACTGATTCGCGTGAGTTCTCCGAGTTCGGCATTGACGGCGTTGAGGTTGACGGTGGCCGGGCGGTGCGTGTAGCCACGCAGGTTCGGCGTCGACTGAAAGCAAGCAAACAGCGGTGTCGCCGCCGCGTCGTACTGGCTCATCGGCGGCATCCCGAGGATAAGCTCGATGGTGCGCAGCACGCTCGCCGTCGAGTACATCGTCGACTCCACGTGCCCGCGCCGCGTGTACGGACTCGCGACCAGCAGCAGCGAACGGTGGGCATCCACGTGGTCGGGCCCGTTCTGCGCGTCGTCTTCGGTGATGAAGACCACCGACTCCGCCCAGATCGGACTGCGCGAGAGGTGCTCGACGAAGAGTCCGATAGCTAGGTCATTGTCCGCCACCATCGCCGCCGGCGTCGGGCTCCCGAGGCGCGCCCCAGCCGTGTGGTCGTTGCCGAAACGCACGGTGTTGAAGCGCGGCACGGCCCCCGCGCTCACCAAGGAGTCGAAGTCGTGTTGCCACTTGCCGAAGCGGAAGGTGTCGCGGATGCTGAGGTTGTACCCCGGGAAATCCTCGTCGAGGTGTCCGACGAGACTCTTCAGGTACGTCTCGTTGAGGTTGGAGAACTCCCCATAGGTGCGGTAGCTGATCCCGGCGCGCTGGCAGTGGTCCCACACGTAGCCGCGCTTCGGGTAGGCGATCTCGCGGCCGCCCTCGTAGTCGTAGGTGCCGCCG
>JBGTKC010000227.1:0-18831 GCA_041744755.1 Saprospiraceae bacterium
TGCTCGAACCACCGCACGATCACGAACTTCTCCGCGCTCCGCTTCCACTTGGCCTGGAGTGGCTCCGCCGCCAGTTGACTCACCTCCGGCCGGTACTCCGTCGTGAGTTTTGCGAAAGCAGATGCGATCTCCGTCAAGAGACGCGACCCCTCGATGGCATTGCGTCGGTGGCGCCCAGAGCCCACCGCTTCCGCCAGGCGGCGATAATCCTTGCCACGCGCCCGTTGCACGAGGCTGGCCAGCACGGCAAGGTCTTGCAGCACCGCGCGACTGTAGTCCTGGCCGCCGACACCGAGGGTTTTGGCGAAAGCCGTATGCGCCTCACGTAAGGCTTCGACTTGCGTCAAAACCTGCTGTGCGTTGCGCTCTAATTGGCCGGCTTCGAAAGGGCCGATCAGTGGTGAAAGGTCCTGGTGCACACTCACGGGTACGTCGGACAGCGTCACGCCGAGCTGGCGCGCCGTCGTCCTGCACGCCTCCAACGCCGACACGTCCTGCCCCAGGGCCCACTCCGCAGGCGGCGCCGGGGCCGTGGCTGCGGCCGGGTGATTGGCCTGCGAAACCGCCCCGTACACACTTATCCCGGCCTTGCGCTCGCCGTGGAGCGCGGCGACTTGGTCGTTGAGCTCGTGACGCAGTGCTTCGAGGCGGGCGGCCTCGGCACCCCAGTTGGCCTCACCTTCCGCGCTCACGGCCCAGGCCGCCTTGAGTTGGTCGTAGACGTGCGTCTTGGTCACCTTGTTGGAGTGCAGCTCGAGACAGAATGCCCCGAGGCCAATGTCGTTTAATCGCCGCTCAACCACCTCCAGGGCAGCCGTCTTCTCCGACACGAACAGTACCGACTTTCCCTCGCCCAGACACTGCGCAATCAAATTCGTGATCGTCTGCGACTTGCCCGTACCCGGCGGACCCTCCAGCACAAAGTCTATCCCTAAGGACGCCGCGCGCACGGCCGCCAGCTGTGAGGCATCGGCCGACATCGGCGTGAGCATTTCATTTACCGGGAAGGTGTCGTCGAGGTGCTCGCGGTCGGGGTACACGGCCACGCCGCTGCCGGGCACGTGGTAGTGCTCGCGAGGGCGCTCGATGAGGTGCGCGACCACCGGGTTTTCACGCAAGTGCTTCTCAAACCTGTCCAGGTCCCGCCACATCAGGTACTTCGCGAAGCTGAACTCGCCCAGGGCTACCCCGCCCTCGACTTCCCAACCGGGCACGTTGAGCAGGACGTTGCGGGCTTTCGCCAAAACCTGCGGTATGTCGATGCCGTGCTCGTCCTGCGGCAATTCCTCGGTGAGTCCTTCGAAAGTGACGCCGGCCTCGCGTCGGAGCAGTTCCTGCAAGGTCGGATTGAGCAGCGCCTCCTCGTCGCGTCGCACCAGCGTGAAGCTGTTGCCGGCCTTGCGGCGCCGCAACTCCACCGGCAGCAGGATAAGCGGCGCGCGGTACTCAGCCGCCTCGGCCGTACCCTTAACCGCGAAGCCGAGCGCCAGATACAGCGTATTGGCGCCGCCCTCTTCGGTGGCGGTGCGGGCGGCGCGCTCGAGCTGGATGAGGGTAGCGTACAGGTCCTTGCCGGTCTCGGTGACGAGCAGCACGCCCTTGGCCAGCGCCTCCCGGACGGCCTGCGCGTAGTGCGCCTCGCCGAGTCCACGTTGGAGCTGCACACCCCTACCCCGCGTGTTGTCTACCTGGTCGAAGGTGAACTTCGTCCCGGACGCCAGCGCATCCTCCAGTGCCGCGGGGTCGACGTGGTGCAATACGATGTTGCTGCGCAGCGGCCTCCAATTCAACAGACGATTGCGGCGCGTGAGGTCGAGGAGGCGCTTCTTCCACTGGTCCACGCGGGCAGCGCCTTTGGGTATGGCCGCCTCGACTTTGCCGAGAGCCGACGGCACGTTGGAGAGGGAACTAAGGTCCAGTGCGGCGACGGTGGTTTGTTGACGCGCGATACGCTCGCCGGCCTCCATCGCCTGGGAGATTGGATGGATGCCCTCGCCGGTGCGCGCGGCGTGCACGTCGACCATCTCGCGCCAGCCCCTCTCCTCCGAGAGCGCCTGGCGACCGAGAGTAACCCCGGCGTTGACGTCTGCACCCGCCCCCGCTAGCGCCGTGGACTCACACGCGATGAGCAGTCCACTGGCCTCGGCCTTGCGGAGCATCTGCAGGTCTTTGACCGTTCCCGCCCGCACGGGCGTCGGCTGGAGCCAGCACACGAGATATGCGTGACCCTCGACGAGGACGATGCCGGGATGCAGCTCCGCCTGCTCGAGCACGGCGCAGGCCAGGGCCGTCAAGTCGAGACAGTTACCGAGGCCGCTGCCGACTACCTCGGTCGGCGTGCGCACCTTTTGGCCGTGCTGCTCGAAGCTCTGCGGCACGCCGACGTAGTGGATGTCCTGTTCGCGGATGGCCGTGAGCACGGCGATCACCTGGGCCCCGGCGGCACGCGGATCTTCGGACTGGTAGCCGTTGAGGGAGAAGTTCGTGGGGGCGAGCAGCTCGGCAGCGCGGCGAAGGAGGCGAGCTACGGCTGGATCATTAGGCAGGACGTGCGCGACGACGAGTTCGGGCACGCCGGCGTTGCCGCCCCAGTGGTGGGCTGGCAGGAGGCGAGTGTCGGCGGCGGCCACCGCGAGAGTTGTGGGCCCTTCCTCACCGTCGACGCCGGAGAGGGTCGCCGTGACATGAGCCGTGATCCCTTCGGAGAGTTGCGCGTAGAAGTCGTAGTCGAGGTGGACGGCGTCGAGCGCGAGGGGCAGGATCTGGCCCGCGTCAACCGATAGGAGGGCCCAGTCGTGGTGGAGTGCCTGTGCGGGGTTTGACCGCAGCTCGAGGCGTAAGTCCGTTATTTTTTCCGGTCCATCGTTCACGATGCTCAGGGTCCGGATCGGGACGACGTCGTTGAGACGGAGGGCTAGGTTGAGGTAGGGCGAAAGTTCGAGGCGGATGGACACTGGCATGGACGCGGAAAGTAAGGGGAAGAATGCCTACGGCGGATTGGACCTGTGGTGCATCGGCCTGCGGCGGCCTTGGTCCGCGGCAGGCCGAGAGGGGGGGGGGCGAGAGGCGAGAGGCTTTGTGTTGGAGTCTAGGGGAGCGTCATCAGCTCTGGAGATGCTGAGCGGCATTCGGTGGGCACGTTCGGAGCCCCGGCGGACTCCTGTATAAAGTAACCCGGGGGTTGAACCGGAGGTATTGGCCAACTCGAACCGGCCAGGTTGATCCCGCCGCCACCGACCGCACTCACCCGAACAAAATCCCCCCGCCCCACGCTACCTCCTTTTGTGGGAATTCCTCAGATGATGCTCCTCGGCCTCGGAGCCGTCGTCTACGGAACCGTGATGTGGGACGTACTCAAGACCACGCTCTCCCTCCACGGCGCCGGTCCGCTCACCAACCTGATCGTCGACGGGGCCAACCGCCTCATCGCGGCGCCGCCGGCGAAGTTCGGCGAGGACACCAACCGACACCCGGTGGTCTACTACTTCGCCCGGTACTCGGCCCTGCTCCTCACCTCGATCCTGTTCGTAGCGTGGTTCGTCGGCCTCACGCTGAGTCTCACGCTCGTGCTCGCGAGCGCGCCTGATAGCATCACGCAGAGTTCGCCGGGCGTGGGCGTCGACCTGCTCGAGCGTCTTTATTTCGTGGCCGCGAGCGTGACGACGGCGGGGTTCGGGGACTACGTCCCGAGCGGTAACGCCTGGCGGCTCTTCACGATCCTCACGGCCACCAGCGGGCTAATCGTGACGACCCTCGGCATCTCGTACGTCATCAACCTCATCGGCGCGGTCGTCACCCAGCGCCAGCTCGCGCGCTCGATCCTCAACCTCGGCACCACGCCCGCCGACATCCTCGCGGCCTTCTACAACGGCAAAGGGTTCATGCCGTTCGGGGACTCCCTCCAGACCATCGGCGACAGCATCCTGCTGCACGTCCAGCACCACCTCGCCTACCCGATGTGTCACTACATCCGCGCCGACGACAACCGCAACTGCCTCCCGGCGGCCCTCGCGGTCTTCGACGAGACCCTCACGGTCTTGCTCTACGAGGTCCCTAAGGAGGTCCAGCCCAACCTCGGCCACCTCTTCCTCGCGCGGCGCGCCGGGAGCGCCTACCTCGAGAACCTGCGCGACATCTACGTCGACGAGGCCGACGAGACCCCGCCCTGGCCCGAGCTCACCTTTCTGATGACGCAGTGGCAGATCGTCCCCGCCGCCCGCGCACGCGCCGTCTCCGCAGTCGAGCGCGAGGCCATCCGCCACCGCCGGCGCCTCCTGCGGGCCGCCGTCCAGTCGCAGGGCCTCAGCTGGGACAATCTCGTGGAGTCGCTCCAGGTCGCGCCCGAGGAGCGGCTCGACGCCGAGTTGGTGTCGCTGTATGCCCGGGAGCAGAATCCTGTCTGAGGGAAAGTTTGGAACTCGGGATTCAGAGTCCCTCCTCCGCCTGCAGTACGTGGCGGGCGTTGTGCCAGACGAGGGTGTGTAGCATGTCGCCGAGGCTAAGTCTTACGATGGGGAAGGCGGAGATCGGGATGCGATTGCCGTGCAGATCCATGCCGTCGAGCCGGGTCAGTAGATCGAGGTAGGTCTGCTGGTTTTGCCGGAAGGCGTACACCACCGCCGGCGCGTCTAGCTCCGAACCGATCGGATTCATCTTGCGGGGACAGTTCAGGCGCTTGAGGCGGCGGGTGGGGTGGAGGGCCAGGGCGAAAGGCTTCCCGAGGAGGCCGGGGCGGTAGGGTCTCCTAGCCTCGCGGGGCTCGGCGGCCGCCACTTTTGCCGCGAGCAGGGGCAAGTAGTGGTCGGCGTAGCGGTTGAGGTGTTCGAGGCATTCCAGGGGGCTCCAGCGTCTCTCGCCGGGGCGGGCGTTGAGCTCGGCGGGACTGAAAGCAGTGAGGCTTTCGCCAAAACGGATGGTTTCGCTTTGGATGGCGCTCATCTCGGCAAGGGCGGCGTGGTGGGTTTTGGCGAAAGCCGCCTGGGTAGGGAAAGCGGAAGCGAACTTGGAGGCGGTATCGGCGGTGGTCATGTGCGCGGCGTATTGCACGTCGGTAAGGGACGCAGGGCAAAGGTCAAAGAAGCTGCAGCGCTACGCCTTGATCGAGGTCAAGAATTAGCCGCCCTCCCGGCAGTTGACGCCGCCCGCACCCGACTCAGCGTCTCCGGCGTCATCCGGAGGTAGGAGGCGATATAGCGCAAAGGGACGTGCTCGAAGAGCCGGGGGCTGCGCCGTAGCACCGTCTCGTAGCGGCGCGCGGGGCTCGGCTCGAGGAGGTCGAGTTCGCGGTCCATGAGTCCGCAGGCGAAGGTCTCGAGCATCGTGGTGTAGGCCATGTGGCGGGTGGGTTGACTTTCGTTAAAACCCACTATCTCGTGGCGCGTGAGGGTGTAGCCGCTGCACCGGCCGATGCTCTGCAAGCCGATGGCGCTCGGGGTACCGCGCAGGAGGCCCGGGAGGGCGGCGAGGATTTCGCCTGGGTAGCCAAGGCGCAGCGTCTGCACGCTACCGCCTTCGACATCGATGTAGGCGTGTGCGGCACCGGCCTCGATGAAGTAGAGGGGGCTGTGGCGGGCGTGGGGCGCCTGCATGAGTTGGCCCCGCGCGCAGGCGAAGGACCGCCCTACGCAGCGCGCGTGGGTGAAGAGTTGCGTACGGTAGGCGTGGGCGTCGGGCATTTCGCTAAGTGGTGAGGTTTTTGGCGCAAGCTGTAAAAAACGAGATGTGGGAAAATTACCCCTAAATATCTGTATACACTGCTCACAAAGGGCGGAATTTCAGCAGCTTAGCGGACCCTGCGCACCGTTCGCCGCATTTTCGGAGGTCTCGTATCGAAGTTGGCATACCTTGCAGGGAATTTGGCAAAACGCCCGTAGGCACTAGGTTTTTCATTGATTTTCAGTCAAAATACGCATCGGGTTTTGTTGGCATACTTGTTGCCTGACCTAACCAGCACGGGTGCCCCTATCAACAGTGGTGCCAATCTGCACTAGTTTCGCCTAACCCTCCCCCGGCCCGTCACGTTTCCAGCGCGTCGGCCCGCCTCACTCCCGCCCGTCCCTCGCCCGACCGAACGCCAACACTATGCTAAAGCAGAGCCAGTCCCTAAGCATGCAGCAGAAGCTGTCTCCTCAGCAGATCCAGCTGATGAAACTGCTACAGATCCCGACGGCGACCCTGGATCAGCGCATCAAGGAGGAGCTCGAGGCCAACCCGGCCCTGGAGGAGGGCGACGAGGAGGAGGAGTTCATGGAGGCCTTCGCGGATCTCGACGACCAGAAGACCGAGGAGGAGTACGAGGAGACGCCCTCGATGGAGGACGTGGACGAGGGCTTCCTCAACGAGGTGATGGAGGACGACCGCTCGATCTACGACGCGCGCCTCACCAACTCCGCCGACGAGGAGGAGCGCACGATCCCGATCGCGGTGATGGATACGTTTCACGATCACCTCGAGTCGCAGATCGGGATGCTCAACCTAAAGGACGAGCGCCAGGCGATGGTGGCGCTGCAGATCATCGGCTCGATCGACGACGACGGCTACCTGCGGCGCGACCCGGAGGCCATCGTCGACGACCTCGTCTTCTCGCAAAACATCGAGACCAACAAGCAGGAGGTGCTCTTCTTGCTAAAAGAAATCCAGCGCTTCGACCCTCCCGGCGTCGGCGCGCGCAACCTGCAGGAGTGCCTCCTGATCCAGCTCGACCTCTTGCTGGAGCGCGTCTCGCACCTCAGCACGGACGACATCCGCCAGCTGCGCTGCGCGCGCACGATCATCCTCGACTACTTCGAGGAGTTCACGAAGAAGCACTACCTCAAACTCCAGCGCGGCCTCGGCGTGAGCGAGGACCAGCTCCGCGGCATCATCGAGCAAATCCTGAAGCTCAACCCGAAGCCGGCCTCCGGCTTCTCGACGAACACGAGTCGCTCGACGATGTACGTGATCCCCGACTTCATCATCGAGAACCGCGACGGTGAGCTGGAGCTCTCGCTCAACTCCCGCAACGCTCCCGAACTGCGGGTGTCGGACCACTACCGCGAGATGCTCACCACCTACAAGGACCACCAGAAGGCGGCGCGCACGGGGCGGCAGATGTCGGGCGCGCGCAAGAACAAGGAGGCCGTGCTGTTCATCAAGCAGAAGATCGACTCGGCGAAGTGGTTCATCGACGCCATCAAGCAGCGCCAGGACACGATGTACCGCACGATGTACACCATCCTCCAGTACCAGTACGAGTACTTCCTCACGGGCGACGACCGCAAGTTGCGGCCGATGATCCTCAAGGACATCGCCGACGTGACCGCGCTCGACATCTCGACGGTGAGCCGGGTGGCCAACTCGAAGTTCGTCCAGACGGAGTACGGTACGAAGCGCCTTAAGGACTTCTTCTCGGAGAGCCTGCAGACCAGCGACGGCGAGGAGGTCTCGACGCTCGAAGTCAAGAAGATCCTCAAGGACATCATCGAGGTCGAGCCGAAGCGCCGCCCCCTGTCGGATGAGAAGCTGAAGAATATGCTGCAGGAGAAGGGCTACGAGATTGCCAGGCGGACGGTGGCGAAGTATAGAGAGCAGCTGGGGATACCGGTGGCGCGGTTGCGCAAAGAACTATAAGGCTTGCCTCTGGCAGAGGGCCTCCGGCGGAGGGCCTTCGGCGCTGATTTGCCGGTGTGGACCTTCTTCAGACCTTTTTTGGACTGGTTGGCTGGGAGACGATACGGCTTTCGCCAAAACCTGCAGCCCGTGCGCTAGTAAGAAGCCGGGGAAGTGATTAGGAAGCACATGTCGAACCAACAAATTATATTTGGCAATGCGGCCAAGGTTTATGTTATATAATTGCATGTTGCTAGAGGTAGAATATTTTTGCATCTCTATTGCAAGAATTGCGACACATCGTTTCATTTGTGAAATGGTCCACCGATACTTCCCCCCGACGCTAGGAGGTTTCGCCGCGAGGACGGCTCTCTGCCTCTCTGCCTCTCTGCCTCTCTGCGCAGATCGTGACTAGGCTCCAAGTAAGCCCTTCTGGATTCGCGGAGAGCGTCTATTGGGCCGAGGACCTCCCGGCGCTGAGCGGCCGCAGTTCGTCCGCCTATTCGCGTGGCACCGCCCCTGTGGAGGACTACACTATTAAGCTCGCCACCGACTACGCCACCTTGCGCGACGCGATGCTCGTGCGTGAGGAGCAGCTCGGGCGTGACCTCTTCGAGGAGGTCGTGCCCGTCGGCGCGACGAGCGCCACGGCGGGCACCTTCGCGCAGCACGGCAACTACGTCAACTACCGCCTCCGCGTAGCTGCCCCTGGCGCCAAGCAGTTGCGTTTCGACTTCGGGAAGCTCGTTTTGCCGGAAGGCGCCGAGGCCTACTTCTACAATGACGCGCGCGACTTTGTCATGGGACCTATTACGGACGAACAATTCTCCGGGCCGGGATTTGTCACGGACATCGTGGCGGGTGCGGGCGTGACTTTTGATGTCTACCTGCCGGAGGGAAGTGGGGAAGCGTTCGAGATGGAGCAGAGCTCGGTGTATTACGGGGTGGTGGGTATGGTGCCGTACTCCAACGGATACGGGACCGCTCAATCCTGTAACGTTAATGTTACTTGTGGAGAGGGCAGTGGGTGGGTGAATGAACGCCGGGCCACAGTCTTATTACTTTTACAACATGGAACTGGATTTTGTAGTGGGACTGCCATCGAGAACGAGTGTAGAGATAATCGGCCGTTAATTTATACAGCTGCACATTGCAATGACACTGGAGAACAGGCGCCTCAACAGGTTGTATACAGATTTGGCTACGAAGGCCTGATTTGCGACCATCCAGGCGGCAATCCGCCTCCCAATCGTTGGGTGAGTTTTACTGGCGCAACCTTAAGAGCTAGCAGGGGGTACAATGAATTTATGCTTGTTGAGTTAAACCAGAGTTTAAGTCGTATTGAAGTGCCCATTGCCTTTGCTGGCTGGAACCGATCGACATCTCTCCCTTCTCAAACTACGACTTTACACCACGCCGCAGGCGACGTAATGAAAATCAGTCATGATGCGCGAGCGCCGACAACCGCTTCGGTGGTTCTTCCACCTCTTGGATAGGTTTCTACTTGGCAGTGTCGCTATACGGACGACGCAGAGGACTTTGGCTTCATTGAAAAAGGTTCATCAGGTGGGGGTCTCTATAACCACGAGCGGCGGCTAGTAGGCGTTGCAAGCTATGGACGTGACGGCCAGAATTGCAACTCTGATGAGATCATTGGAGGTTACGGCATATTGGCTGAAGCATGGCTCGGGGGCGGAAGCCCTGGCTCTAGCTTGCGACCATGGCTAAGCGCTCAGTGGGGCCACATGGCTATGGACACGCGCCGTGCGCCCTCTCTTATGGGATCTGAACAGCTGTGTGCGAATAGCGTCTCCAGTGCCTACCGACTTGTAGACCCACCCATCGGATCTACAGTAAGTTGGCAAGTGAGCCAGCCAACTTACATCACCGGCGCGAGTTCGGGAACGGGAACAGTCGTTAATTTAACTGCAAACTCCCGCGCTCGAGGTTCGATGCAGCTCATTTTTACAATCAACAACGGTACTGATAATAGTATTGCAAACTGTACTCAGACACTCACCCTTACTAAAACAATTCAAGTTGGCGTCCCAATAGCCAACTTTAATGTTCCAACCTGCTACAGCCCCGGAAGTTACGTAGTCCTCCAGTCCACATCGCAGTCTACAATAGGAGCAAGCTACCGGTGGGAATTCCCAGTGTGTCCAAATCCAAATAATAGCCCGCAGTACCCAGACCCGACGTGTTGGAATAACCCCAGCGGAAATATGAGCTCTATTCGGCCTTACGTTGGTACGGGGCGCCAGAGTGGTAGCGTAAGTCTTTTTGTCACGAATGCCTGCGGCACCGGTTCTATCAATAAGCCAGTCACTTACTGTAGCTCTGATCCGGGAGGGCCTGGGGGACCCGGGACGCCTGGACCCGGCCCGGGAGGTCCAGCTATACCTTCTACAGTCAAGGGTAACCCAAAGGCCGTGGCGACTCCCTCGGTCGTGGAAGATCACTTACGCCTGTCGACTTATCCACTCATGGAGGGCAACGTAGACGAGGTTACGATCTCCGATTTGCCAGGGCGCGTAATCGAGCGCAGAAAGGACGCCTCACTCCCCACCGATCTTGACACGGAGGGACTACCGTCCGGGATGTACTACATCACAATCCGTCACGAGGGCTACAACACGAGCGCCCGTATCCTCGTCCAGCGATGAGAGCACGCTTTAACCTGTTCACTGCACTCGTGCTGATACAGTATGCCTCGGCGGCGCAAGCCAGGACCACTGTCGACATACGTTTAGATTCAACCCCGTCTTTCTCAAGTATTCGGTCGGGCAGCCACACCGTAACTCTCGCTTATTCCTGGGGGCGGGGACCTACCTACTCTGAACTTGGGGAATGGGTTGACAATGCAAACGTTCTGCGCAACCGCGATTTCGAGAATGATAAAGAAAGAAACTTTGGCCTGCAAACTGGGCTGGAGTATAAGCTCAATAGGCGTCTATCGGCACGGGCGGAAATAGGCTACCAGCGCTCGGAGACGCGATTCTTTCGCCCCTACAGTCCATACTGGATATACGACAGGGGCGGGTTGGTCACACTCGACCTGTACTTCATGGACCGATACCGTCGCAATTTGAGCACACTCGCTATTGGTGCATCATACCGGATTATAGGCCCATTAGCCATTGGCATTGATATCCGTCAGGAACTGCTCGTTTCTTCGAGTACATGGAACTTGGAACGCAAGCAATTTGGTCCAAACCTATATCCGTACTGGGAAGAGCCACAACACACCTTCCACGCATGGCGCTACGAGGGCATCGAAATTGTGCCACGCATTGGACTGGCAACTCGATTCGCCGAACTATCCTTGGGTTTTCGCGTCTGGCGTTGGGAGCGCGTCGATCGTCTGATCTTCGATATGCTGACCTATTCAGAATTTTCCGACCGCAACTACCGCCGCAGCACGGAGGCTATGCGTTACCTCACGGCCCGCGTCAAGGTACCGCTCGGCGGCAGGGTGAGCGGCGGGGAGAAGCGGGGGTGGTTTTAGCGAAAGCGGATGGCGATGATGGGAGAACTATCGGAGCAGCATTGTCGTAATCACCTGCCATGAGGAGATCATGCGCCGCCGCGCTGAGTCGCGAAACAGACCCGCATGCACACCTCGCAACACTCCAGCCGTATCCCCCAGCTGTCAGCGCCGCAGGCCCAACGCCGGAGGCTCTCCGCCGGAGGCACAGCGCCGTAGGCCTCAAAACAAGCGCCTACCCCAAAATAGCAATCAACTGATCCGCCAACTCCTCCCCAATCAACCGCTGCGCCTCTCCGGTAGCCGCCCCAACGTGCGGAGTTACACTGATCCTTGGGTGATTCAACAAGCGCGCATCCGGCTTTGGCTCGCCCTCGAAGACGTCGAGTGCCACGCCCCGGATCTTGCCTTCCTCCAGGGCCGCCAGCAGCGCCTCCTCGTTGATGAGCCCGCCGCGGGCCGTATTCACGATAATGGCATCTTGTTGAAGCAGGGCCAACTCCTCCGCGTTGATCAGCGCCTCGCCGTCCTGGGCGGGGACGTGGAGCGTAATAACATCCGCGCGCTTGAGCATCTCGTGGAGCGACAGACTGTTGACCCGCACCACCGGCGCGGTGCCGATCCCGTGAATCGGGACCTCCACGTCGACGTGCTTTTGGTAGGGGTCCGAGCCAATGATCCGCATCCCGATGCCGAGTCCGATGCGGGCTACCTCGCGGCCGATGCGACCGAGGCCCACGACGCCGAGCGTGAGGCCCTCGAGCTGCACGCCACCGGCAAGGCCCTTCTTGAGCTTCGCGAAGTCACCGGTGGACATGTCGCGGTTGGCGACCTGGATGCCGCGCGCGAGGGTGAAGATGTGACCGAAGACGAGCTCCGCCACCGCGCGACTGCTGGCCGCGGGCGTATTCACCACCTTAATCCCCTTCGAGCGGGCGTACTCCACGTCGATATTGTCCATCCCGACCCCGCCGCGGGCGATGGCCTTGAGGTTGGGCACCCGGTCGATGAGCTCCCGGCGCACCGTGGTCGCGGAGCGCACGCAGATGGCGTCGTAGTCCTTGAGGGCCTCAGCGAGCTGGTCCTGCGGAACTTTCGTGGTGACGACCTCGAAGCCGGCGGCTTCCATCTTGGCCTGGCCATCGGCCTCGATGCCGTCGTTGGCGAGAATGCGGATCATAGTAGTTGGGATCTATAGTTTTGGCGAAAGCCGCGCAAAGAAAACCCAACCACACAACCCCCCCGCTAGTTGCTCACCGCGGGCTCGTCCCTGATGTACCGGTCGTTCTGGAGGACGTCGACGAGGAAAGCCGCCAGGTCTTCACGCGTGAGGGAGCTGTTGATCTGCCCGACGTAGCCTTCCTTCAACGTACCCTTCGCGGCCCCTTCCGTGAGGCGCGGCGCGCGGACGTTGGTGTAGTCGAGGTCGGAGGCACGCAGCAGGAATGAACTCTCGGTGGCGTCGTGGATGACGTCCTTGAAGAAGGTCCCCATCACGAGGCGGAAGGCCTTGTCGACGAACTTCGGCTGGTCCTCCGGGTGCGGCACGCCGGCGCCGGTGAGGTTGACGAGGCGCTTGAGGCCTCGTTTGTCCATGTCGTAGATTACGTAGCCGAGACCGGTGGTGAGCAAGTCCTTCTCGGAGTCCTTGACGTGGCCCACGAGGTTGACGACGGCATCGGCGCCCTCGATGACCTCGGCCACGGACAGGGCATCGTTGAAGGAGCCCTTGATG
Organism: Saprospiraceae bacterium; assembly: GCA_041744755.1. Lineage (GTDB taxonomy): Bacteria > Bacteroidota > Bacteroidia > Chitinophagales > Saprospiraceae > CALDTK01. The sequence continues at coordinate 12,810 of JBGTKC010000227.1, forward strand.
ACGGCGAGGCGCTCGTGCTCCATGGGGATGTCGGCGGGGTTGCGGGCCTGGGCGCGGACGCGAAATCCGGCGTCGAGGAGTTTGCGCAGGGTCGGGTGGCCGGTGCGGCCGGTGCCGCCGAAGACGGCGATGGTAGAGTCGGTGGTCATTGCTTGGTAGGTTCTGTCTGTGAGGAGTTGACGGCGGCGAGGCGCTCGTCGAGGACGTGCCCGTCGGTAAAGCCGTTGGCAATCGCCACGAGGCCATCCTCCTGGATCACGAAGAGCGCTGGGTAGCCCCGCACACCGAGTTGGTTGGCGACCGCGAATTCCTGCTCAGCTGCGGCGGCGTATTTCGGCTCGGCGAGCGCGGCTATGGCCTCACCGACTTTGAGCGAGAGGGCTTGCGCTAAGTGCCTCGCGAGCTCCGGCGAGTCCGGCCCGAAGCCCTTACCGTAGATCCCTTCCTGCAGAGCGTGTGCGGCGGCGAGCTGCTGCTCCGGCGCCTGCTCGCGCGCCCAGGCTAGCAAGGCGGCCGGCGGCTCGGAGGTCATGTACATATCGCCGCGCTCCAGCGGTCCGTCGGCGAAGCCGCGGCCGAACTCGACTCCGGTGCGCTGTTCGACATCCTTGTAGGCCTGCTTTATGTAGCCGGCTACCTCACTGATCGCGCCGCGGCGCGCCCCGCGGATCATGCCGCCACTCAACACCTGCACCTGTGCGTCGTGGGTTTTGACGAAAGTCGCCAAGGTCGGATTGAAGCCATAGCACCAGCCACAGAGGGCGTCGTAGACGTAGAGGAGGTTAGGCAATTTTTGAATTATTAAGGGTTGACTCGTTGAATGCGCTTCCGCAAAACTAGCCAACACGCTCACTAAAATACAGTACCTACCAAAAGGTTCGCATACATTCGTGACATGAAACAGAACACGCCGGACATTTATAAGAACTGCCCCGTGCGGCGCGCGATGGAGCTGCTGGGCGGGAAATGGACGCTGCTCATCGTCCACGCCCTCGGCGACGAGCGCCTGCGCTTCGCGGAACTGCGGCGCCAGACCTACGGCATCAGCGATAAGATGCTGACGCAGGAACTGAGGCGCCTTGAGGCCGGTGGGTTGGTGGTGCGCAATGACCACCAAGAGGTGCCGCCGCGGGTGGATTACGTGTTAACGGCGCTCGGGAAGGAGGCCCTGGAGGTGGTGAACGCCGTCGCGAGGTTTGGGATGGTGGCGGGCGGGACGGCGGCGCGGCCTGCGGCCTAGATGGGATTCGACGCCGTGGCGCCATTGCGCCACTGCGTTTAAATCCTCCAGCGGAGCGCTCATACAGCACACAAAAGCGGAGCGTCCCCACCCTACCTTCCGCCCCATGAACACCCGTTTTGCCGGAAGGCGACTCCCACTCACACTCGCCCTCCTCACCCCGCTCTACCTCCTCGCTCAAACCGCCGCTACCCCCACGCGCGCCCTCCAGCCCTCCGACGTCTGGGGCATGGAGTACGTCCGCAACCCGGCCATGAGCCCCAACGGCAAACAGGTCGCCTACGAGCGCGTCGGCTTCGACATCATGACCGACAAAAGCACGAGCGACATCTACCTCGTGGGTTTTGACGGAAGTCGAAACAGGCCGCTGATCGTCGAGGCCGGCAACCCGAAGTGGTCACGCCAGGGAGACCGCATCGCCTTCACGCGCCCTGTCGACGACAAGCCCCAAATCTTCGTGCGCTACCTCGACGGCGGGGAGGAAATGCAGGTTACCAAGCTCCAGGAATCCCCGAGCGCCATGACGTGGAGTCCCGACGGCAAGCACCTGGCCTTCGTGATGCCGGTGGCGTACGAAAGCAGCAAGTCCGTGGTACAGCTTCCGCCAAAACCCGCTGGCGCGAAGTGGGCCGGCGAGCCGATCTACATCGACCGCCTCAAGTACCGCGCCGACGGCGGCGGATACCTCAAACCGCGTTTCGACCAGCTCTTCGTCGTGAGCACCGACGGCGGCACGGCCCGCCAGGTTACCTACGGCGCCTACGATCACTCAGCTCCCGCCTGGACCCCCGACGGTAAGTCGCTACTCTTCAGCGCCAACGCCTCCGAGGACGAGCTCAATGTTTCGGACAGCAACCTCGGCCGCGTGATGGCGGACGGGCTCGGGAAGGCGACCTGGCTCACGACGCGCGTCGGCCCGGACGACAGCCCGAAGGTCTCGCCGAGCGGCAAGCTCATCGCCTACTCCGGTTTCGACGATAAGCGCCTCGGGTACCACAACACCGAGCTCTACGTCGCCAACCTCGACGGCAGCAATGCTCGCTCGTTGACGCAGGCCCTCGACCGCTCCGTGGACGACTTCCAGTGGACGGAGAACGACGAGCTCATCATCCAGTACGACACCGAGGGCGATACCTACCTGGCGCGCGTCAAGACCTCAGGCGGCAAGCCCCGCACCCTCGCCAAGCGCGTCGGTGGTCAGAGCCTCGGCCGGCCCTACAGCGGCGGCCAGTTCTCGGCCGGCCCGGGCGAGCGCTTCGCCTTCACGCTCGTCGGTTCGCAGCACCCGGCCGACCTGGCCGTGGGCGAGGGCGACGACGTGCGCCGGGTCACGCGCCTCAACGAGGACCTCGACGCGATGCGTGATCTGGGCACCGTCGAGGAGCTCTACACGACCAGCAGCGTAGACCAGCGCCGCATCCAGTCCTGGGTATTGAAGCCCGCCGATTTTGACGCAAGTAAAAAGTACCCGCTCATCCTCGAGATCCACGGCGGGCCGTACACCAACTACGGCGATCGCTTCTCGCTCGAGGACCAGCTTTATGCTGCTGCCGGCTACGTGGTGCTGTACGTCAACCCGCGCGGTTCGACGAGCTACGGGGCGGATTTCGCCAACCTGATCGAGAACGACTACCCCGGCAAGGACTACAATGATTTGATGGACGCCGTCGACGCGACCATCGCGAAGGGCTACGTCGACTCGAATAGGCTCTACGTGACGGGCGGCTCGGGCGGCGGCGTGCTCACGGCCTGGATCGTCGGCAACACCGATCGCTTTAAGGCGGCCGTGGTGGCCAAGCCGGTCATCAACTGGGCCAGCTTCGCGCTGTACGCCGACAACACGGCCTACTTCACGCAGTACTGGTTCGAGAAGCCGCCGTACGAGGATTACGAGTCCTATTGGAAGCGCTCGCCGCTGAGCATCGTCGGCAAGGTCAAGACGCCCACGATGCTGCTTACGGGCGAGCAGGACTACCGTACGCCGATCGCGGAGTCGGAGCAGTACTTCGCCGCCCTGAAGTTGGCGGGCGTGGAGACGGCGATGGTCCGGATCCAGGATTCCGGACACGGGATCACGAATCGGCCGAGTAATTTGATGGCAAAGGTGAGCGCGGTGCTGGGGTGGTTTGAAAGACATTAGCCTTTTCGGGCGCTCGCTGCGCTAATTGGGCTATTCGGACGCTTCCGAGCGGAAGGTCTGCGCAAGCATTGGTCTGGTCAAAAATTCGACAATCGAGCCTCTTGGAAGCGGCTAGCTTTGAGGTCAATACTCGTTTTGCCGAAAGGCGTCCAAAGCTCCATATGCACGTACGCTCGCCGCTGCTTACGCTCCTCGCCGTGGCGTTCAGTTGTGCATCCTTCGCGCAGGACAAGGCTCCTCTCCCGGAGCCCGGCAAGGTGACCGGCGACTGGTTCAGGAGCAATGCCTACGCGGGTGATAGCGCCGTGCACGCCTACGTAATCCACAAGTCGGCCAAGAGTACGCTCGTGGACGACCCCAGGAGCGGCTACCGGATTGTCACGCACCACCGGCGCGTCGTACGCGTGGTCGACAAGAGTGGCCTCGACGAAGCCACTGTCAAGATCCGCCTTTGGCAACCGCGGGCCTCGCAGGACGGCCAATCCATGGATGAACTCAAGGCCTTCACGCACACGTACGAAGACGGTCGCCTCACGACGATGTCCCTCGACGCAGCCAATGTCTTCAAGACCCGCGTCGACGAAAACGTCGTCGCGTACGCATTCAGCCTCCCGGCCACACGCGAGGGTTCGGTGCTGGACCTCAGCTACCGCGAGGTCTCCGACTACATCGCGCGCCCGCGGCCCTACGTCATGCAGGAAGACATCCCGGTGCAGTATGCGTACTACGAGTTCCGCACGCCCGGGCGCTTCGCGTATCAGGGTTTTACGCTCGGGTCGCACCCCATCAAGTACACGAACGAGAGCGTCAACAACGCCAACCCCGTCACGGTCATGGGCTTTGTCTCGACGGGGCTGCCAGCCCTGCGCGCCCAGGAGTACATCACGAGCATCGACAACTACCGCTCGCGCGTCGTGCTCGAGCTCGGGCAGTACGCCACCCTCGACGGGCGCGTCGTCAACATGTCGAAGACCTGGGACGACATCGCCAAGGACCTGCGCGAGGAGGCCGGCATGAAGGAGGCGCTCAAGGGCTCGAAGTACTACGAGGAGTGGGCCGCGGAGTGCCCCGCCGCCGCCGCGGATGCAGCCGAGCGCTACGCCTGGGCCTTCGACCAGGTGACGACGAGTTTCACGCACGATGACTACATCTCGATCTACGCCCGCAACCGCGGCTCGCGCAACGCCAAGGAGTCCGGCCTCAATAGCGCCGAGATCGCCGCGCAGTTGGTGGGCCTCAGCCGCGCACTCGGGCTCGAGGCGTACCCGGTGTTCTGCAGTCCGCGTTCGCACGGCTACCTCCTGGAGGCGCAGCCCAACGTGGCCAGCATGCGGCACACGATCGTGGCCGCGAAGATCGGTGCGGAGTACGTGCTCGCCGATCCGGTGGAGTCGAACACGAGCCCGGGCTTGCTGCCTTACGAAGACCTCAACGGCAAGGGCTTCCTCGTCATGCCGAAGGGGCACGAGTTTGTCGACCTACAGGAGCGGCAGTACGCGCAGCAGCAGCTAAGCGGCAACCTCACCCTCGACGAGGACGGGTACCTGAGTGGCGAGATCAAGCTCACCCTCGTCGGCCAGGCGGCCAGGCGCCTAGTGGAGCGTCGGCAGGGACGGCTGGGCTTGGATTTGGCGAAAGCCGATTTCTTCGACGGCTATGCCCTCAGCGAGGTGGTCGTGACGCCGACGCGCAACAACGCTTACTCGGTGACGGCGCAGGTGCGGAGTGAGGCGCCTTTCGGCAAAACGCCGGACGGCCTGATCGTGAGCCCGTACCTCGGGGAGGCGTGGGTCAAGAACCCTTTCGACGCACCGGAGCGGGCTTTCCCGGTGGAGTTCCCCTACAAAACCTTCGAGAATCGCACGATCACGATCACGCTGCCGGCGGGCTACGTACTCGAATCGCCGCCCGCGCCGGTGCGCGCCAAGACCGCCGACGGGGCAATCAGCTACTCGCAAAGCATCGTGGCGACCGACGGCGGCTTGTCCCTACAGAGCGCCTTGGCCGTGAAGCAGTTGGTGTATCCCCCGGAGGCATACCCTGGACTGCGGGAGGTATTCAAGATTATCGCCGAGCAGGAGGGGACCTTGTTGAGTGTGGTGGGGGAGTAGGGGGGCTTCGGGTTATTTGATTATTTGGTTGGAGGATCGTTTGGCTAGCCCGTCACCGTGAGACGCGGGCCGTCACTGCGAGACGCGAGCTTGCGAGCTGGCATGGTCATCCAATACGGCGGGTCTCACTCCAAGCGGTGGTAATCTCGTCATCGCCGGAGCCTGTATTCCGCAACCACAGTTCTTGGATGGGGACGGGCTCGCGGGACACTTGGTAGCGGCGGGGCGGCTAAAGTATCCCTCGCGTGGCAAGAACTGGCGGCACCGAGACGGAGCCCCGAATCCGTCCGCCGCTTTCGCGTCCCGTCATGCGATCCTGCTTCGCGTTCTTCGCGTTCCTCGATGACGCCTTTGCGTCGAAATTCTCCTGTCGTATGCCTGCTGCCGCCCCCGCCAAAGTCCTCTACCTCCTCGATGGCCACGCCCTCGTGTACCAGTACCACTTCGCCTTCCGCGACCGCCCGCTTATCAACTCCAAGGGCGTCAACACCAGCGCCATCGTCGGCTTCACGCGGATGCTGTGGGACCTGC
>JBGTKC010000228.1:0-6595 GCA_041744755.1 Saprospiraceae bacterium
GCCCCGGTGCGCGCCCGCTCGCGGCCGAGGCGCGCGACGACGAAGGGCGCATCGCTCGTCGCGTGGACGCCCTGCATGCTCGCGATCGTCCCGGTGCTCGCGAATCTCAGGATGTCGGCGGGGTCGATGTGTTGCGAGTGCTCGTTGCGCCACCGCAGGGCAGTATCCACGCGCGTCGAATAGTCCGACACCACGTCGAGCGTGAGGCGATTGGCCCTGTCGCCGATGGCGTGGACGCAGAGCTGCATGTTTTGCCGGAAGGCCAACTCCGCAATACACCGGACCTCCTCCTCGCTGGTCGTATTCTGTCCGCGGAAGCCCGCCTTGTCGCTGTAGTCTGCCAGCAGCCACGCGCCGTAGCTGCCTAGCGCCCCGTCGAGTTCGGTTTTGATGGCGCGCACCGTGAAGCCGCTTTCGCCAATCCCAATCCAGGGCATCCCCGCGAGACTGCCGCCGCTCATCTCTTCGCAGCTCTCGCGAATCATCATCCACAACCGTAGCTGGAGGGAGTCGGCTTCCGCCAAAACCCGCAACGCGTCGAGGTCCTCGCGGCTCGTACCGGCATCCTGGAAGCTGGTGATACCCTCGCGCAAGCAGGCCTGCTCGGCGAGGCGCCAGGACTGCCGTTGCTCCGCGCGACGTTGCTCCGGCGGCAGACTCGCGTAGTAGGCCTCTAGCGCGAGGTAGAGCTGCTTCGTGGCGCGCTCCTCGAACACGCCGATGGGCTCGCCGTGGGCATTGCGGAGGATACGACCGCCGGCGGGATCCTCGGTTTCGGCGTTGATGCCCGCGGCCTTCATGGCGGCGGCGTTGGCCATCGCGCCGTGTCCGCTCGCGTGGGTGAGGACGACCGGGTTGTTGGGGCTCACCATCGACAGTGCCTCCGTGAGCGGGTAGCCGTCGACGGTTTCGAAGGCGTCGAGGTCCGTCCACTTTTCTTGGTGCCAGCCTCTGCCGTAGATCCAGTCGCCCGGCTGTGCCCGACTCGCGCGCGCGGCTACCGAGTCGATGATCTCCTGCCAACTGGTCGTAGCGAGTAAGTTGAGATTGAGTAGCGAGTTGCCCAGATTGCCGAAGTGCGCGTGCCCCTCGATGAAGCCGGGCATCACGAAGCGGCCACCGAGGTCGACGGTTTCTGATTCGGCTGTCGCCAAAACCAGCATCTCTTCATTCGTCCCGATGGCTCGGATACGATCACCGCTCAGTAGCATCGCCTCGGCCCAGGGCTGGAGAGTGTCCACGGTGTAGATGCGGCCGTTGGTGAGCAAGAGCGTCGGTGAGACATCATCCGCGGGCTCGCTGGTTTTGCAGGCATGCGCCAAGAGCAGCGTCACCGACGACACAGCGAATAGGAAGGGTAGGGGGGCGAAGGGGCTTCTCACGCCGGAAAGCTAAGCGACGCCGGCGAGCTAAGCGACGCCGGCGAACTCAGCGCGGAGCGATAGCCACTTGGTCGGCACCGAGGGTCTCGGCAATGCGGCTGCGGAAGTCGACCAGGCTGAAAGGCTTCCCGATGTAGCCGACCCCGAGTTCTCCGGCGATGGTTTCGATGCCGACGTTGGCGGAATGGAGGATGATGGGGGTCCGCCGCGTTCGCTCGTCGGCGCGCAAGTGCCCGATGGCCTCGGGGCCGCACACACCCGGCATGCGCAGGTCCATGAGGATCAAGTCCGGCGCAAACCCGGCGGCGTCGGCGACGATGGCGTTGGCGTTCTCGACCATTTTGAGCTGGTACGGCAGGCGGCTGAGGGCGGCCGCGAAGAGCTCGGCCGTGATGGGGTCGTCTTCGCAGATGAGGATCTTTTTCATGCGGTTGAATTATGGCCTAGGAGCCAGGGGCAGGGTAAGAGTGAAAGTCGAGCCGCGGCCGAGCTCGGAGGTGAGTTCGAGGCGTCCACCGTGCTGGGCGACGATCTGCCGCGATATGTAAAGCCCGAGTCCGAGGCCCTCCACTGATTGCGTCGCCCCAGAGCGAAAATAGCGCTCGAAGACGCGCTCACGTTCGTTGGCCGGGATCCCGACCCCGTGGTCGGTAATCGACACGTACGCCATCTGCCCCGTGGTGCCTGCGTAAATCTCGACGCGTGTCCCGCGTGCGGAAAACTTGATTGCGTTGCTCACGAGGTTCTCGACCACCTGGACGATGCGGTCGCAGTCCACATCTACAAATACGGACTTGTCGAGCGCCACGTCGAGGCGGTGGGCGTGTTCGCCCAATTCGCCGACGGCCCGCTCGACGATGGTGCTGAGCTTGTAGACCTCCCGCTCGAGGGTGAACCTGCCCGACTCGATGCGCGAGAGACTCAGGATATCGCCGACGAGCTTGTTGATCCGTCGCACGGCCATGCCCATGGTGTCCAGGTACAGCTCGGCATCCGGATCGCTGGCGAGCCGCGTCTCGAGGAGGAGTTCGTGGTAGCCCTTGATGGCCGTCAGCGGTGTGCGCAGTTCGTGGCTGGCGATGTCCAAGAACTCGCTCTTCTGCATCCCGAGCAGCTTCTGTGCGTGGATGTCTACGGCCACGCCAATCCAGTATTGTAGGTCGCCCGCCTCGGCAAAGATCGGGGTGACGCGCAGGAGGTGCCAACGCCACGTTTGGCTCTCGTCACACAGCAGCCGCGACTCGAGTTCGTACGACGCCGCGCCCGCCTGGCCCTTCTCGACGGCCGAGGCGTAACGGGCCACGTCGTCGACGTAGACGAACTCGACGACCGGCGTGAGCGCCTCCGGGACACCGAGGGCCTCCTCGCCGACGTAGGTGTACCAGCGTTTGTTATAGAACTGGATCACCCCCGGTGGATTCTCTGTCCAGGCCTTGACGGGGAGGGAGTCGACCAGCTCGCGGAGCCGGTGGGCGTCTCGCTCGAGGAGGCGCTTGGCGAGCACTACCTGCGTCACGTCGGTGGCGAAGAAAATCACCCCGTTTACCTCGCCGCCCTCAGCGCGCGTCGGGATGAAGGCCACGTTGAAGAATCCGTCCTGCGGCGTCATAGCCTCCGCGTCGGCGTAGCGGAATTCCAACTCGGAGGCGGTCTGCGTGAGCCCGGTCGCGTAGGCCTCGCGGAGCATGTGGTCCGCCCTGGAGCCGCGGAGCCCCGGCAGCACCTCGTAAATGCTCTTCCCGACCACCTCTCCCTTGAGCCGTTGCGCCCCCGACGAGCGATTCGCCATCTCGAAGACGAAGTCCGGGCCCCGTACGATCGCCATCATGGCGGGGGCGGCCTCGAACAACTGCTGGAGGAGAGCCTGTTGGCGGATCGTCTCCCGGCGGGCGGCTTTCTCGCGCTTAATCATGACGGCTTTCTCCGCGTTGGACGACTCCAACGACTGCTCGGCGAAAATGAGGTCTGTCACGTCGTTGCTCGTCACCAGCAAGCGCGTCACCGTGCCCTCTGGACCCCGTTCGAGCGGTACGGCGTTGAGGTCGAAGTAGTGCTCCTTGTAGGTGATCAGGCCCGTGCCGCGGGCGTCGCTGAAGGCTTTCGCCAAAACCTGCCGTAGCGCCCCCTCGCCCGCGGCATCGAAGAATTGGTAGACGCTGCTCCCCTCGAGGTTGGAGGGTTCGAGGCCGAGGGATGCCAGGATGCGCCCGCGGACGAAGTCGATCTTGTGGTCGCGGTCCACGATCATCATCGAGCCGTTGGGGTAGTTCTCCGCCAGGGAGTAGTAGAGCCGGCGATTACGTTCCGAGGTGAGGTGCGCCGCTTCGAGTTCCTCTTCTTTTTGGGTGAGTTCCTCGTTGACGACGCGCAGCTCCTGGTTGGCCGTCTGGAGTTCTTCGTTGGTGGACTGGAGTTCCTCGGTGGACTGGAGTTCCTCGTTCGAGATCTCGAGTTCCTCGTTGGCGCTCTTGAGTTCTTTGTTGGTGGACTGCAGCTCCTCGATGAGGGTCTGGAGTTCCTCGTTCGAGGTCTCGAGTTCCTCGGTGAAAAGCGAGAGGTGCTCCTTGACGGTGGCGAGTTCGTGCTCGAGGGCGAGGACCTGCTCGGAGTCGTCACGGCCGCGGTCGGCGGTCTTGTTGGACACGATCTGTTGCGGGTCGATGTCCTCGAACACGATCATGTAATTGTGCCGCTCGCCCTCGTCCGTAGTCACGGGGTAGACGTGGAGGCGGGCCAGTAGGGTCTCACCGTAGTGGTCGAACTTGATCACGTAGCTCGCCGCGTACTCTCCGGTCCGCCCGGCCTGCGACAGGAGGGCCCGCAGCTCCAGGTTGAGTTCCGGGTGGACGAGTCTGCCGATGTCGAGCTGGCCGCTGCCCGTGCGTAGTTCTGTATAACGGCCGATTTTGCCGCTCACCTTCAAGATGTCCTTCTGGTGATTGACTACTACGTACGGGTGTGGATTCAGCGAGAAGTAAGCCTCGCGGGTCTGCTCGCGGAGCGCCTCGGTGGGCGAGGTTTTGGCGGCAGCCGCCCCCGGCTCCGCGTGCGCAACCAGGGCCCCGCTGCGTCGACCGCGGTGCCGGGTGTAGATGCGGTTGGAGCGGTAGCGCCCGAGGCCCGAGCCGGCGACCTTGCGGAAGAGCTTGGGGGCATCCTGGACGCGCACGAAGAGCCCCTCCGCGGCGCCGACGTTCTCGGACTTACCGAGGAAAAGCAGCCCGCCGTCTTTGAGGGCGTAATGGAACAGCGCCAGGACCTCCTGTTGGAGGGGAGTATTGAAGTAGATGAGCAGATTGCGGCAGGCGATGAGGTCGAGCCGGAGGAAGGGCGGGTCCTCGGAGATGTCGTGCCGCGTGAAGAGCACCATACTCCGTAGGCACTTGTCGGCCTCGAGGTGGTGATCGCGTTGGGTGAAGTATTTTTTTTTCAACTCTTCCGGGACGTGCTGGAAGGCCGAGTAAGGGTAGTGCCCCCGGCGCGCGACGGTGAGCGCGCGGTGATCGATGTCGGTGGCGAAGATCTGGCACTCGAACTCGTCGAACCGATCCCCCAGGACCTCGCGGACCATGATCGCCAGAGAGTAGGCTTCCTCGCCGGTGGCGGTGCCTGCCGACCAGATGCGGATGATCTTGTCGGTGCGGTCGCGGGCGTCGATGACGCTGCGCAACTGGCGCTCGAGGGCCGCGTAGGCGGGTGCGTCACGAAAGAACTCGGTAACCCCGATGAGGACGGTCTCGAAGAGGCGGTTGAGTTCTTTTGGGGTCTCCTCGATGTAGTGCAGGTAGTCGCGTTGGGTCTCGAGCTTCAGGGCCTCGAGGCGTTTGCCGACGCGGCGGAAGATGGTGGACGGCTTGTACTTGGCGAAGTTGGTCCCCGTGCGCTGCTCGAGGAGGTCGAGGATGCGGCGGCGGACCTCCTCCTCGCTAAGTTCGGAGGGCTCCTCCCGGCCACCGGCGGTCTTGCGGATGAGTTCGTAGTTCGCGATGCAGGCGCGAACCTCGCGCGGCATGTCCTGTGCGAGGAGAATCTTGTCGTAGAGGTGCTCGCGGATCACGGCCTGCGGCATGCCGGGGTGCATAGCGTCGCCGGTGTCCTGCACGAGGGTGCAGCCGTGGTGGAGGTTGACGGCGCGCATTCCCTCGGCCCCGTCGCTGCCGGTGCCGCTAAGGATGATCCCGATAGCTCGGTTACCGACCTCATCGGCGAGGGTAGTCAGGAAGCGGTCGATCGATGGCACGGGCTTGTCGCCGTCGAAAGGCTCGAGTTCGATGTGGTGGTCGCTGAGGACGAGATGGGTGCGGGGGGGCGTGACGTAGACTTTGCCGCCGTCGAGGGGCTGACCGGCCTTGGCGCGCAGTACGGGCCATTCGGTAGCGTGCTGCAAGATCTCCGTGAGGCGACTCTTGTAGTCCGGGCTCACGTGCTGGCAAATGATGACGGCGAATCTTTCGTCCGGGGCGCCGAGGTTGCGGGCGAGCAAGTTCAGGGCGTCGAGGCCCCCGGCCGAACTCCCCACGCCGACGACGAAAAGGTTTTTTCTCTGCTCCGGCTCCATGTGTAGGAAGTGCTGCCGGCGCGGTGATCGTTTAAAATACCGTGAACGGGTGATCACAAGTGTACCGCTAAAGATATGTTACTCACGACTATGTTGTTGACTGATTGTCGCGTTTTCCGTATTTGGAATCCGCGCATGGCTTGCGGAAGATTTGCGTACTCTTCGTGCAACGTCGTGCCGGGAGTGCTGTCCTTGCCGCAAAACACCTCCCTCGCCATGCGCCATCTCCTCGTCTTTTTCGCTGTCCTGTCCGCCGCTAGCGCTTTCGCGCAGGACCTCCACCGTGACCTCTCGGCCTTCACTGGCCTGTCGATCAACGCTGGCATCAAGACCACCGCCGTCCAGGCCGACCGCTACGCCGTCGACATCACCGGTGACGCGGAGGCCCTCAAACACCTCAAGATCGAGGTCAAAGGCAATACCCTCAGCCTCGGGTACGAGGATGGCGCCTGGAAGAACATCAACAACCGCGCGATGAACTCCGTACGCGCTACGGTCTACGTGCCGACGCTCGCGAGTGTGATGGTCAACGGCGGCGCCCACGTCGACAGCGAGGACACCTGGAAGGGCGGCGCCCTCCAAATTACTGGCAACGGCGGCGGACAGGTCGACCTAAAGATCGCCGTAGCGACGGCGGAGGTCACGGTCAACGGTG
>JBGTKC010000229.1:0-7001 GCA_041744755.1 Saprospiraceae bacterium
CTTCTCCACACTTCTGCGCCACCACCCGCCCGTACCTTCGTCGAGCCATGTCGGAATTCGTCGTCTCTGCCCGCAAGTACCGCCCCGCCCGCTTCGACGATGTCGTGGGGCAGAACCACGTGTCGGAGACGCTCAAGAACGCCTTGCGGCAAAACCGCCTCGCGCACGCCTTCCTGTTCTGCGGCCCGCGGGGTGTCGGTAAGACCACCAATGCCCGCATCCTCGCTAAAGTGCTCAACTGCCTGAATGTCTCGGACGACTTCGAGCCGTGCAACGTGTGCGCCAACTGCGTGGCCTTCAACCAGAACGCGAGCTTCAACATCTTCGAGCTCGACGGGGCCTCCAACAACAAGGTCGAAAGCATGCACCAGCTCATGGAGCAGGTGCGCATCCCGCCGCAGTCCGGGCGCAAGAAGGTCTACATCATCGACGAGGTGCACATGCTGTCGTCGGCGGCGTTCAACGCCTTCCTCAAGACTCTCGAGGAGCCGCCCGACTACGCCATCTTCATCCTCGCCACCACCGAGAAGCACAAGATCCTCCCGACGATCCTGAGCCGCTGCCAGGTGTACGACTTCCACCGCATCCGCCCGGCGGATATGGTGGCGCACCTCCAGAAAATCTGCACCGAGGAGGGCATCAATGCCGAAGACGAGGCCCTGCACCTCGTGGCCGAGAAGGCCGACGGCGCCCTGCGCGACGCGCTCTCGATTTTCGACCGGCTCGTGAGTTCGGCCCGGGACGGCCGGCTCACCTACGCCCACGCCGCCGAGCAGCTCAACGTCCTCGATCACGCCACCTTCTTCGCGGTGACGGACGCGCTGCTGCGCGAGGACGTGGCGCAGCTCTACCTCACTTTCGACCAGGTGCTGGCCAACGGCTTCGAGCCGGAGCCCTTCCTCGGCGGCCTGGCGCGGCACCTGCGGCAGCTCTTCGTGTGCAAGAGCCCACAGACCTTGAAATTGCTGGAGGTAAGCGACGCCCTGCGCGAGCGCTACGCGGAGCAGGCGAGCCTGTGCGGTCTGCCCTTCCTCGTCAACGCCCTGAATCTGGCGGCGGAGTGTGATTTCAGGTTGCGCCTTGCGGCACAGAAGCGTTTGCACGTCGAGTTGTACCTGGTCAAGATGGCCTTCGCGGCGCGGACGGTGCAGCGAGACTTCGTGGCGGTGCCGGGGGAGCGCAACGCGGCCCTGCCCGCCGTAGCGCCCGCGATCGCACCTGCCGCACCAGCCTCCGTTGCCGAAGCAGCCCCTTCGCAAGTCGCGACGATACCTACCCCAGCCCCCACCCCTCAGGCAAGTCCGAGCGTCGCGTCCGCTCCAGTCCCGACGGCCTTCGCCGAGACCCGGGTCACGGCCGAGGTCGTGGAGTCCCCTTCGGATGGAGACTACGACGATGCCGCCGAAGATTTAGGTCCCGCCGGGATAAACGCACACCCTGCGCCACGTTTGACCCCCGTCGGGGAGGCGCCGCAAAAGCAATCCTCTCCCGTCCCGCAAAAGACTCCCACCAAAGCCAGTGCCCTCGCCGGCGCCTCCCTCCCGTCTATCTCCTTCGACGATGACGACGGTCCGGTGGCCGTGGCTACGGTGGCCGCCAGGTTGCTTTCGCTAAAACAACTCACCGCCGAGTGGCTCACCCTCTCGGACGATCAGCCGCAGCGGATTCGCGCGGTGATGCGGCGCGCCAAACTCGAGTTCGACTGCCCGGAACTGACCGTGCGCGTTGGTAGTCTCCTGGCGCTCAACATCCTCAAAACCGAGGCCCAAAACATCCGCGACATCAAGACCGCACTCAACTGCGACGAGTTGGACATCGTGTATCTCTACGATGAATCGCTGGCGCCGAAGGAGGAGATCAAGGCCAAGCCCGCCGGCCCGAAGGAGCAGTACCAGCTCCTGATGAATGTCAATCCCGAGGTAGATAGTCTGCGGAAGCGGTTGGGGTTGAAGTACGAGGGGTGAGGACGGGCGCTCGCTGACTGGGCTGTGGTCGCTTAAATGGGCGCTACGTTGAAGGGGCTTCGCGGAGGACGGGTGCTCTCGGGTCTCGACGGCGGGATGTCGTTGAGCCGCCTTGATCTTGGATCCGGAGTTACCGCTTCATACCCTAGTTCTGGCCATCGCGGTTCAACAACATCCCTACGCCCCCCCCCCCCCGCGCCCTCTGCGTCTCTCCGCGCGCTCTGCGCTCCAGTCTGTCACGGCGCTCTACATTCGCGCGGCATGTACCCCAACCTCTCCTACATCTTTCACGACCTCATCGGTACCGAGCGCGACAATGCGCTGGCCGTAGTCCAGACTTTCGGCCTGTTCCTGGCGCTCGGCACGATCACCGCGGCGCTGTTCCTCAGGTGGGACATGCGGCGGCGCACGGCGCTCGGACAGTTCTCGATGGCGAACACGAATTCTACCGTGGTGATCGGCAGGGGCGCGGGCTTTGGGGATTACGTGGGGGCGGTTGTCTTCGGGTGGCTAGCCGGCTGGAAAGGCTTCCCGCTCCTGAGGGGTATCGACGGACCGGTCAAGGACTTTATTCTCTCGGGCGAGGGAAGCGCCATCGCCGGCATCATCGGCGCCCTGGCGGCGGCGGGCTACACCTACTACACCTCGCACCAGGAGAAGGCTAAATATCCAGTCGCTAAGGAGGTGCCCGTTACCATTCAACCCTGGGAGCGGACCTCGGACATCGCCATTATTGCTGCGTTGAGCGGGCTGTTAGGGGCCAAGATTTTCGGGATCCTCGAAGTGCCGCCCGACAACATCGGTGACTTCTTCCGGCAGTTTTTTAGTGGGCAGGGCCTAGCAATTTTCGGAGGTCTGATCGCGGGCTTCTTCGGGGTGTGGTGGTACATGCGGCGCCACCGACTGGCCTTCTGGCCGATGGCGGACGCGATTGCGCCCGGGATGCTGATCGGCGTGGGTGTCGGGCGGATGGGCTGCCAGCTGTCCGGCGACGGCGACTGGGGCATCGACAACCTCGCGCCGCCGCCCAGCGGCTGGTTCCTGCCGGAGTGGATGTGGTCGTTTCGCTACCCGCACAACGTCATCAACGAGGGCGTGCCCATCCCGGGCTGCGTAGCTGAACACTGTATGATCCTGGTCAATCCCGTCTGGCCGACGCCCTTCTACGAATTCGTGATGCTAGTTGGGTTGGGACTGGTGCTATGGGTTTTGCGGAAACGCGCCGAAGCCTGGCCTGGCCTGCTCATGGGCGGCTACCTTATCTTCAACGGCATCGAGCGCTTCTTCATCGAGAAGATTAGGGTCAATGCGACGTACGATCTCTTTGGCCACCACCCGACGCAGGCCGAGATCATTGCGGTGGTGAGTGTGCTGTGTGGGATCTTGCTGTGTGCCTGGACGGTGAAAAAGGGGAGGAGGGCGTATGAGCAGTGGGTTTAGTGGGCAAAAAGCTTGGCGGCTTTTTGCGGCGATGACCTAAAGGCGGCGTTGACCTGCGGTGGCGGTGGCCTTCGGCGTTCTGTAGTAACGTACTGTGCCGACGTGCTGTGCCGACGTGCTGTGCCGACGTGCTGTGCCGACGTGCTGTGCCGACGTGCTGTGCCGACGTGCTGTGCCGGCGTATTCTTCTACCGTGCTGCTTTAATGCTCCTACTTATTGAGCCTACGGCAGTCGAGAACGGCGCCCCCACAGCAGCCAAGAACGGCGGCCCCACAGAACGCCGCAGGCCATCGCCGCCTTTAGGCCAACGCCACCAAAGGCCACCGCCGCGCGAAGCGCCATTCCTTACCTTCGCGCCATGGCAATCAACAAAGGCGACGCCGCTCCCGGCTTTACGCTCCCCAACTCCGAAAATCAGCCCGTCTCCCTCGGGTCTTACGGCGGCCAACCCGTCGTCGTGCTCTTCTTCCCACTCGCCTTTTCGGGCGTGTGCACGGCCGAGATGTGCACGATGCGCGACTCGATGGCGCAGTACCAAGGCCTCAACGCCCAGGTGCTCGGGATCTCGGTGGACAGCCCCTTCACGCTCGCCAAATTCAAGGCGGAGCAGGACCTGAATTTCCCCTTGCTCTCCGACTTCAACAAGACGGCCGCCGAGGCTTACGGCGTCGTGTACGAGGACTTCTTCGGCCTGAAGGGCGTCGCCAAGCGCTCGGCCTTCGTCGTCGACGCCGACGGCGAGGTGGCCTACGCCGAGATCTTGGAAGACTCCGGCCAGCAGCCGGACTACCACCAGATCCAGCAAACCCTTCGCGAGATTGCCTAGTTGTTCCGGTAGCGGCGGCCGCCGCGCCACTCACCGACCTCCACTCGCCCACATGAGCCCTCGCAACGCCTTCCCGGAGACCGACACCGACGCGGACGTCATGTTCGACGAGGACATCGACCTCGCCACGCTCCTCGACGAGCACTCGCAGCTCATCGTCTACAACGACGACGTCAACACCTTCGACTGGGTGATCGAGTGCCTCATCGACATCCTCGGGCACGACTCCACGCAGGCCGAGCAGCTCGCGATGCTGATCCACTTCAAGGGCAAGGCCACCGTCAAGTCCGGACCGTTCGAGGAGCTGCACCCGCTCAAGGACGGCCTCGTCGACCGCGGGCTGTCGGCGGTGATCGAGGGGACCAAAGTCTAGTCCATCCCACGCGTGCACTGGCTCAACCACCGACTCGCGTTCCCGAGCGTCGACTCCGCTACCTCCGAGGGGATCGTCGCCGTCGGGGGCGACTACCGCTGGGAGCGCATCCTGCTCGCCTACCGCCTCGGGATCTTCCCGTGGGGCAACCCGAGCGACCCGATCCTGTGGTGGAGCCCCGACCCGCGCTTCGTGCTCTTCCCGGACAGGCTCAGGGTCCAGAAGTCGATGCGGTCCACGATCCGGCGGAGGCGTTTTAGCGTAAGCTACGACACGCAGTTCCGCGCCGTCGTCACCGCCTGTGGCCTCGTGCCGCGGGGCGGGGAGATGGTCGGGACCTGGATCTCGGACGCGCTCATCGACGGCTACGCCGCCCTCCACGAGCAGGGCTTCGCGCACAGCGTCGAGGTCTGGAACGAGGACGGGGAGCTGGTCGGCGGACTCTACGGCGTGGCCCTCGGACGCGTCTTCTGTGGCGAAAGCATGTTCGCCCTCGAGCCTAACGCCAGCAAGTACGCCTTCACCCACCTCGTACGCAACCTCAGGCGCCGCGGCTACGCCCTCGTCGACTGCCAAATGCCGACGCCGCACCTCGAGCGATTCGGCGCCGAGCCCATCTCCCGCCGCGAATACATCCGCACCTTGCGCCTCAATGACGCCGAGCCGACGGACCTCGGCCCGTGGACCACGTTAATGACCGACGATGCCCTCGACGACCACCCTTAGGCCTTCTCTCCCTTGATGCACTTCGACGTTTTGACCGGACTTCGGCCCCGCTTGGTCGCCACGCTTTTCTCGATCGCGACCGTCTCTATTGCCAGCGCCCAACTAGGTCCGACGACCGGCGTGTACCCGCGCGGCGTCTACCGCTCGCCGGTCGGTCGCGAGATCAAGGTCTCGGGCACGTTCGGGGAGCTTCGTCGCGACCACTTCCACATGGGGCTCGACATCAAGAGCGAGAGGCAGCGCGTCGGCGATCCGATCTACGCGGTGGCGGACGGCTACGTGAGCAGGCTCAAGATCTCGGCCACGGGCTACGGCAACGCCGTCTACGTCGACCATCCGAATGGTACGCGCAGTCTCTACGCTCACCTGGAGGACTTCGTGCCGGAGATTCAGGCCTTCCTCGACTCGGTGCACTACGCGCAGGAGGCCTTCGAGGTCGAGGTTCAGCTTTCGCCAAAACGCTTACCGATTCGGGCTGGACAGCGCCTCGGGAGCATGGGGAATACGGGCGCGAGCCAGGGGCCACACCTGCACTTCGAACTGCGGGTCGCGGGTACCGACGAGGCTTTCAACCCGCTGCTGTACGACTTCCCGGTGCGCGACGGCCTGGCGCCGAGTTTGCGTGGGCTCACGGTGTACACCGTCGATCGCGACGGCCGCCCGGTGCGCGTCGCCAAGCAGAATCTCTCGCGGAAGGGCGACGACTACACCGCCGCCGAGGCCGTCGTGCCCCCCGGCAAGATTGCGTTCGGGCTCAAGGCCTACGACGTGGCCGAGGGTTCGGCCAACCTCAACGGCGTCTTCGGGATCGCGTGCCGCGTAGACGGCCGCCTGGTCTGGCGTACGTACTACGACACGATCGCCTTCGAGCAGACGCGCTTCATTCAGGCGCACTACGACTACGCGTCGCAGGCGCAGGGCGACGGCTACTACTACCGCCTTCACAAGCTGCCCGGCGACCGCCTGCGCATTTACGAGACCGTCGTCGACAACGGCGCGGTGCAAGTGGGTTTTGGCGAAAGCCGCCAGGTCGAGATCCAGGCCAGCGACGGCTTCGGGAATACGTCCACGCTGCGGTTTGCCGTGCGGGGCGACACGAGTGCGGTAAGTACCGCCGGCCTGCCGCCCTTCAACTTCGTGATCGTGCCCGAGCGCCCGAGCGAGTTTAGCCTCGGCGATGCCGATTTTCGTGTGGAGGCGGGTTCGGTGTACACCAAAACCTTCTTGCGGGGGGCCATCCGGACGGTGGCCACGAAGGAGGCCTCCTCGAGCTGCTACGACATCGGCCAGAACGAGGAGCCGCTGCAACGGCCCGTGCGCGTGAGTGTACCGCTGGACCTGGTGCCCGGCGCCCTGCGGCCGAAGGCCTACTTCGGGAGCTGTACCGCCGCCGACGGCAAGACGATGGTCGGGCGCCTGAGCGCCGACGGCAGGGCGCTCGAGGGTGAGCTCGGCTACTGGCGCGCCTTCGCGGTGTATATTGATACCGTCCCGCCGACGATTAAGCCCCTCTCGCGGGGCGTCTTCCGCATCACGGACGCCGTGACCTCGGCGCGCAACCTCGACTACCGCGTGACGCAGGGCGGGCAGTGGGTGCTCGCGGGCTTCGATACGAAGAGCGGGCGCCTGGAGGTGCGAGCCGACAAGTTGCAGCCCGGGCCGATCCGCCTC
>JBGTKC010000230.1:0-12129 GCA_041744755.1 Saprospiraceae bacterium
GATGGCGAAGAAGGCGTCCGATTTGATGTAGGCTCGATTGTGGCCGTCGATAAAAACTACCGAGTCGAGGCCTTCCGTGTTTAGAGACGTAGACGCGAGGCGGGTTTTGGCGAAAGCCGACTGGAGCGGCGCGAAGCGCAAAACCCCCCGCCCGTCATGCTCGAGCAGCGTCTGTACGAAGCCGGAGCAAAGGGCGCAGTGGCCGTCGAAGAGGACGAGGGGAGCTTCCACGTGTGAGCAACGCGTAGGGGTGTGCCGAGGGTTGGCGTAAACGAAAAATGGACGATGGCAGGGCTGCCCGTAGAGCATCCACTGTCCATCGTCCACCTTCTCTCAGTCCGTATTTACCCCTTCACTTTCTTAGCGATCTCAGCAGTGTGTCGGCCCTGGAAGAAGGCACCTTCGAGTTCGTTGGCGCTCGGCTGGCGCTCGCCTTTGCCACCGGAAACGGTGCTGGCGCCGTAGGGGGTGCCGCCGGTCACTTCGTCGTGGCCCATCTGGCCCTGCCAGGCGTAAGGTAAGCCGACGAGGACCATACCGTGGTGAAGCAACTCGGTGTGGATGGAGCGGATGGTCTCCTCCTGGCCGCCGTGCTGTGTGGCAGTAGAAACGAAACCACCGCCGACCTTACCGACGAGGGCGCCGCTGCCCCAGAGGGCGCCGGTGGAGTCCATGAAGGCCTGGATTTGGCCGCAGACGTTGCCGTAGCGCGTCGGCGTACCGATGATGATGGCGTCGTAGTCGGCGAGTTCGTTCGGGTCCGCGATCGCGACGTGGGCGAAGGCCTGCCGGGCCTCGGTGGCGCCCATCTTGGCGATGACCTCCTCGGGGAGGGTCTGCGGGACCTGCTTGACGACGACATCGTTGCCGGCCACCTCGCGGGCGCCCTCGGCGATGGCCTCGGCGAGCTTCCAGGTGTGGCCGTAGGTGGAGTAGAAGAGGACGAGGGTTTTCATAGGAAGGCGGATTTAATGTAGGTACATTGATTAAGTCGCGAGTGCCTTTGTGGTTGCTGATGCGCCGCGTTTATTTCGAAAGCCCGACGAGCGCTCCTGTGTAGCGACTACGGTCCATCGTCCATCGTCCAACGTCTCCTCGTCCTTACCACAGCGTATCGCTCTCCGGCTGGTCCTTTGGCTTTCGCTTGCCGTTGCCCGAGTTGGCGCCGTTGCCGTCGCGGCCCTCGCCGAAGTATTTCTCGGAGCGGTACCGCAGCCAGACGCGCAAGTTTTGGGGGACGCCTTCTTTTTCCTGGTCGGTGAGGCGGTTGTAGAGTTCGAGGGCCTTCTCGCGTTCGCGGCGGGTGCCGGCGTTGTTGTGGGCCTTCCAGAGCTCCATGCAGAGGCGGAGGCGGCGGTTGACCTCCTTGACGAGGGCTGGACCGGAGAGGGCAGCGGGGTCGAGCTTGTTCTTTTTGGCGGGCACGGAGGAAGTTGTTGAATTGTCGAAGGTTGAATTGTTGAATGTGCTGCCGCGGGGAGCGAGCCGAAAGAGGATTTTCGACGCAAAGGCGCTAATGGAAATATAGTGCAAGGCGCGAAGCCGGACCGGCGTTCGGCCGACTCCCCTCGGTACCATACGTAGGCCGCTGCACGCGCCCGACTCGCGAGAGCCAATCGAACGCTCGCCGCTGCGGGTCCCCTACTCCGGCGCGGGGACCCAACCCAAGGCTGTCGTGGTGCGCTAACTGCGATCAAGTCTTTCCTTGTGTAGCTTGCCCCACTAGACAGTTAGAATTATGAAGCTCTTCTACGCCTTCCTCCTCCCGCTCGGCCTCTGTTTTGGCGAAAGCCCCACCGCCCTCGCGCAGGCCAACATCCGCGCGATCCCCGTGGATACGCAGGTGGTCACCCGGCACTCGATCAACATCGGCGGCAAGGCCGTGGCCTACACCGCGGAGGTCGGGATGCAGCCCGTCTGGGACAAGGACGGCAAGCCGATCGCGACGCTGCACTACACCTACTACCGCCGCGACGGCGTCAAGGAACTCAACCGGCGCCCGCTCATCATGAGCTTCAACGGCGGACCGGGGTCGGGCTCCGTCTGGATGCACCTCGCGTACACCGGTCCGAAGCTGCTGAGCGTCGACGATGAGGGCTTCCCGCTGCAGCCTTATGGTATTCGCGACAACCCGAATTCTATCCTGGACGTGGCGGACATCGTGTTCGTCAATCCCGTCAATACCGGGTACTCGCGGCTCGTGGCGGACAAGGAGGGCAAGACTGCCGACCGGGAGAAGTTCTTCGGGATCAACGCCGACGTGGCCTACCTCGCGGACTGGCTCAACACCTTCGTGACCCGCAAGAACCGCTGGCTGTCGCCGAAGTACCTCATTGGCGAGAGCTACGGCGGGACGCGCGTGATGGGTTTGGCGGGCGCCCTCCAGTCGCGGCAGTGGATGTACCTCAACGGCGTCATCATGGTGAGCCCGGCGGACTACAAATTCTTCGACTCCGACCCGCCGATCGCCAATGCCCTGGAGCTGCCCTACATGACGGCCGC
The DNA here is from genome assembly GCA_041744755.1 of Saprospiraceae bacterium. Lineage (GTDB taxonomy): Bacteria > Bacteroidota > Bacteroidia > Chitinophagales > Saprospiraceae > CALDTK01. Next base: position 2,503 of record JBGTKC010000230.1, read on the forward strand.
GGCGCACTACCACAAGATGCTCTCGCCGGCCATGAATGCGATGCCGCTGGAGGGGGTTTTGGCGAAAGCCGAGACCTTTGCTCTCGATACCTTAATGCCGGCCGTGGCCAGGGGGGGGAGCCTTTCGGCAAAACAGAAGGCGGACGTCGCGGCGCGCTTCTCAGCCTACAGCGGACTCACGCCGGCGGCGGTGCTTTCGCAAAACCTGCAGGTGCAGACCAACTTCTTCTGGAAGGAGCTCCTGCGCGAACGCGACACGATGACGATCGGGCGACTCGACTCGCGTTACCTCGGGATGGACCGCCAGAGCTCAGGCACGAGCCCCGACTACAATTCCGAACTCACGAGTTGGCTGCACGCCTTCACCCCCGGGATCAACTACTACTTCTCGCAGGAGCTCGGCTTCCCGACGGACGTGAAGTACAACATGTTCGGCGACGTGCACCCGTGGAACAATGAGAACAACGACGTCCGCGAGCAGCTCCGCGAGGCCATGGCCTCGAATCCTTACCTACACGTCTTGGTGCAATCCGGCTTTTACGATGGTGCGACCACCTACTTCAACGCCAAGTACACCATGTGGCAATTGGATCCGAGCGGGCGGATGCGGGATCGAATGGAATTCAAGGGCTACAAGTCTGGCCACATGATGTACCTGCGCAAGGACGACTTGGCGAAGGCGAATGATGATATCCGGGCCTTCATCGTGAAGAGCACGCCGACGGGGAGCGCGAAGTATTAAGCGTGCGGGTGTACCTTACGTGCCATGAACACCGAGGAGATCACGATCAGAGTGGATGCGGAGACGGCGGCGGCTTATCGGGCGGCGGATGAGCAGCGGCGACGTAAGGCTGAGATTATGTTCGCGCTACAGTTGTCTCCGGTACGGGAAAAGCGCAGCATCGATGAAGTTTTTGACGAACTCAACGCCGAGATGCGGTCCCGCGGGATGGATGACGCGATGGTCGAGGAGCTACTCAAAGACCTCGAGGAGTACTCCTGAGCGTGCCGACGCCTGCCCGGACGCTGAAGCTCGTGATCGACACCAATGTACTCGTGAGCGCTGTTCTGTCGCGAACGAGCGCGCCGGGGAGGGTGGTGAAGTACAGTTTCGAGGTAGCTATCGTGCTGTGCACTTTACAAATCCTGGAAGAGTTTCGTGAGGTGATCAGGAGGCCGAAGTTTGCTAAACTCCTCAGTTCGATAAGTAAGGAGACTGCGATTAAGGTTTTGCTGGAGCAGGCTAATTATCCGATAGTTTCCGCCACCGTCACCGACTGCCGTGACCTAAAAGACAACAAATTTCTAGCGCTCGCCCTCGACGGCGGGGCCGACGCGATCATTACCGGCGATCAGGACTTACTCGTGCTGCATCCTTGGCGAGGGATCGATATCTTGACGCCGGCGGATTTTCTATCGAGATTGGAGACGGCCGGAGCGGAGAGTTGACATAGGCGCCAGCTACCTCATCACCGTCCTTCCCGAGGAGACTTCGGCGGCACTGATCGTTGCCCTTGCTTCTCGTTTTCCAGTTCCCTCTGCATCCGTTCCAGGTCCCGCTGTGACTCGTCCAGCCGCTCCCGGGCCAGCTTCAGTCGCTGCTGTTGGTCTGGCGTGTCTAGTCTCTCCAAGCTTCGCCTGGCTTCCGCGAGGCGCCTCTGGGCTTGCTGCAACTTTTGCGAATCTGTAGCCTCGGCATCCTCGAAGAACTCGAAGCCATTCGTCGCTCGCATCTTATCGAAGCTCTGAAAGGCCCAGGTCGTGTCGAAGGAGGGGAAGTTTTCAAAGGCCACGAAGGAGGTAATCGGCGGGAAGTCGCCGAAATCCCGATAAGCCCAGGTCGTATCAAAGGACGATGGACTCTTGAAAAACTCGCCTAGCTCAAAATATTTTGGCGGTACGGGTGGAGCATTTGGGACCTGTGGGACCTGTGGGACTTGCGGCGTGGTCGGGGTGCGGGGGACCGCTGGGGCCGGCGGTGGAGGTGGGGGCGCTATCTTATTTGGTGGCGGCGGAGGCGGAGGCGGCGGCGGCGGTGGCGGTGGCGGCGGTGCTCCCGGGACGGGCGGTGGCGGCGGTGGAATCGTCGGTAAGCTGCTAAAAGCTTCCGCCGGCATATTTTCTTGCAGCTGCTGACGCAGTTCGGCCAACTCGCTCGCCTGGGGGGCCAGTCCCTTGGCGAGTTCGTCGTAGGCGTCCTGTTCTTTCTTTCGCACCATTCCGCTGTCCAACATGCGGCTGTTGATCTCGCGACCCATCTTGCCCAGATCGATAATCTGCTCGTCCAAGGCTCGCTGTAGGTCTAAGTAGCGCTCCTCGAGTTGGATGAGCTCCGCGGGCGGAAGGGTATCGACGGTGGTGAGGGTTTTGGCGAAAGCCGCATCCGCTTCTTTCGAATCCGTCGCTCCGGTACTTACCCCGAGTACAAGGAGGAGGCTTAGCGCCAAAACACCCGCCGAGACCGCCCCGGCCCCAATGCCTTGCTCGCGATCCTTCCGGTCGAAGAGTCGCCGGACGCGGGTGGTCAGGCCAGACACATGCTCGTCCTTTCGTCCGAGCGCCGCCATGGCGAGTGCGGGTATTGACGTCGCATTGGTGAGGGTGGACAAATGCAGCAGGGTCCGTGCGTAGGGCAGGGCCCCTCCCGCGGCCGCGACCGCCAGGTCATCGCAACTGTGCTCGCGCTCCTCGTCCGTGCGCTCGCTCATCCACCAGACGCCGGGGTGGAAGAAGAACGCGGCTTTGAGGGCGCTTTGACAGACGTTGATCAGGTAGTCGTCCCGTTTGACGTGCGCGAGCTCGTGGGCGACGATGGCGTAGAACTCGGTCTCGGAGAGTTGGTGTAAAAGCGCCTTCGGGAACAGCACCACGGGCGTCAGCCAGCCGAGCACCATCGGGGTGGTGGCCTGGGAACTCAGGAGGTATGAGACCTCGCGGCGCAAGTCGAGCTTGGACTCTAGTTCCGGTAGTCGCGCACGCCATCGCGTCGGTAGGGCACTCACGCCCCGGTGCTTGAGGCGCTGCACGTAGGCCAGTCGCCCGAGCAAACGCAATTGGAAGGCCAGCACGCCGAGTAGCCACAGGGTGACGAGTAGGGGGAGGTGCCGTTCGAAGTAGGCTTTCGCCAAAACGAGGGGCGATATGCCTTCCAATGATGCGCTCGGGTGCGATCGGTCCCCGGAGGCGATCACCACCTTCGCCGTCGACGCCGAGTACTCGTACGCCAGGGTCCCGCCTACGCTCAACACAAACCCCGCCAGGGCCGAAACGCAGACCAAATAGCGCACCCGCGCCTCCGCTCGCCGCATCAGCAGCAAGCCCACCGCAAGCGCCACCGCGAAGGCAGCGCCCAGCCAGAGACTGTGCAATAAGGTGTACCCTAGTGCCTCCACGAGGCGCGGGCCGATGATGGACTGAATCATGAGCCTGGATTTTCGGGGTGAGAGATGGAGTCCAGAAAGCTGCGCAGCGTCTCGATCTCCGCTGCCGAGGGCGTCCTTTTACCGAGGGCGCGCATCGCCAGTTCAGACGCGGAGCCCGCGAAAGCCCGGTCGAGGAAGCGATCTAGTAAAGTGTCCTGCGTGGCCTCCTGCGCCACGGCGGGAGCGTACACGTGCTTACGTCCGGCGCCGGTGCGCGTCAGCAAGCCCCGCTCCATCATGACCTGCATGGTCTTGAGGGTGGTGGTGTAGACGGTCGGCCGGTCGGGCTCCAGCTGGTCGTGGATCTCGCGGACGCTCAGGGGCGACGTTTGCCACAGCAGTTGGAGGATGGCGAGCTCCGCGGCGGTGGGGGTGGGGGGGGATTCGGGCATTGGTTACGATTTTCCTCGTACAATAGTACGGGAAAAATCGTAACCGATGCAAATTGCTTGAATTTTTTTACAGAAGTCTCCACGTGGGCCTGCCTGGGCCTCAGCTCGGCACCATCAGCGATCCCCTAAACCCCCGTCTCCGCCGCCGTCCACGCCCACAGTCGCCCGGCCTTGGCTTCATCTTTTGATTGCGGCGTGCTTTGTACCATCCACGGGTTGCCGCTCATCTCGCGCGTACCCGTCGGACCGATGTACTCCCCGCCCTTCATGTTCGGGTGCAGCGCCGCCATGAGGCTCGGCTCGGCGGCCTTGTCGGGGGCGTGGCCCATGACCGCAAACATGGGCATCAGCGGCGCGTAATACCACGGCAGGCCCGCTCCGAGGTTCGTGTTGGACACTCCCGGGTGACTCGCTAAAGAGATGACGCTCGAACCGCGCGCCTTCAGCCTTCGGTCGAGCTCGTAGGCGAACATCAGGCAGGCCAGCTTCGTCTGTCCGTACGCCTCCCAGCGCGCATACTTCTGTTTGAACTGAAGATCGTCGAAGTGGATGCGGGCACGCTTGTGGGCGATGCTGCTCAGGGTCACGACGCGGGCCGCGGGCGCCGCCTCAAGCTCGGGCATCAGCAGGCTCGTGAGCAGGAAATGCCCGATGTAATTGGTCGCCAGCTGGTTTTCGAAGCCGTCTTCGGTGTAGGCCTGCGGCGTCGCCATGATGCCGGCGTTATTGATCAGTAGGTCGAGTTTCTGGTGTTTGACCTGGAACGCTTTCGCGAAAACCCGTACGCTCGTCAGCTTCGAGGTGTCGAGTTCGATTATTTCTAACGAGGCATTCGGGACGGCCGACTCGATCTTCGTTTTGGCGACAGCCGCCTTCTCCATGTTGCGACACGCCATCACGACGTGCGCCCCGCGCTCCGCCAAACCGACCGTCGTGTGGTAGCCGACCCCGGAGTTAGCGCCCGTGACGATGGCAATCTTCCCGTCTTGGTGGGGCATTTTCTCGATGATGAACTTGGGCATACCTTGAGTATGTCGATGGTATCTCACATGTTGCCTACGGCGCTCAACGCAAAGGCGCGAAGGAGAACGCAAAGAGCGCAAAGCAGGATGGGTTAAGGCGCAAAGCAGGGGCGGCCCTACGAACGGTCGTCCTGCTTTGCGCCTTCCACGTTCGAAAGGCAGTTGCGCCTTTGCGTGCCCACCTTGGCGCCTTTGCGTTGAAAAAAGACCCGCTATACGTCCCTTAGAAGATCCAGCACGTCCGTCACACTCAGCTTGCTGCTCATGTCCGCGCCGGCCAAGATCTGGTCCGCCAGGTCTCGCTTTTCGGCGTGAAGACCCAAGATCCGTTCCTCAATCGTACCGGCGCTGACGAAGCGGTAGACGGTGACGGGACGCTCCTGGCCGATGCGGTGCGCGCGGTCGGAGGCTTGGTCCTCGACGGCGGGGTTCCACCAGGGGTCGAGGTGGAGGACGTAGTCGGCGGCGGTGAGGTTGAGGCCCGTGCCGCCGGCCTTGAGGGAGATGAGGAACAGATCGGCCTCGCCGCGCTGGAAGGTGTCGACCTGCTGCTGGCGCTTGCCGCCCGGCGTAGAGCCGTCGAGGTAGCAATACTTGATGTTCTGGGCCTGGACCCAGGCTTCGACCAACTTCAAGTGCTTGACGAACTGGCTAAAGATCAGTGCCTTGTGCCCGTTGTCGAGCAGCTCCATGATGGTCTCGCCGATCAATTCGAGCTTGGCGCTCGGGATCTGGGTAAGCGGGCGCACGAGGCGCGGGTGGCAGGCGGCCTGGCGCAGGAGGGTGAGTTGCTTCAGGACGATCATCCGCTGGGCCGGGGCCGCGGCGGTGGTAATCTCCTCGACGGCCTGGCGGCGCATGGCTTCGTATAAGGCGCGCTCCTCGCCGGAGAGCTCGACGTTGAGGTTGATCTCGGTCTTCGGCGGCAACTCCTTAAGGACGGCCTCCTTGCGGCGCCGTAGGATGAAGGGCTGCACGAGGCGCCGAAGTTGATCCGCGCGCGGACTCTTCCCGTCGCGGCGGATCGGATTGGCGTACTTGTCGTTGAACGCCGAGGCGCTCCCGAGCAGACCCGGGTTGATGAACCGGAACAGGCTCCACAGCTCCCCGAGGTGGTTCTCGATCGGGGTACCGGTGGTCGCCAGCTTCATGTCGGCCTGGAGGCGGAAGACGAGCTTCGCGCGCTTGGTGGCCGGGTTCTTGATCGCCTGGGCCTCGTCGAGCACGATGGTCGCGAAGGTCTGGGCGAGGAGCTCCTCTTCGACGAAGGAGAGCAGGCCGTAGCTGACCAGGATCAGGTCACCCGCGGCCATGTCTTTGAGCATGTCGATCTCGAAGCTGTTGGCCAGTAGGCGCGGCCGCAGCGTCGGGGCGAAGCGCAAGGTCTCCGCGTGCCAGTTGCGCGTCACGGACGCCGGTGCGATCACCAGGGCCGGTCCCATGTGCGCGCGGCTCACCAGCAGCGCCAGGGCTTGTACGGTTTTACCGAGACCCATGTCATCCGCCAGACAGCCGCCCACGCCCCACTCCGCGAGCCGTCGAAGCCATTTGTAACCCTCGGTCTGGTAGGCCCGCAGCTCCGCCTGGAGCGCCGTCGGCACCGCCGGGTCGAAGTCGGCCGTCTCGGCGATCCGCCGGAGGTTTTGCTGCCAAGCCTCGTCTACTTCGAAGTCCTCGATCTCGTCGGTGAGATCCGCGAAGGCCAACGCGGCGAGGGGCGTGAGGGTCGCCTGATTGGACCTCTCTTGGATGAGGCCTTCGATCGCCTCGAGACGTGATCGCAGCTCCTCGGTGATGGCCACGAAGGTCCCCTCCTCCAACTCGACGAACTGTCCCCCGGAGGCGCGCGTGTGCGCCAGCAATTGACGAAACGTGAGCACCTGGCCCTCGTCGGTCTTGAACTTACCATCGACCGCGAACCAGTCGCGCTCCTTGTTCACCTGCAGGCTGAGTCCACGGCTCCCGCCGGCGCCGACGAGGCGCAGTCGTTCGCCCTTCGGATGCTCGACCGAGATGCGGCCCTCGCGTTGGAGCTGGCGTAGTTCGAGCAGCACCCGTAGTGCCGTCTCGTCATCGTCGAGGGTCCACTCGAAGTCCTCGTGGGGGAGCCGATCGAGTGTCGGGCAATCGTGGATGATGGCCGCCGCCGAGCGCTCCTCCGCCACGAGGTGGCGCGTGAGCAAGATGCGGCGCGCGGGCTTGTCATCGCCAGGGCCCCCGTTCTCGACCATCGCACTCCGCGAGGCACCTTGTCCGATGCGGGCGTAGAAATCCTCCTTCGGCAGCGGTCGGGCGTAAAGCTCCAGCTTGTATGCTACGCCGTAGGGCAGCAGGTGTGCACAGGGTCGGCTGTCGCCCGAGACCTCCGGTAGGTCACTCGTCGCCAGGTCGCTGCTGGCGTTGATGCGGACGCGCTGCCGCAGGGCCGGCAACTTCGTATCGATCTCCGCGCGGCGCACGGCCGGGATCAGCGTTTGCTTGCCGACGCCACGACTGAGGCGGGCCTGATCGGTCGTGATCTCGTATACGCGGTAGCGCGTCGGCGTCTCCTTCTCGACGTGGAAGCCCTCGGAAGCCGCCGGCGGCACGAAGCTCAACCGAATACCCTCCGGACCCTCGTCGACGATGAGCTCTGGCACCCCGCGGACCACCTCGAGCGGGATCCGCCGGTCGTCGTCGAGCACGACGCGCGGGTGATTCTCGAGCAGGTGCAGCGTGTAGCCGTACGCAAACTCTAGGGCCTCCGGCTCGGACATGCCCGGTACGACCACCTTCGCGGCTACCGGCCTTGCCGCCGCCCCGATCACGCGCTCGTCGAGCGGCTCAAAGCGGCGCGTCCCAACGGCATCCAGCAGGTCGCGCGGACTCATCTTGCGGCCCTTGCTCCAGCCGCGCTTGCCGCTCTTCTGCTCGCGGACGATAACCTCCCGCTTGTCTGGATCCACGATCCACAGCAGGCGACTCTCCTCGGCGGCTTCGGCGGTTTCCTCGACGTGTCCAGCGACGTCGGCGAGGATGCGCAGGGCGTACTCCCAGGCCTCGGGTACGGGCTGGAGCCGCAGGAGGTAGCGCAGGCCGTAGGTATCGGCGATCGCGTCGGCCTGCTGGTCCCAACGCTGGGAGCGTGGGTCGGTGGGGTAGATGGTGGCCAGGGCGTTGAGGATCTCGCCGCGCAGGTAGGGGCGGGTCTCGAGGGCGCGGTCGCCGGTCTCCAGTGCGGTCGTAAGACGCATCACGGCCTCAGCGCGGGGCTTGAGGCCGGTCCAGGCGTAGGCCCACAGCAGCGCGGCCCAGGCTTCGGGCGCGAGGGACTGCTCCTCGACGATGGCGTGGAGGAGCGCTTCGGCCTTGTCGGCGTCCCCAAGACAGTAGCTGGCCACGGCCTCGGCGGGTTTGCCGAACTTCGGCTCGACCGTGGCCCATTCCTTCATGCGGGCGGCCAGCGCGAAGGCCACCTCCGGGTCTTTGCCGATGGCCTGGAAGCCCCAGACGGCGGTGGCGAGCGAGGGCGCACCCGCGGGCCAACCGTCCTCGTCGACCTCCGCGGCCGGGACTTCGTCACCGCCCACGGCCACGACGGCCTGTAGGTAAGCCAGCCGCGGGTGGAGTTCCCCGACGCGCTCGTCGCCGACGATGAGGTGCATCACGGCCAGGGCCATGGTCTCGAGCGTGCGTTGGTGCTTGATGTCGCCGTCGTTCGCGTTGTCCGGATCGAGCAGGAAGGCGTGGTAGTGCTCGGCCTGCTCGACGGAGGCCTCCGCGTTTTGCCGCAAGGCGCGCGCAAATACACTGAAGCGCATATCGCGCGGCGTGTGCTGCCAGAAGCGGTAATCGAGGTTGCGCAGGGGCAGGGTAGCGAGGCGTAGGGCGCGCTCCTTGCTGTCGGGATTGCGCCAGTCGTTGTGGCCGCGCAGGTCGGCGAGCTCGGTCTCGAAGTCCTCGGTGCGGCCGGCCAGCAGGAGTAGCAGGGTGCGTAAGGGAAAGGATTCGTAGTCGAAGGCGAAGTCCCACTTGCGGCGCGCGCCAAGGGTGCCGGGGCGGTAGGGCGGCGGGAAGTTGCCGCGCTTGTAGAGCGTATCGGCCAGCTTGCGCGTGGCCTCTGGCTCCATGATATAGGCGTCGATGACGGCGGCCACGGGCACGGGCTCGGGTTCGGTCTTGCCGCGCTTCGGCGTCGCTGCGGTGAGGAGACCTTCGGCGCGGAGCTCGGTGGCGATCTGGTCGATCGCCTTGGCGTCGAGCTTTATCTGCTGGTCGGGGGCATCTTGCCGAAAGGCTTGCGCCAATACGTCCGCCGTGCGGGGCGGGCGGGCCTCGGGGTCGAGGACGTGCGCGAGCCAGACGAAACGCTGGGTGCGCGGGAGGCCGTCGGGCAGGGCCTCGAGGTCGAGATCGGGATCGGTGCCGAGTGTTTGGGGCATCGGCGGAAGGTAGGGCCGCCCCTACCTTGCCGGCGAGTTAAATACCGAATATGCGCGTTTTTGCCCTTTGCCTGACCCTTGCGCTGCTGGCTTGTGGCTCTTCCCGCGACGTGAAGGGTGGATCGACTTCCGTCAAAACCTCCGTTACAGATCCCGCCGAGGATAGTTTTCGCGAAAGCGAGTCCTCACGCGGGCACGGCCCCGCCGACGACAACCTCAACGCCGTGCTCTTCGTCCAGACGGCCGCCGAGTACACCGCCCTTTGTCGCCAGGCCTACGCCGCGGCCGCCTTCGCGCTCGACGGTGCCCTCGCCGACGCCACGGCCTCTGCCGACCTCGCCCAGCTCACGCAGGGCGACTACGGAGCCCT
>JBGTKC010000231.1:0-4204 GCA_041744755.1 Saprospiraceae bacterium
TTCATGTTCCAGTACTCCGGTCCGGGTTCGCAGCAGGTCGTCGACCAGTGGGGCAGCCAGAACTTTTGGTGGTTCCAGATGCTCGCGCAACAGGGCTACGTCGTGGCCTGCGTCGACGGACGGGGCACGGGCGCTCGCGGGGCCGACTTCCAGAAGCAGACCTACCTAGAGCTCGGCAAACTCGAGGTCGAAGACCAGATCGCGGCCGCCAAGTACCTCGGGAGCCAGTCGTGGATCGACGCCTCGCGCATCGGCATCTTCGGGTGGAGCTACGGTGGGTATATGTCGAGTCTCGCGATCACGAAGGGGACGGATGTCTTTAAGCTCGCCATTGCCGTGGCCCCGGTCACGAACTGGAAGTGGTACGACTCGCTCTACACCGAGCGCTACATGCGGACCACCGAGGAGAATCCAGACGGCTACCGCGACAACTCCCCGGTCAACTTCGCGGACTTGCTGAAGGGTCACTACCTCCTCGTGCACGGCACCGGCGACGACAACGTCCACTTCCAGCACTCGGTCGAGATGGCGAACGCCCTGGTGGCGGCGAATAAGCAATTCGAGTTCATGGCGTACCCGAATCGTAATCACGGGATTTATGGTGGTGTGACGCGGTTGAACTTGTACGAGCGGATGACGGGGTTTATTAATGAGCGGCTGTAGCGGAAAGGGCGGACGCGAGGCGCGCAATGGAGACGCGAGGCGCGCGAGGGCGACGGGCGGGGGCTAAGGGCTGCCTTGCTCAACCGGGCTTCGCCTCCGGCGTTCCCTACCGCGCGGCCCGTCGGAAACCCCTAGGACCACCTTAGCTTTGCAATCCGTCTCCATTTAGGCCAAAGGCCGCCCTGCCCTCCCTATGGCTTCCGTCAACAAACCCCGCTTCACCGTCATCGACAACCGCCGCGCGCGCTACGAGTACGAGTTCATCGACACCTACGAGGCCGGCATTATGCTTCAAGGCACTGAGGTGAAGGCCCTGCGCGCCGGGGAGGCCAACCTCGCCGATGCCTACTGCTTCTTCAAGAAGGACGAACTCTGGATCAAGAGCCTCTTCATCAAGGAGTACAAGCACGGCACCGACAACAACCACGAGGCGACGCGCGTACGCAAGCTGCTGCTCAAGGCCCGCGAACTCAAGAAGCTCGACAAGAAGATCCGCGAGAAGGGCCTCACGATCATCCCGACGAAGGTTTACATGAACGATCGGGGGATCGTGAAGGTGGGGATCGCGTTGGCGCGGGGTAAGAATACGTATGACAAGCGCGATACCCTTAAGCAAAAGGACAACAAGCGGGAGCTGGATCGGGTGAAGAAGATGTTGTTTTAACAGGCATTTGGTGCATCCACCACCCCCCGTGTCCCGCGGCGCTCGAAAGGGTCAACCGGCCGCAGAGCTCTGCGAAATCAAGCGGGGCGCGGGAACCCTACCGCAGAGGCGGCACCACCACCCGCCGCCGCCGGCGCCGTAGCCACCACCAGGCAAGCACCCCCGCAATCAGCCAGAAAGGCCACAGCGACACCACTACCAAGGCGAAACCCCGGATAAAGCGCAGCCCATCCACGAAGCTCTCCTTAAAGTCATCCCAGAAGGACTCGCGCGAAACCACCGGGGCATACGTGCCCAAAATCTGCAGCTCTAGCGTCGCATACGTCGCATCGCGATCAATGGACTGGAGCCGCGCCTCGAAGGCCTCGATGTCGGCCGTGACGCGGGCGAACTCGCGCTCGACCTCGATGACCTCGCTCACTTTCTGGGCGCGCTCGAGGAGTTCTTCCAGGCGGGCCGCCAGGGCACGCTGGGTGGCGAGGCGTGCGGCCACGTCGACGTACTCGGTGGTCTTGTCGACGACGGAGATCGCGCGGCTTTCGACCTTATCGGCGAGCGCCTCGACGGCACCGATCATCTCGTCGATGCGCTCGCTGGGCACTTTGAGGGTCATGCTGCGGTTGAGGCCATCGTAATCGATCGTGCGCTCGGCCGCGACGAAGCCACCGAGGGTCTCGAGTTGGGCGGTGACGGCGCGCGCCGCGCGATCGACGCTGTCCACGCGGATGGAGAGGCTGGCGGTGCGGAGGAGTTTGCGGGCGGGGGCGACGTCTGTGCCGGGGGCGGCACTGGCGGGGGCAGGGGGTTGGGCGGCGTCGGGGCCGAAGTTCATGCGGTGCTCCTGGTCCGGTTCGTAGCTCCCGTCCTCCATGGCCTCTGAGCCGGACTCGACGTACTCCCCTCGCTCGGTGCCACAGGCGGTTAGCAACAGCATCAGGAGTACCGGGAGCCAACGCTGGTGGCAGTCAAGCTTCTGCTGAGCTTGGGTAACGGAATTATTGCCTGAGAGGCTCTGGGTGTGCATGCGCTAAAGATGCAGAGTAGGCCGAGTTTTGGCGTAAGCCTCATCTATAGCCCGATAAGCACTTAGGAGGAGTCCGTGCGGACGCTCCTCCTGACAGCAGCCCGGCGCCAGGGCGGTCGTTGGACGAGTGGGCTGTCGATAAACTCAGACAGTAGAAATGTTCTCAAACAGCTCACTGGTTTAACGGGCCCCTGGCGCCGCTACGGGCCCCTTCAGCCATGCGCCAGTGCACGTTACGCATTCACCAAGCCCCTCACCTCCCGCCCCAGCAAATCGATCGCCCGAAGCAGCTTCTCCTGTGGCACCTCCGCCATGTCCATATTGAAGGCAAAGCGCGAGATGCCCCCGAGCGCCTCGCTGTGCCGCAAAATTTTGGCCGCCACCTCCTGGGGATCCCCCACCACGAGCGCGCCCGTCTGCCCGATCTGGTGCTCGTAGTGCGCCTGCGTGATCGGTGCCCAGCCCCGCTCCTTGCCGATCTTGGTGAAGGTGCGCGCGTAACCCGGGAAAAAGTCCGCCGTCGCCTCCGCACTCGTCGGCGCCACGTAGCCTAGCGAGTGAATACCGACCTTCAACTGCGCCGGATCATGCCCCGCGCGCCGCCCAGCCTCCCGGTACAAATCCACCAGCGGCCGAAAGCGATGCGTCTCCCCACCGATAATCGCCACCATCAAGGGCAATCCCAGCATCCCCGCCCGCACAAAGGACTCGGGCGTACCTCCGACTCCCACCCAAATGGGCAACTTCTCCTGGACCGGGCGCGGGTACACCCCCTGCCCCGTGAGCGCCGGGCGAAATTGCCCCGACCAGTGAATCGCCTCCGACTCGCGGAGCTCGAGCAGCAACTCCAAGTTCTCCCGGAAGAGCTCATCGTAGTCCTGCAGGCGGCGCCCGAATAGCGGGAAGGACTCCGTGAAGGACCCGCGCCCGGCCACGACCTCGACCCTACCGTTGGAGATCAAGTCGACGGTCGCGAAGTTCTGGAAGACGCGCACCGGGTCGGCGGCGCTTAGCACCGTGACGGCGCTCCCGAGTTTGATCCGCTCCGTGACGGCGGCCGCGGCCCCGAGGATCACGTGCGGCGCCGAGTCGAGGTACTCGCGGCGGTGGTGCTCGCCGATGGCGAAGACATCGACGCCGGCCTCGTCGGCCCGCCGGACGCGCTCGAGCAAATGCCGCATCGACGTGACATCACTTACGGCCACGCCGGAGGTCCCAGCCGATGACGCTGCCGCAAAACTGTCGATGCCGATTTCGATGATGCGTGAATATTCCATGTAGGTACATCAACCTGTGATGCGGAAGTTGGATGCGGGACAGTGAAGTAACTTTACACGTACAAATTGGGTTGTATACGTACAAAACATCAACTATGCCCGCCAAAAAACTCACGCTTCGCCTCGACGAGGATACCATCGGTCTCGGGAAGGAAATTTCGTCGACCATTGGCAAGAGCCTTTCCGCCATGATGTACGAGAAGATCCACGAGGAAGCAAGCCGCCAACAGCGACTGGAAACACCTACCGAGTACATCTGCACCAACCGATGGGGGATGCCGGTACCCAAATCCCTCCGGGAGGGACTCTCCGAATTTACAGACCCACCTACGCCCCTAAGGCGAAAGGAGCACATGGAAGCGATGATGGAGAAATACTACAACCTTGGATAGGCTATTCTTGGACACCAATATCTTGGTGGACTTCGCTACACGCAGGGTGCCCCACGCTGAGGCGGCGGAGGCGCTATTGGTCTTTGCGCATGACAAGGAAGTGGTCCTCGGTGCCGCAGCCATGTCATTGCCCTTCGCCTACTACGTAGCTTGGGGCGATTTCGGAGACCAGGCGAAGGTCATG
>JBGTKC010000232.1:0-16858 GCA_041744755.1 Saprospiraceae bacterium
CTCATGTTCAGTCTCAAGGGCGAGCTGATCGTGCGCTTGCCGCTCGACGTGCTGCGGGTGGCCGTGCCGCTCGTGGTCTACTTCGCGGTGATGTTCGTCGTGAGCCTGATCCTGGGCTACTTCCTCAAGGCCGACTACGAGCGCAACGTCGCGATCGCATTCACGGCCACGGGCAACAACTTCGAGCTCGCGATTGCGGTGGCGATTGCGGTGTTCGGGCTCGACTCCCCCCAGGCCTTCGTGGGGGTGATCGGGCCGCTGGTGGAGGTGCCTGCCTTGATTGCCTTAGTACAGGCGGCGTTTTGGTTTAAGCGGCGGTACTACCGTGGCTGGGGTCGTGAAGCGGTGACTTCATAGACGCTGCACGCCTGAACTAGGGAGGCGTACGGCTTACGCCAAAACCTCCTGAGCCGAGTCGAGGGCCACGTGGGAGACCTTAAACTTTGAGCTGGACTTTCGACGTCGCGGCGCACAATCGCCGGCTCGACCGTCATGGGGACAGTTCCAACCCAAACAACCATCCGCACCGATTTCTCGTTGGAGTCCCCGTGCGCGCCTTCGTGATCCTTCTCGCCGCCTACCTGGCAATCATCGCCTGCCTGCCTTGCGCAGACGCGGCCGTGCTGGTCGAGCACGCGCGCACGACGCTCGCCGAAGACGGTCACGAGCACCCTGACGGCACCGACCAATGCTCGCCGCTCTGCCTCTGCGCGTGCTGCGGTAGCGTCGCGCCCGCCGTTCCGACCATCCTGGCGCTCCGCATCTCTATCGCGAAGGAGCTCCCTTTCGCGGTGGTGCACGCCCCGGGGCAGCGGCTTTTAGGCATCGTTGAGTCGCCCGCCGATCAGCCCCCGAGGGTCTAGTCCAACCCCGGCGCAGGACACCTGTGCCCGTTCGGTTCGTTTTGGCGCAAGCTTCCCACGCTGCGCTGGAATCGCTTTTGACTAGTTCAACTCTTACATGTTCGACGCCATCATCGCTTATTCCGTACGGAATAAGCTCGTCATCGGTCTATTCACCGGTGCCCTCGTCGTCTGGGGCCTCTGGTCGCTGCGGCAGCTGCCCATCGATGCCATCCCCGACATCACCAACAACCAGGTGCTGGTCTTTACGACCGCCCCGACGCTCGCCACTCAGGAGGTCGAGCAATTCATCACCACGCCCCTCGAGCTCTCGCTACAAAACCTCCAGGACCTCGTCGAGATCCGTTCGATCTCCAGGTTCGGGCTCTCCGTAATCACGATCGTCTTCGAGGAGGACGTCGATGTCTACCTCGCGCGCCAGCTCGTCGGCGAGGCCTTGGGCGACGTGGCCAGTGCCTTGCCCCCCGATGTCGAGGCCCCGCAGATGGCCCCCATCTCCTCGGGGCTCGGGGAGATCTACCAGTACGTCGTCCACGCCAAGCCGGGTTTCGAAGACCAGTACTCCGCCACCGACCTGCTCACGATCCAAGACTGGATCGTGAGCCGCCAACTCGCCGGCATCCCCGGCGTCGTGGAGGTCAACTCTCTCGGCGGCTACGTCAAGCGCTATGAGGTGGCCGTGCAACCCAACCGCCTGCGGGCCATGAACGTCACGATCGCGGACGTCTTCGCCGCCCTGGAGCAAAGCAACGAGAACACCGGCGGCGCCTACATCGAGAAAGACCCGCGTACCTACTACATCCGCAGCAACGGCCTCGTCAAATCCCTCGAGGACATCGGCGACATCGTGGTCGACGTGCGGGAGGGGCGCCCGATCCGCATTCGTGACGTCGGGACGGTACAGTACGGTACCGCTCCTCGCTACGGCGCCCTGGTCTACAATGGCCGCGAGGCCATAGGCGGCAAGGTGATGATGCTGCGCGGGGCCAACTCCGCCACCGTCACCGAGCGTGTGCGTGCGCGCGTCGAGGAAATCAAGTCGAGCCTCCCGGAAGGCGTCACGATCGAAGCCTACCTCGTGCGCGACAAGCTCGTGAACTCCGCGATCTCGACGGTGAAGACCAACTTGTTGGAAGGCGGCCTGATCGTCGTCTTCATCCTCGTGTTATTGCTTGGCAACTGGCGCGCGGGCTTGGTAGTCGCCTCGGTGATCCCGCTCGCGATGCTCTTCGCCGTGTCGATGATGAACGTCCTCGGCATCTCCGCCAACCTGATGAGCCTCGGGGCCATCGACTTCGGGCTCATCGTCGACGGGGCCGTGATCATCGTCGAGGCCATCGTCCACCGACTATCGGTGGGCTTCGCGGGCCAACGGCTTTCGCCAAAACAAATGGATTCTGAAGTCACGGCGGCCTCGATGGAGATCCGCAGCTCGGCGGCCTTCGGGGAGATCATCATATTAATGGTGTACCTGCCGATCCTCGCGCTCGTGGGCATCGAGGGCAAGATGTTCAGGCCGATGGCCGAGACCGTGATGCTCGCCATCTTAGGGGCGTTGATTCTCTCGCTCACCTACGTGCCGGCGATGGCGGCCCTCGTCCTGAATAAAGAGGTGTCAAACGAGCGCACGCTCGCCGATCGGATCATTGGCTACTTCCAGCGATTGTACACGCCCGTACTCGCTGCGGCGCTCCGCTTCAAATGGGCAGTCGTAGCCGCCACGGTGCTTCTCTTCGCCGTGAGTCTGTGGGCCTTCTCCCGTTTGGGCGGCGAATTTATCCCGACTCTGGAAGAGGGCGACCTGGCCATGGAGCAAATATTGCCGCCCGGTACGTCCTTGACGCAGACCATCGAGACCACGGCGCTGATGCACGGGCTCTTGCTCGAGGCCGTTCCCGAGATCCGGGAGGTGGTCACCAACCTGGGAGCAGCCGAGATCCCGACCGACCCGATGTCCGTAGAGCGCGGTGACTACACGCTCGTGATGGCGCCGCGCGACGAATGGACCACCGCGAGCACCCGGGAGGGCATGTTCGAAGTGATCGAAGATGTGCTCGCGGTGGTACCGGGTGTCGGGCTGGAGTTTTCGCAACCGATCCAGCTGCGGTTCAACGAGTTGATGACCGGTTCGAAGTCGGACATCGCCATTAAGCTGTACGGTCCGGACTTGGAGGTCGCCGCCGCCAGGGCCGCCGAGGCCGAGCGCATCATCAGTAGCCTACCGGGTGTAGCCTCTACCAACGTCGAGCAAACCGTCGGCATGCCGCAGATCGTAGTCGACTACCGCTACGATCGCATGGCGCAGTACGGGGTACAGGTCCGCGAGATCAACCGCATCATCAGCGGTGCCTTCGCGGGCGCCATCGCGAGCACCGTCTACGAAGACGAGCGCCGCTTCGACCTGGTCGTACGCCTCGCCGAGGGCGCCCGCACCGACATCGAGTCCGTGCGCAATCTCTTCATCACCCTCGACAACGGCAGCGAAGTTCCTCTCCGCGAGGTCGCCACGGTCGAACTCCAGAACGCCCCGATGCAGATCTCGCGCGACAACACCAACCGCCGCATTGTCATCGGCGTGAACGTCGGCGATACCGACACCGAGACCCTGGTCGGCGACATCCGCGAGGCCCTGGATGCGCGACTCGACCTGCCACCGGGTTACTACCTACGCTACGGCGGGCAATTCGAAAACCTCCAGGCGGCACGCGCGCGCCTCTTGATCGCCGTGCCGCTGGCGCTGGCGCTCATTTTCACCTTGCTTTTCTTCACGTTCGGGTCCTTCTCGCAGGCTGCCTTGATCTTCGTAGCTATTCCGCTGTCGGCCATAGGTGGCGTCTGGGCTTTGGAGCTACGCGGCATGCCATTCAGCATCTCGGCGGGCATCGGGTTCATTGCCCTGTTCGGGGTCGCGGTGCTCAACGGCATCGTCCTGATCGGCCACCTCAATCAACTGCGTAAAGAGGGCGTCACCGACATCCGCGAGCGCATCATCACGGGCACCAGGGTACGGCTTCGCCCGGTAATCATGACTGCTTCGGTGGCCTCGCTAGGGTTCCTGCCGATGGCGCTATCAACGAGTGGCGGCGCCGAGGTACAACGTCCGCTCGCCACCGTCGTGATCGGCGGTTTGCTCACCGCCACTTTATTGACGCTCGTCGTGTTGCCGGTGCTCTACAGTTGGCTCGCGGCCTGGCAAGAGCAGCGCGAGCGTAGACGTGACATCGGCGGGGCGGGTTTTGCAAAAGCGGGAATAGCGGCGGTGCTCTGTCTGGCTTTCGCCAAAACCCCTTACGCGCAGACGCCGACAGAGGACTCAGTGGTATCCGTCGATGAGGTCGTCGACCTCGCGCTCGAGTCAAATCCAACGATTCGGGCCTCCGACTTGCAAGTGGCCACGGCGCAGGGGTTGCTTAACTTGCCTTACCAGCCAGGCCTCACGCAGATCGCCTATGACGGGGAGGGCCTCTTCCGGCCAAACGACAACCGCATGACGCAATTTAGCATCACCCAGTCGCTGCCGCATCCGGCGAGCACGCGGGCCAACAACGCGAGCCAAAAGCTTGAGGTCCTCCGACTGCGCCTCGAGAGCGGGCTCACGGCCCAAAACCTCGTCTACACCGTGCGCCAGGTCTCGTACCAGCTCCAGCACCAGCGGCGGATGCTCGACTTCTACCTCCTCCTAGCCACGCGCTACGAGGAGTTCGAGCGCATTGCTGAGGCGCGCGTGCGCCTGGGGGCAGCCAATCCCCTGGAACGCCTCGTGCTCCTTCCGCCACTGGAGCGCTACCGGCTTCAGGCGAGGCAGGCCGAGCGCGAGATCGAGGGTTTGCGCGCGCAGTTGGGCCTTCTTACGGGTCGGGACCGGATCGATCTGTCACCGACGGACACCCTCGCGGTAGCACCAGCGGTGGCGAGTTTTAGCGACAGCTCGAACCTCCGCCTACAGCTCGCTGACCAGGAGCTGCGGGTGAGCGGGGCCGAGATCGACGTCTTGACGGCCGGACTCAAACCGACCGCGTTCCTCGGCTATGGCGTGCAGAAGTTCGACGAGCTCCCCGTGCTCAACACGTTTCAGCTGGGCGTGACGGTCCCGCTGTTCCGAGCACAGACCAACCAGCGCATTGCCGCGGCCAGACTCGGCACGTCGGCCGCCACGGCGCGCTTGGAGGCTACGCGGCTCAGCGTTGAGCAGAATATCATCGGCCTCAGGACGGCGGTCGCGACCGCGCGGCTAGCAGTCGACGCGTACCGGGCGCAGCTCGCGCAGATCGGCCCGGAGCTACGCCGCATCACCGCCCTCAACTACGACGCTGGCGAACTCACGACCCTGGAGGTGGTACAGACGCTCAGCGCCGCCACCGAAGTAGAGCTGGCCTACTACACGGCCGTACTCGATTACAACCTCTCTACCGCGGCGCTGCGGCGCGCACTCAATCAATAATATCATGCACACCATCAGCATCCCCAGCACGCGATTGTTGCCAGTTCTATTTAGCGCAGTCCTCCTCACGACCGCCTGCCAGCCGAAGGACGACACCATCGCCACCGAGGTTGCGGGCGAGCACGGCGGGGAAGGCGACGAGCACGGCGAGGGAGCAGAAGACGTCATCCATCTTTCACGCCGACAGGTAGAGGGCGTGGAGATGCGCTTCGGGGTGCCGACGGACATCCAGGTCGGCAGCGCGGTCGAAGCCGCCGGCACCCTGGGTCTGCCGCCCAACGGCTACTCGACGGTCGCCGCGCTGGCCGATGCCTTCGTGCGGGACGCCGGTGAGCACGTCGAGGGTGATTACGTCAAGAAGGGCGCCGTGTTGGCCCGGCTCGAGAATCCCGAATTTGTGGTGCTACAGCAGACCTACCTCGAGGCGAACAGCGAGCTCACCTTTCTACGGCAGGAGTTGGAGCGACAGGCTGAACTCGTGGCCCAAAACGCGGGCGTCAAACGCAAGCTCCAGGAGGCCGAGGCCAATGTAGCCAAACAAGAGGCAACCCTCGCGGGCCTGGCCGACCGCCTGCGCTTCTTCGGGATAGACCCGGGGCGCGTCACAATCTCGAACATCACTCGCCTGCTGAGCGTCCGCGCGCCGCGCTCGGGGTACATCTCGAAGATCAGCGTCAACGATGGGATGTTCGTGACGGCTAGGGACCAACTCATGGAGATCATCGACACAGATCACGTCCACCTCGAACTTGATATCTTCGAGAGCGACATCGACCGAGTCAAAGTGGGCCAGCGCATCAGCTACTCGGTGCCGGCTATGGGCGGCGACAGCATCTACGCCGCCGAGGTCCACGTGATCGGTAAGGAGTTCGACTCGGTGAAGAAGACCGTCCGCGTGCACGGGCACCTCATAGGGTCTAGGCCGCCTTTTATCAAAGACCTCTTCATCGAGGCGCGGATCTTCGACCGGATGTCCACCCAGCCCGCCGTACCAGAGGCGGCAGTGATCCAAGATGGCGACGCGCACTACGTGTACGCGACGAAGGACTTCGCCGCAGGCGGCCCCACCGATGCCGAGATCGAATTCACTCGCTTGCGCGTGGTCACGACCGGACAGTTCGATAAATACACGGCTATCCGGCTGCTCGACCCATTACCGGCGGGCGCCAAGCTCGTGCTCGAAGGTGCCTACTACGTGTACGCGCAATCGAAAGCCGGTGGCCTGAGCGACGATCATTAGGCCCTACCTACTCAACCCCCGAAGGAGAATAACCCCGCCTCGCCGCCCCGCCCGGCTTATCGCTTTTCGCGTTATCAAAACCTATTTACCATGCCTAACCCTACTTCCAACAACCTCAACGCAGAGTTGAACACCGCCAAGCAGGTGAATCTCGACAACGTGGGGGCGCTTACCCGCGACCAGCTCACGCCCCCAGCCGCCGCGCCCCAGGGCCATGACGTGCCAGGCCACAACCATACTCCCGCCCACCCCATCGGCCCGCACGTGGGGCACGGCCCCGGCCCAGCCGGTGAGCGGTCCTACTTTACGCCCTACCTAGTGCCTGCACTCAGCCTAGCGCTGCTGCTGACCGGTATCGCCCTCGACTATTTCGACGTGCCGTTCTTCACCGGCTACCTGCGCCCGGTCTGGTACGGGGTGGCGTACTTGCTCGTGGGCTGGAAGGTGCTCAAGGCCGCCGTGATCAGCATTCCCAGCGGCAACGTGTTCAACGAGTTTCTGCTCATGAGCATCGCTACGCTCGGGGCCTTTGCCATCGGCGAGTATCCCGAAGGCGTGGCCGTGATGCTGTTTTATACCGTGGGCGAACTGTTCCAGGACGCAGCCGTCAATCGGGCCAAGCGTAGCATCAAGGCCCTGCTGGAGATTCAGGCCACCGAGGTTACCGTGCTGCGCGAGGGCCAGTACTCGGTGCTTGAGCCCCAGTCCGTGCGGGTGGGCGACGTGATGGAAGTGAAGCCCGGCGAGAAAGTCGCCCTCGACGGCACCCTGAACGGCGCTCCGGCCAGCTTCAATACCGCCGCCCTCACCGGCGAGTCGGCTCCGCAGACCAAGCAAGCCGGCGAGCCCGTGCTGGCCGGCATGGTCAACCTGGAGTCGCTGATTCAGGTCACCGTCACAGCCGTATTCGAGGATACCAAGCTCAGCAAAATTCTGGCGATGGTGCAGGACGCGGTGGGCCGCAAGGCCAAGACCCAGCGGTTCATTACCAAGTTCGCCCGCATCTACACGCCCATTGTGGTGGCGCTGGCGGCGCTGCTGGTGGCTGTGCCCTACTTCGTAGTTGATGATTACGTATTCCGCGATTGGCTTTACCGGGCGCTGGTGTTCTTGGTTGTTTCCTGCCCGTGCGCACTGGTCATTAGTATACCACTCGGCTATTTCGGGGGCATTGGAGCGGCCTCTAAAAACGGCATCCTCTTCAAGGGCGCCAACTTTCTAGACGTGCTGCGCGAGATTGACACCGTGGTTATGGATAAGACAGGCACGCTTACCGAGGGAGTGTTTGCCGTGCGCCAGGTGGTGCCCGCGACCGGCACCGAGGCCGCTGCGCTGCTGCGGCTGGTCGGGGCGCTGGAGAGCAAGTCTACTCACCCCATTGCCAAGGCCGTGGTGGCCTACGTGGGCGCGGCGGCAGCCAACGTCCCGGTCGGGCAGGTCGAAGAAATAGCCGGCCACGGTCTGCGCGGCCAGGTCGATGGTCGCCCGGTGCTGGCCGGCAACGCCAAGCTGCTCCACAAATTCGACATCGCCTACCCCGGCGAGGTGGACCAGGCGGTAGATAGCATCGTGGTAGTGGCCGTGGACGGCCAGTATGCCGGCTACCTCACTGTCGCCGACGCCCCCAAGGCCGACGCCGCCCAGGCCGTGCGCGACCTGCGGGCCGACGGCATCACCAAGATCGTCATGCTCTCGGGCGATAAGGACAGCATCGTGCAGCGCGTGGCCAAAGAGCTGGGCATCACAGAGGCCCACGGCGGCTTGCTGCCCGATGACAAGGCCCGCTACGTGCAGCAGTACCTGGATGCGGGCCGTAAGCTGGCCTTCGTGGGCGATGGAGTCAACGATGCCCCTGTAGTGGCCCTGGCTGACGTGGGCATTGCGATGGGTGGCCTCGGCTCCGACGCCACCATAGAAACCGCCGACGTGGTCATCCAAACCGACCACCCGAGCAAAATCGCGACTGCCCGCCGCATTGCCCGCGCCACCCATTCGGTCGTCTGGCAGAACATCTGGCTGGCCTTCTTCGTGAAAGCCGTGGTATTGGCCCTGGGTGCGGGCGGGCTGGCCACCATGTGGGAAGCGGTATTCGCTGATGTCGGCGTGGCCCTGCTGGCCATCCTCAACTCGGTGCGCATTCAACGGATGAACTTTGCCGCGCCCTAATGCCAGCCTGTTGCTGTTTTTTAGAACTCGTCAACCAACCTGCATGGTTTAGGAGCTGACCTGCGGAAGCACCGACCGGCCAGCGACATGTTTACAGCTAACGATATCATTATCAATGTCGGCGTGATTGATGCGACTGTGCTCGTGTGCTTTACGCGAAGCAGGTGGCCAGACTCAATGTTGGTGAGCGTGTTCGCGCTCGCGCTCACGACCTGTTCACCCGGCGGCGGCTGCTGCTAAATGAATTAACCATGGGAATCATCAAAGATGAAGCCTACACCGCCGAGCAGAACGACCTCGCGCTGAGGCGGACGCCGACTGCCCCTACCTGCCCGCGGCCCGCAGGCGCGTCGCCTTGCGCTACCTCGATCCGGCGTATGCCGACGGTCGCGCCGAGGAGGTGGCGGCGTACGATGAGCTGGTGCGCACGGCGGGCCGGGAGCTGCTGTACTGTTTTGCGAAGGCGCGAAAACTGCCCGAGTTCGGATCTAACTACTTAAGCAAGTCCTTAAATAGCGTCCTACCTTTGCGCCGTGAAAGTTCCGACTCCAGTCAGCGCCTGCGTCCGGTCGATCCGGGATGAGGCCCAGATCCGACGGTGTAAGACCTTCGTCTCGGAAAACCGCGCTTCGCTCGATTCGTCGGCCAGGGATTTCAGCGCGTGCGCCAGTCCCGTGCGTCTGGCGATCTTGCGACTGCTCGCGGCGGAGGGCGAACTGTGCGTTTGTGACCTGGCCGAAGTACTGGACATCAGTGTACCGGCAGTCTCGCAGCATTTGCGGAAGCTCAAGGACGCCGGCGCGGTAAGTTCTCGCCGTGCCGGAAATACTATTTACCACGCCGCGTCAATGCTCTTTCCCACGGGGCTAGCGCAAACTATTGACTCACTCCACGAGGTTGAATCCGCATGAAACAGCAAACCTTTGCATCCTCTGCTGGGCTTCTCGCGGCCGTGGCGGCCTCTTTGTGTTGCATCGCGCCCCTACTCGCGCTCGTGTCGGGCGCAGCGGGTTTGGCTTCCGGGCTCTCGTGGATCGCGCCCTTGCGGCCCTACCTCATCGGCGTGTCCGCCTTAGCGATCGGGGCCGCGTGGTACCTGCACCTGCGCCCCACCACGGCCGAGGCCTGTGCGTGTCCTCCCGAAGGACGTTCGCTCGTTCTGTCGCGCGGTTTCCTCCTGGTTGTTACTGCTCTGGCGATCATATTTCTGGCGGCACCCTCGCTGTCGAGCGAGGGCACAACGCTCGCGGCGCAGGATGCAGCGCCAGTGACACCGCAGGGCGCCTTGGCGAGCGCCACCTTCCAGGTCGAGGGCATGACCTGCGGCGGCTGCGAGAAGCACATCTCGGACGCGGTGTACACGGTGGTCGGGGTTGCGGAGATTACGCCATCGTACGAGGCGAAGAACACGGTGGTCGTGTTTGATCCAACCCAAACCACTCCCGAGACCATCGCCGCAGCGATCGCCACCACCGGCTACACAGTAACGGGTTTTAGCGTAAGCGAGAAAACTGCCCACGAAGCCCCAAACACAGCCCAATTTTGAGAAGCCCAATCACTGAGGCCAAGTCGACCATCACCTGTCCGCACTGCGCTCACCAAGAGACCGAGTCGATGCGTACAGATGCCTGCCAGTTCTTTTACGACTGCAAGGGCTGTGGCGCCGTGCTGCGTCCGAAGTCGGGCGACTGCTGTGTCTACTGCTCGTACGGTACGGAGGTCTGCCCGCCGATGCAAGCCGGGGCGGGCGGGTGCTGCGCATAGTTAAATTGAATATTTTGACCGGCTAACTGTAGGGAATAGCTAAGCGATACCGACATTGTCCGACGCTGTGCGCTTCTGGATATCCAATTGATACAGCACCCAGCGCCAGCGCCACTGGCAGCGCATCTACGACACGAAGGCTCCCGACCAGGTAAGTTGGACGCAGACCGTGCCGACGACCTCGCTTGAATTCCTCGACTCTTTCGGGCTCAACCGCGACGCTCGCATCATCGACATCGGCGGCGGCGACAGTCAACTCGTCGACTACCTCCTCCGCGCGGGCTACCGCAACGTCACGGTGCTCGACCTCTCCGCCGCGGCCCTCGCGCGTGCGCAGGCGCGTATCGGTGCGCAGGCGCGGCTGGCGCAGTGGATCGTGGGCGACGTGCTTCGCTTTCGGCCCGCGCCCAATGCCTACGACGTGTGGCACGACCGGGCTGCGTTCCACTTCTTCGCTACCGCCGCCGAGATCGAGGCCTACTTATGCGTGGCCGAGGGGGCGATTTCGCCTAACGGCTTTCTCGCGGTCGGGACCTTCTCTACCGATGGCCCCAGGTCGTGCAGTGGCCTGCCGTCAGGCAATACGACGAGCCAACGCTCGTCGGACAGCTGAAGCGCGGCTTCACCAAAAGCCGTTGCCTCACCGAGGATCACCTAACGCCCTTCAACACCCTCCAGAATTTTTTATTCTGCTCATTTAGACGTTTTGCCTGACGGGGACCCGGCGTGTGCTGCCTCGGCTCGGTCATTTCATCAACAAGCTTTTTTAGCGGAGAGCTGAGCAGCTGTCCTGTAATTCCCGCGCAAAGCGTCTTCATCTGATTCGTCCTTGCGGCTTGTGGGCGCGTCGTGTGGCGTAGCTGCCCACACTTCGAGCTGCGACCAACGAGCCATACGAGCCTTGGCCGCACGACGAGTGTCTTATTATGGACAGATCTAACAACTCATCTCCTCAAGGCACGATCGTCGCCGAACACCGCCCCCCACTGCTGGCGACTGTCCTCGCCTGCGGCACACTCGCCTCTTGCGATAAGGACGAGGACAGCCTCACGGTCATCGCCCACGACGACAGCGTCTTCATGCGCAACATGCACGAGTCGATGGCCAAGATGATGGCCATGCCGAAGACCCAAGACCCGGACAACGACTACACCTCCATGATGATCGTTCACCACCAAACGGGCATCACCAACAGCCAGGAGGAACTCAGGATTGGTAACAGTGCCGAGATGAAGGCCATGGCCCAGTCGATCATCGACAAGCAGTTGGCCAAAATCGCCGAGTTCGAGGCCTTCCTGGCCGGACACCCGGCGCACGGACCCGCCGAGCCGGAGTTCAACGCTCTGCAGATGATGAACATGATGCAGATGTCGAAGGCCGTCGACTTGCGGCTCCTCACCGGCGACCCGGACTTCGACTTCGCGCAGCTCATGATCGACCACCACCAAGCGGCCGTCGAGAACTCCGACGCGCTGCTGAAGTTCGGACGGGAGGAGAAAACCAAAATGCTGGCCGAGGCCATCATCAAAGACCAAAAGGAGGAGATTGCGATGTTGCAGGACTTCCTGTTGGCCAACAAGAAGTTCTAGCCCCGCGGTCCCATCATCACTTACAAAAGCGGCTCCCCAGGGCCGCTTTTGTAGTTTTCGGGCTGATCGGCGGCACGTCTCATGGTGCACATCCTACTTCATTTACTCGCACCGGGCCTCGTGGCGGTGGTGTTTTATCGGGCCAACTGGCAGCGGGCGTGGCTCATTCTCGCGGCGGCGATCCTGCTGGATGTGGATCACGTACTGGCCACGCCGATGTTCGACCCGGGTCGTTGCAGCATCAACTTCCACCCGCTAGACACGTACTGGGCGATGGGCATGTAAGTCGTGCTGCTCTTCCCCCGCGCTACGCGCGTGTGGGCCGTAGGATTTTTGCAGCACATGCTACTGGACTATGGGGAGTGCTGGAACATTGGTGTGCTGCCGGATTGAAACCACCCATCTTGTCAATCATCTACAAGAGGTAAGGCCCGACCCTACACGCCATAGAGCCGCTCCACCACCACTTCTATCTCGCGCTCGATATGCGCTACTTCCGCCAGCTGGTTCCGCTGGAGCGCCATGCGGGCGAAGACGAGGCGATCGAGGAGGGTTTTGTCGGCGGGGGAGGGCTCGACGAGAAAAAGGCAGCCGCCTACGGTGCGTCCGTCAACTCGGTCACAAACTTCGCCTTCCTAGCGTGGGCGCTGCTCGACCCCGGCGTGGAGGCGCTCCAGCTTGGGCCGCGACACGGTCAAAGGCCATGCGCTGGGCTAGGTAGAAGTGAGTTTTGCGGCCGCGCCCGGTCACGAAGGGCACGACATGCACCAGGACGAGTACTTATACTGGTTCGCCCCAGGCACCCACCAACTGGCCTACCCCTCGTACTCCCACGCCGACGGCAATGCGCCGCGCCTGCGGGAGCCGTTTAACGTGAGGGAGGTCGGCGGCGTGACGGTGCGGGATTACCGCAACTACCATACGCCGGACAATGAGCCGCGGTCGAATAAGCTGCTGGCGGACAATTTTAACGAGGATGGATTGCCGTTGCTGACGACAATTGAATTGGTGGATGTGCGGCGGGTGGCGATTAGCAAGGATCGCCTGAGTGGCGATGTCGCGCTAGATGGATTGTGAGTAGCGCTGCGTGCAGCTTTGCTTTCGCGAATCTTCGATTTCGCCAAAACAGTTGACGTTATGGCGGCTGTCGCCAAAATGTCTAGCGGGGTTTGCTTGCGCGAATTTTCGCTTTCGCCAAAACAGCTAATCGGCAAACAACTGTCGTCAAATGTTCCTCTACGGCACGGGCTTCGCCCGAGTGAGGTGCTCGAACTCGTCCCGGCAGACATTGGTTTGAAGCGCGTGACGGTCACGACCCGATGCAGCATGGGCAAGAAAGGCCGGATTGTCCCGCTTCCTCTGCGCCTGCTCGCGCCCATGCGCGTGTAGTTCCGACCCTACAGCCATGGCCTGTCTCTCCGAGGGCGAGACGCCAGGCGAGCGCTACCCTCCGCGGAACCTCCAGAACGTAGTCCAACAAGCCGCCGAGCGTGCGGCGATCGCGCGACCGGTCTCGGCGCACCTGCTGCGGCACTCGTACGACAGTGTTAAACTCATTGCCTCGACGTGGAACACGGCACGGACATCCGCTACCTTCAGGAGGTCCTGGGCCAAGACTCCATCACGGCCGCGGAGCGATACCTATGCGTGTCGCTGGCGCACTCGCCGGTCTCACCGCTGGACAGCATGGATGCGGAGTAGCGGATATTTCGCCGTGCGGTGAATATGCGCAGCTCTGTAGCGCGAATGGCGAATTGGATGTAGCTTTGGTCGCGCGGTGGATGTGCGAAAGAGAGTGGCGTATAGCGGGCCGTGGGGCTGGATATGCGTCACTGGAGGTGCGGATATTGGAAATGTATGCGTCATGGAGTGGCCGATAGCCTAATGTTAGCGGCAATAGTAAACAACTCTCACCACAGACAATGACAAGACTTAGAATATCTTCACAAATAGCAATAATTGCAACTTGCCTGTTGATGGGTTGCCAAAATTTTAGCAAAGACACAAAAGACAGCAAAATGAACGACGACACAACCCGAGGGTTGATTCCAATCAAAGCAATCCACCACTATGCTATTTCTGTAAAGGACTTAAATGCAACCTCAAGTTGGTATGGAGAAATGTTCGGGTTCAAGATTGAGCGACAGTTTGCATTTGCAGAGTTTGGCGTTGAGATAGTTCACTTAATCCATCCTACAGGAATAAGAATAGAACTCCTGCATTCGGTAAATCAAAATTCAAGTCCAGACTTGCAAAAAGATGCCTTTGGAGCAATCAACACGCTTGGCTCAAAGCACATAGGTCTGCAGGTTGACGACATTCAAAAAGTATCAGCCGATTTAAAATCAAAAGGCGTAAAGTTTTTGCATGAGTTGACCAAGGTTGAAATGGCAGGAGTGACGAACTTATGGATTTTAGACAACGAAGGAAACCAAATTGAGATTGTTGAGCCATTAGCACCTAACAAGAATGATGAACCTTAGAACAACTGCCGCTAACAGAGTGTTTATAAAATTGTGGCGGGACGTTGGAGCATTCAACTATAAATCACTATTTGCTTTTGTGGTTAATTGAAACTGACGTTTTTCAATTGCCACAACTTCATAAACACCTTAACGTTGGCAGAAACTTATAATAACTAAAATGAAATACAAAGATTATTTTACATTGACTATTTCTTTGATAGCTTTTTTAATGTCAGGCTATACTTTCTTAGATAATAATTTTATGAATCAACATAGATTAAAAGCTTCTGTAATAAAGATAGATCCTATAGCTGATTCCCTTTTTTGTGATATTTTAATTGTTAACACGGGAAGATCCTATGAAACTTTATACTCAGGAAAATTTATATATGCAGGAAACTTGAACGATGGAGGAGGTAGATTAAGTAGTGAAGACTTTGGACCTATTGTTATACCACCGAAACAGGCTGTTATTGCTAATTTGGAAATAGCAATGCCAAATGCAGAAGATTTAAAAAATGAAGGAACATTAGTAGATAATTCAATATATCCATGCTGGAGTTATATTTGAAGTAATTGACAGAAAAGGAAATATACCTGAAGGGAGTAAAATTTATAAGATTACTAGATTGGAATTTAAAAAGAATGGACAAATTGTTGGAGCCAAACCAATGAAAGGGGATGATGAAGGCATGATTGACTTGCTATAATCAAAACTTCTGCCAACAATGTGTAAACGGCACCTTCGGCCGACGGCCTTGCCGCCGCTTACACGCGGCCGTTATCGGCAATAAGTAGGGGGAAATGAGCCTATCAACAAATCATAGTGCAGCCGAAGAAATGGGAGATATCGAATGGAAGGAACCCTACTGGCATAAAGCAGAATGGCCAGGTCAATTGGAGCAATCTATAAAAGACCAGCTATGTACAGAGAAATTTTCGACTGTTACGGGTCATAGCAGATTCAACATCATAGCTAAGCGCGAAGACTGCGATGACATAATTATTGAGTTGCCTTCAGGAGAAATCGTCATAGCGCACCTAGCCTGGAACAGTAGTAGATTCACAGCTCGACGTCTACGAGCATTCGAAAGCCTACAGCAATATTGGCTCGATAAAATGGCAGAAATTATTGAGCATCATAATAAATAATGCCGCTAACAACGCCTACGCGCCCACGCCCGCTAATCGCCAGGCGAGGCGTGTAGCCTTACGTTATGCTGTGAGAAAACATTCTATGCATCAGCCACCAAGCTTCCTTATAGATAACCCACTAATGGAGTTCTGCGCGGTCTGTGGAACAAAGGGGAAACTTACATACGAACACATGCCTCCACGAGCTGCTGGCAACGCTGGCGCCGTAGAAACACTAGGACTGGAGAACACTGTGCCGCTAGGCGGGTATATGTACAAGAAGTCTCGAAAACTCCGTCGGGGTATGGGAGGTTATAAACTGTGTGAACGATGTAACACGGTATCTGGAGCATTATACGGCGCCGCGTATGCAGACTTTAGCACACAGGTAGTCTCAGTCATACAAGAAAATCTTGGGCTGCGTGATGTGATTCATTCTTTTAACTTCAAGCCGCTCAACTTCCTGAAACAAGTCATGTCTATTATGCTTTGTTCTGATCAAGCTACTGGGACATTGCGTAGCTTGATTAGTGCGAAAGAGTTTTTACTCGATAAACACTATTCCGAGTTACCGCCTGAGCTGTATATCGGAATGGATATCACTGTCCAGCGGATTCCTTTCGGATGGAAGGGATATACATCTAGCTACCACAGCGATCGGGGTTTTGAAAGCAACATTCAATTTTCGTTTTTTCCGTTCAGCTTCAAGTTAACTATTCGGGACGAAGAGAAAGGGTCGCCTTCTCAAAATATTGCGAGCTGGAACCGATATAAATACGACGAAGTTATCGACGTACAAATACCACTTAAACTTAAAAATTTTAAACTACAAAACTACCGCTAGCACTGCCTACACGCCTACCCTAGCCAATCGCCAGGCGCGGCACGCGGCCACACGATGTAATGTGATGCCTCGCTACACTCCGGCACCACATTACATCGTCCTCCGCTCCACGCTTACTACAGTTTCCGGCCTCGCGCTCCTGCCCCCGGCCTGTGCGGGCGAAGCAGCGAACGAGACTGCAACCATCCCCACTGCCCTCCCCCCACTCAACACCACCGGCCTCGCCCCCAATCAAACCGCCGCCAAATAGATCATCCACAAGGCACTACTAAAAGACAACCTGCCGGTTTTCGCGCAAGCCGCCTTCGAATTCCGCTTCCGCGACCGCATATACCGCTACCAGCGAACCGGC
>JBGTKC010000233.1:0-3533 GCA_041744755.1 Saprospiraceae bacterium
GCGCTCGCGCTGCCAGTAGCCCTCGCGCTGCTGGAAGGGCATGAACGCCTCCCGCGCCTCGGCCTCGCCGAGGGGCGCGCCGCCACTGCGCACCGAGATCCGCAGGGCCAGCGTCTCCTGCTCCACCATGACGGCCGGACTCGAACCCTCCCCGAAGGCGATCGCGTTCTTGACGAGCTCCGCGATCACGTCCCGTAGGCGGGTGGCGTCGGTGGTGACGGTCGTGATGCCGCTGTCGTCCCGTAGGATCGTCCGGACGCCCGCCGGTGCATGTAGGTCCGCGATCGCGACGGCGTCCCCGACGACCGACATCAGGGCCGCCGGCGCCAGTTGGACCTCGAGCTTCCCGCGGCGTACCTCCTCGTAGTCGAGCAGGCCCGCCACGATCGTCTCCATCGCGTTACAGGAGGTGTCGAGGGCGTTTAGTAATCCGTCCTGTTCGGCGTCGGTGCTCGCCTCGGTAAGGAGCTTCGTGATGTTCTTGATGCCGTGCAGCGGCGTGCGCAACTCGTGGCTCACGCGGGCCATGAACTGACTCTTGACCTCGCTCGCGCGCGCCTCCGCCAGCAGCGAACCCTGCGCCGCGACGAGCCGCCCGATGAACTGCGCCGCCCCGGCCACCCCGAAAGCCATAAAGCTCGACAGCGTCAAGATCCCGAAGCCTTGGTTCACGCCAATCTCCGCTACCGAAGCCGCCGTTACGCCCGCGGCCAGCGCAAATAGACTCACCCGCGCCAAGGCCACCTCGCGGTCGCGCCAGCCGACTTGCACGACCGCAAGACACAAGATCCACGCCGAGCCGACGGCCATCGGGACGTACGCCCAGTCGAGCACGCGCGACGACCAACTCATCGGCAATGCCAGCGCCACGGCCAACGCCAGCGCCATCGTCGCCTTGTAACCCCGTCGAAGGCCGAGCGCCATGCTCACCCCCGCACTCGTGGTCGCGTAGAGGCACACCAGCGCCATACTGCCGTACAGGAAAAACGCCCGCGCCCGGTAGATCCCCTCGTACGGCACCGCGATCCACTGCGAGGCCAACAGCTGCGTATCATTCATCGCCACGAATCCCGCCACCAGAATGGCCAGTCCCCCGAACGCCCGCTGCCGCCTCGCCAGCGGCGAGCCCCAGGACGTAGCCACCACCGTGAAGCCTATGGCGCTTAGCAGGCCGACCACGAACAGCGTTAACCCCAACACGCGTGCTTCCTTGGCGCGCAGTTGGTGGTAGCTACCCACGGCGAAACCGCTCGCCGCCCCACCGGGGTACACGTCGTACGTCGAGGCCTCGAACGTGATCAGGACCTGCGCGCGGCGCGGGAGCGCTACGGTCTCCCCAGACACGTAGTCGCTCTGCCCGGCGCCGTCGAGGCTCAGCGTCCCGCGGCCGCCCACGAGCCGCCCGTCGATGTAGAGCCGGTAGGCCCCGTAGAAGGGCGGCACGTGCAGGCCGTAGTCCCGCAGGGTGTCCGGCAGGCTAAAGCGCTGATAAAAGGTCCCGGCGCGTGTCTCGGCGAGGCCGGCCTGCGTTGCCCAAGGTGCGCCCGGATCCACGCCTACGATCGAGCCCGCGGCACTCAGCACGACCACGCTCGACTCGGTCCCCGCGAAGGAATCCGGTAAGAATCGCCAGCCACTAGACAGCACGCGCAACGGCGGCGGATCCAGGTCGCCGACCGGTTGGCAAGCCGTCAAGGCGAGCGTCGACAGCGCGATCAGGTAGGCGTTCGTAATCCGGGACCAAGCTTTCACGGGACAGATTTGTTACCGCAACCTGCAAGTGCTGGGCCAAGCTGTCCGGTTTTCGTGAATGTCATACCGGAAGTGCCGCGAGATGCCTATGGATTAAGCCATTTCCGGCCCCGCACTCCATTCGCTAATCAAATCTTAAATCTGAGCCCAGCGTTATCACTCCCCCGCCGGCCCGCCGGAGGCCCACCGCCGGAGGCCCACCGCCGGAGGCTTCCTTTGCCCCCATGCCCACCCTCCGCCAGCGTTTCGACGCCCTCCTGCCCGGCCACGATTTCATCGATACGGACGCGGCCGCCGTCACCGCTTACCTCCGACGACAAGGCGTCCTCCGCGAGAAGGGGTTCTTCAAGAAAGCCGAATCCGTTACCGTGGTCGAGCCCCTCCCGGGCGGCAACATGAATTTCGTGGTCCGCGTGAGACTCGACCGACCGCACGCAGGTTTTGGCGACAGCCTCATCGTCAAGCAGGCTAGGCCCTGGGTGGAGCGCTACCCCGACATCGCGGCTCCCGTAGAGCGGGCCAAGTTCGAGGCGCGTTACTACTCGCTGGTGGGCGCAGTCCCTTTGCTCGCCGCCCACAGTCCGCAGCTCATCCACCAGGATGCCGGGAATCACATTTTGGTGCTTGAGGACCTCGGCGCGACCGCCGACCTGTCCTCGCTGTACCGTGGCTTCCCCCTCGACACCGCCCTGCACGATGGCGAGCGCCTTCTGCCGGCCCTCGTGCGCTACTTGTCTACGTTGCACGTCCACTTTCGTGAAAACCCGCCCGCGCGGCCCGTCGTCAACAAGGCCATGCGACAACTCAATCACGAGCACATTTTCGATCTGCCGTTCCGGCGTGACAACGGCCTCGATCTGGACGCGTACCAGCCAGGTTTGAAGGCGGCTTTCGCCAAAACTTGCGACCCCGTTTTGGCGAAAGCCGCACAACGCCTCGGGGAACTCTACCTCGACCTCCGTCGCAATGACACACTCCTGCACGGCGACTTTTACCCCGGCAGCTTCCTGCTCGACGGAGGTCGGCACCTGTACGTCATCGACCCCGAATTTTGCTTTACCGGTCCGGCGGAGTTTGACTTCGGGGTCTTCGCGGCGCACCTGTATTTGAGTGGGAACGGCGCTAGGGTAGCGGAGGCGCGGGCGCTGTATGGGCATCCACTGGAGGAGGACCTCTGGCGAGGCTTTGCGGGCGTCGAGATCCTGCGGCGGATCGGGGGCGTGGCGCAACTACCCCTCGGGGAAGTCAATCGGGTAGGACTGCTGGCAACTAGCCGCAGGCTAATACTTGGCGAAGCTTAAGCTCCGCGATCTCCGCGTCTCCTATCTCCGCGTCTCCCCGCGCTCTCTGCGTTACAATCTCACACCTTGCGGAGCAAAAATCGGTAGATCAAATACCCGCTGCGACCCAACTCCGTCCACCACTTGGTCACTTTGTAAAGCCCGTCGTACCGGTACCCCGACTCCGGTGCGTACGGACTGCCGTCCAGATGCCCACGGCTCACGCGAATGAGTAATTGCTTCTCGTACGACAGCACCAACGCCTGATTACCGCGCGTCAAATCCTGGTCGATCACCTGCTTGTTGAGCCCTGGCTTACGTCCGCCCTCGCCGGTGTAAATGATCGTCTCCCACTCGTCGACGTCGTCCTCGTAGCCGTCGCAGACCACGATCGACTCGCAGCCCTCCTGCTGCGAGCCGCAGATCCCCTTGCGCAAAGGTCGGTGTACGCCGGCCGCGGCCAGGTCGACGCGCGTGGCGTAGGTCATCCCGGGGAGGACG
>JBGTKC010000234.1:0-17493 GCA_041744755.1 Saprospiraceae bacterium
CCAAAAACAACTCGCCGAGGCCGAGCGCAAGCATGCCGACGCCGACCGCCGCGCCGCCGAGGCCAAAGCCAAGGCCCAGGAGCAAGCCCTCGCCGCCGCCCAGGCTCGCGAGGCCAACCAGCAGAGCGCTCCCCAGACGCCCAAGCCCACCCCCCAAGCGCCTCCCCAGCCAACCAAGCCCACCGAGACCGAGCAGCCCTACAAAGGAACCCTGCCCAGCGTCCCCGCCCGCGTCTCCTTCGAGCTCAAGTGGGCCAACGACGCCGACAACGTGGACCTCTACGTGTGCCAGGGCGGCAACTGCGTCTACGGCAACAACAAACGCGACAAGGCGATCGGCGACTGGGACTCCGGCAAGTCGCGCAACCGCCTCTTCGGCAACGACCTGCGGACCAACCAGGAGGCCGTCCGGCAATTCGACCGCATCAACCCCGGCACCTACACCGTCTACGCGGTCTTCAAGGAGTCCGACAAGGGTAGCGCCTCGGTCGCCACCGACCTCCTCGTCTACACCAAGGACGACGGCGGCAAGCCCCGCGGCGAGACCATCCGCCGCACCCTCGTCCGCTCCGAAGACCGCATCCGCCTCGCTACCGTCACGATCGCGGCCGACGGCACTTTCTCCATCAGGTAAGAAGTGTTGAAGGTGGAAGGGTGAAGTGTTGAATGGCCCGTCATGACGGCACGCCACCCGCAGCAGCCCTTCAACACTTCCCCCTTCACACTTCAATACTTGCCCTCCCCCCTTCAACACTTCCTCCTTCCCACTTCAACACTTAATAAAAAGATCATGTCGAAATCCTCCAGCTTCCAGGCCATCCTCGCCTTCGTCATCGGCGTTGCCGGGTGGCTTTCCTTGCTCTTCGTCGCGTCGGTCTTGCCGGCGGACTCTTCGCTCACTCGCGTCGCCGTCCTTCTGGGGGGCTCGTCGGGCGGCTACATCCAGGCGGCGATTTACGCGGTTTTCGTTTACAGTTTCCTCTTGCTGCGCGCCAAGCGCCAGGCTATCGCCCACGAGTTCGACGCGCTCGGCCTCGGGATCCTTCCTGAGCAGGACCAGCTCGTGCTCACGCCCGAGGAGGTGGCCGGCATCAAGCTCGAGGTGATCCGCCGCGAGCAGGCCGGGCACCACTCCGAGGTCTCCGATCTCGTGAAGAAGGCCTGCACGCAGTTCCGCAACGCCAACTCGGTATCCGAGACTTTACAAGTCTTCGAGGCGCAAGTCTCGACCCGCAAAGAGGCCACCGAGGGCGGTCTCGAGATCGTGCGCTACCTGTCGGGGGCCATCGTGTCGATCGGTTTCATCGGAACCCTCATTGGCCTGAGTGGCTCGATTGGCCTAAGTCACCTCGCCCGCACCGAGGAGGGCATGTCCGAGATCACCGGCAGCCTAAACCTTGCCTTCGACACCACGCTCGTGGCGCTGGTGGCCGGCCTGTTGCTCAACTTCCTCTACCACCGCTACCTCGGCGAGGTCGACACCTTCTACAGCCGCACGCGCGCCTACGTGATCGACAATCTCATCTCGCGCATCTACCGTCCGGACGAGACGGCTTCCGCCAAAACGAACCGCGGTCGCGGCTACGCTAACAACGGGTACGCCAGCAATAGCAGCCCAGCGCTGGACCTCACGCATTAATTTTTGTCAAACGAGACACCTTCTCTGAATTGAATCCGGCAGGGGTCGTGGGCGAGAGCTCGCGGCCCCTGCCTTTCTGTCTCCCGGTGCGCTCACTCACGCCCCAGCACCAGCGGCAACGCCTCCCGCACGCCATTCTCCCCCACGACCTCAAGAAAGTACAGCCCCGACGCCAGTTGGGTCGAGATGGATGCTCGTAGCTGATCCCCGACCCGCTCCGAGTTGACGCCGTAGCGCCGCCCGGTCACGTCACGCAGGTACACGTGACTCACCTTCCGGTCTGTGCCGAGGCCGCTCACGAAGATCTCCTCTCCCCAGGCAGGGTTCGGGTACAACTTCAGGGCCGCCCGCTCGACGTGCGTTTTGGCGGAAGCTAACTGCGCCTGCCCCTCACTGAGATGCGCGATGACGGCCCCCGGGTGGTAGAGGACGCTGTAGGCCGAGCGCGGCAGCGCTTCATCCCAGAATACGCCCGCGCGATCGAGTCGGTGAAGGATGATCGGGAAGTCCACCGTGCCCCGAAAATTAGGGTGTGCGGCTTCCGCGATTTGTAACTCGCCGTCGATAATGACCTGGCCCCCGGCGCGGATTTGCCCGAAGCCTGTGCCGGCGGCCGTGTCCTTGAGCGTAGTGCGCAGGACGCCCTGAATGAGCACGTCGCCGTCGGTAACGAGCATGCCGTGGTTATCGAGCAGGGCCCCTTCCTCCACGGTGATGTCGCCGCCGATCACGGTGACGCTCGAGCCCGGGCCGATGGTGAGGTTGGCGCCCGCGCCGACGTGGATTTGGGCCGTCACCGAAAGCTGCGCCAGGCACACGCCCGCACAGAGCAAACCCCAGGCCCGAGCCCGGAGAAGTGTAGTGTGTCGTTTCATAGTTCCCTAAGGTTGCCGCACAAACGGCGCCAGGGCCGGCGGTTGGCGGGAAGGTACCGTCGAGTAGCGGAAGGACGGGCGACAAGAGAGGGAAGTGACTCCTTTCTGGTTCAGGCAGGTTTACTACGACCATGCTTGGCCGCGCAGCAAGAGATCCTCCAACCCGGCCACCAAATCACCGAGCACGAAAAAGCCCCCGCCACCTCTCTCGAGACAACGGGGGCTTACAGTCTTTTCTATCGTCCTCGGACTCAGGCCGTCACGCCAGCGCCCTCCTTGACCACCTCGCGGCCAATCGAGTAGTACGTGAAACCAGCCTCACGGGGCGCATCCAGGTCGTACAGGTTGCGTCCGTCGAAGATGATGGGCTCGGAGAGCATCTTCTTCACGGCGGCGAAGCTCGGCGTACGGAACACCTTCCACTCGGTGCAGATCGCCAGGGCGTCCGCGCCGTCGAGGGCCTCGTACTGGTCCTTGCACATCTCCACCTCCGGGAACTCACGGGCGACGTTGGCCATCGCCTCCGGGTCGAAGGCGCGCACCTTGGCGCCGGCGTCTAGGAGGTCGCGGATGATGTAAAGCGCGGGGGCCTCGCGGATGTCGTCGGTGTCGGGCTTGAAGGCCAGACCCCACAGGGCGATGGTCTTGCCGCTGAGGTCGTCACCGAAGTGGGACTTGATCATGCGGCTCAGCTTGCGCTTTTGCTCCTCGTTGACGTTGATGACGCTCTCGAGGATCTTGAACTCGTAGCCGTGCTGCGAGGCCGTCTTCCCGAGGGCCGACACGTCTTTCGGGAAGCACGAACCGCCGTAGCCGATGCCCGGGAACAGGAATCGCTTCCCGATGCGGGAGTCGGTACCCATGCCGCGACGCACGTTGTCGACGTCGGCGCCGGCGAGCTCACACAGGTTGGCGATCTCGTTCATGAACGTGATCCGCGTGGCGAGGTAGGAGTTGGCGGCGTACTTCGTCATCTCGGCCGAGCGCTCGTCCATCACGATGACGGGGTTGCCCTGGCGCACGAACGGATCGTAGAGGCGCTTCATCACCTTGGCCGCCCGCTCGGAGCTCGTCCCGATGACTACGCGGTCGGGCTTGAGGAAGTCGTCCACGGCCACGCCCTCGCGGAGGAACTCCGGGTTGGACACGACGTCGAAGAGGGCGGTGGCGAGGTTGTCGGCCAGGATCGCGTGCACCTTCTCGGCCGTTCCCACGGGCACGGTGCTCTTGTCGACGATCACCTTGTACTCGGTGATGATCTTCGAGAGGTCGGCGGCCACGCCGAGGATGTACTTCAGGTCGGCCGAGCCGTCCTCGCCCGGGGGCGTCGGCAGGGCGAGGAAGATCACCTCGGCATCCTTGATGCCCTCGGCGAGGTCCGTCGTGAAGCTCAGTCGCCCCTGGCGCACGTTGCGCTCGAAGAGGGGCTCGAGGCCCGGTTCGTAGATGACGACCTCTCCGGCGCGGAGGCGGTCGATTTTCTTCTGGTCGATGTCGACGCAGATGACCTGGTTGCCAGTCTCCGCGAAACAGACGCCCGACACGAGCCCAACGTAGCCGGTGCCCACTACTGCAATGTTCATAAGTGTGATTTTCTTAAAAGGAGCGGCCGCCACGCGACCGCGGAAGCCCACGGGGTAAAGGTAGTCCCGCGGGGTAGGCTGGCGGCCAAAACGGTGCCAACTCATCTCCTACGGGCGGCCTTTCAATCGATTATAACTCAACTTAGGTATTTCGCTAACGCAACTTTAACGAGGTAGTTACACCGCGGACCCTGGCGCGGTGTGCCGGTAGTGCGTTTCTTTTACCACCGCCTGGCCTACTCCTCCGCCGATGCCCCACGCCGCCGACCTCGTCTACGCCGCCCCACGGTACCTCTTCCGCCTCGGGGAGCGGGTCTGGTACAGCTTCCCGGTCCAACTGCTGGTGCTACAGTTGCGGCAGAATCATCTCCTGCTGATCCTCTGGATCACGCTCGTGCTCTTCATCTCCGACCGGCTCGCGGCCAAATTCGGCATCAAGTACCTCTTCCTCGAGCCGGAGTACGCCGGGCACGTCGGCGGACTCAGCTTCTTCCTCGTCGGCCTCGGGCTCGGCGGCATGATCATGACGTGGAACCTCACGACCTACTTGCTCAACGCCCGCTACTTCCCCTTCCTCGCCACGCTCGCGCGGCCTTTCGGAAAGTACTGTATCAACAATGCCCTCCTACCGCTGGCCTTCTTCGGCTTCTACGTGCTGCGCCTGCGGGCCTTCCTCAAGGCCGAACTCGACTACGGCAGCGGCCAGCTGCTGGGCGCGGTGGCCAGCCTGTTAGCCGGCGTTCTCCTGATCGTGGTCGCGTACTTCGTCTACTTCCGCTTCACCAACAAGGACATCGCCAGCTATCCAGACCTGCGTGATTTGCTGCGCGGCCAACTCCGCCGCCGCCGCAAGCGCCTCATCAGCGGTCACCGAAACGTGAGCGTCGCGCAGCTCATCTCCGGGGAGAAGTCCTGGCGCGTCGACACCTACCTCACGGAGTCCCTCACGCCGCGGCGCACGCGCTCCATCGCGCACTACAAGCCGGGACAGCTGCTGGGCGTATTTCGACAAAACCACCTCAACGCCCTCCTGCTCCAGGGCGGCATCCTATTGATATTGGTACTCAGTGGACTCGGGATGGACTTCGCCTGGGTACGGATCCCCGCCGGGGCGTCCATCTTTATTCTCTTCAGCATCATCGCCGCGGTGGCCGGCGCCGTGACGTACTGGTTCCACACGTGGCGCACGAGCATTTTCGTGCTCGCCCTCGTGCTCATCAACCTCGTGACCGGCCAGGACTGGTTCACGTTCCGCAACCGCGCCTACGGCCTCGACTACGGCGGCGAGCTGCCGGCCTACTCCTACCAACGCCTCGAAGAGCTGGCCAACCCCGTGGCCATCGCCCGCGACCGCGACAGCATGCGCGTCATCCTCGAGCGCTGGCGCGCGCGCACCGGCGAGGAGAAGCCCCGCATGGTGCTGCTGTGCGTGAGCGGCGGCGGCCTCAAGGCGACCTACTGGACGACGCACGTCCTGCAGGAGGCCCAGGCGGCCACGCGAGGGGAGCTCTTCCGCCACACGAGCCTCATCAGCGGCGCGAGCGGCGGCATGATCGGCGCCGCCTACGTCCGGGATTTGACCTGGGCCGCTCAGGTGGATGGCGAGGCGATTGGTTACGCTCCGGATGAGCCGACCGCGGTGCCCGTGGTTTTGCGGAATCGCGCCCAATCGGCCGTACAGTCCCCAATAGCCCGAGAAGGCAAAAATTCCAGCTTTCCTCAAAACACGCCCGTAGTTTCGGAAGGAGGCGCTTCCGGCTTTCGCCAAAACCCCCCGCGCGATGTCAGCTTTCGCCAAAACCGCTGGTCCGAACTCGACCTCCAGCGCGACCGCGAACAGCAGACCCGTGCGCTGGCCGAACGACGCGAACGGCTCGTTGACCAGCGCACCCTCGACTCGCTCCAACTCGAGGCGGCGGGGGGCGATCTCCTGAACTCGATCGCCTTCGCGATCGTGAGCCGCGACCTCTTCCTACCGTCGAGCCACTTCACCCTCGACGGCGAGCGCTACCGCAAGGACCGCGGCTACGCCTTCGAGCAGCAGCTCAACGAGAATCTCGGCGGCATCTTCCGCAAGCGCCTCGGCGACTACGAGGCCGCCGAGCGCGCCGCCGAGATCCCGATGCTCCTGCTTACGCCGAGCATCGTGAACGACGCCCGCCGCCTGATCATCTCGCCGCTGGGTGTGCGGCATATGACGCTCCCGCCGGCCGGGGTCGGGCGCGGGGATGACTTCGAGGTGGACGCCGTCGACTTCGGGGCTCTGTTCGCCGACCAGCGCGCCATGCGTCTTCCGATCTCGACGGCCCTGCGGATGAACGCCACCTACCCCTACGTGCTGCCGAACGTTTACCTGCCGTCGAGTCCGCCGGTCGAGGTCATGGACGCCGGCTTCCGCGACAACTTCGGCGTGATGGAAGCGAGTCGCTTCCTGCAGGTCTACCGCGAGTGGATCACAGAGAACACCTCCGGCGTCACCCTCGTGCAGGTGAGCACGCTCGAGAAGTTCGAGCGCCCGAAGGAGCGCAGTCCGAAGGGCTGGATCTCGAGCATGTTCTCGCCCCTTGGGGTAGCCGGCCAGCTCATCAGTCTCCAGGACTTCCAGCTCGACGACAACATCGGCCTGCTGTACGAGCTCTTCGGCGAGGAGCGCTTCGAGTTCGTGCGCTTCAGCTACCGCCCGGCGGAGGACCGGGAGGCTGCTTCGATGACCTTTCACCTGACGGAAGGAGAGAAGGCGGACATTCGGGCGAGTATTCGACACCCGGAGAATGTGCGGGCGATGGGGAGGGTGCGGGAGCGCCTGCGGCGCTAAGGAGTCTTAAACGCGGTAGCGCAGTGAACACCGCGCCATTGCGCCACTGCGCCATTGCGTCTAATCTCATCAGGCCGCAAGCCACTCCTTACAAATCAAACTTTATCCCCTGCGCCAACGGCACATCCCGCCCGTAATTCACGGTATTCGTCTGCCGCCGCATGTAGGCTTTCCAGCTGTCCGAACCGGACTCACGTCCGCCACCCGTATCCTTCTCGCCGCCGAAGGCGCCGCCGATTTCCGCCCCGGAGGTACCGATGTTGACATTCGCAATGCCGCAATCTGAGCCCTCGGCGCTCAGGAATTGCTCGGCCTCCCGCATGTCGGTAGTCATGATCGCGGAGCTGAGGCCCTGCGGCACGTCGTTCTGCATCGCGATCGCCTCCTCGAGCGTGCTGTATTTCATCAGGTACAAGATGGGGGCGAAGGTCTCGTGTTTCACGATGGCCGTCTGCGCGTCGACCTCCGCGATGCAGGGGCGGATGTAGCAACCGGACGCGTAAGTTTTGCCGTTAAGGCGACCACCCTCCACCACGAACCGTGCTCCTTGCTCTTTCGCTTGCTCGATGGCGGCTTCGTAAGTCTCGACGCTGTCGCGGTCGATGAGCGGACCGACGTGGTTGTTGGTGTCGAGCGGGTCCCCGATGCGGAGCTGACCGTAGGCCTTCGCCATCGCGTCGCGGACCTTGTCGTAGACGGACTCGTGGACGATGAGGCGCCGCGTCGACGTGCAACGTTGGCCGCAGGTGCCGACGGCCCCGAAGACGGCCCCCGTGAGCACCACCTTCAGGTCGCAGCTCGGCGTCACGATGATGGCGTTGTTTCCGCCGAGTTCGAGCAAGGTCTTGCCCATGCGGCTCGCGACCTCCGCGCCGACGATCTTACCCATGCGCGTCGAGCCCGTGGCCGAGACGAGGGGTACGCGCATGTCCTTGGTCATCAGTTCGCCGACGCGGTAGTCGCCGTTGATGAGGCAGGAGATGCCGTCGGGCAGGTCGTTCTCGGCGATCACCTCGGCGAAGAGCTTCTGGCAGGCCACGCCGCAGAGGGGCGTCTTCTCGGAGGGCTTCCACACGCAGACGTCACCGCAGACCAGGGCAATCATCGCGTTCCAGCTCCAGACCGCCACCGGGAAGTTGAATGCCGAGATGATCCCGACCACGCCCAGCGGGTGGTACTGCTCGAACATGCGGTGGTTGGGGCGCTCCGAATGCATGGACAGACCGTAGAGTTGGCGGCTCAGGCCCACGGCGAAATCGCAGATATCGATCATCTCCTGCACCTCGCCCCAGCCCTCCTGCAGGCTCTTGCCCATCTCGTAGCTGACCAGTTTGCCGAGGGCGTCCTTGTGCTCGCGCAGCTTGTTGCCGTACTGGCGGACGATCTCGCCGCGTAAGGGCGCCGGCTTGCGGCGCCAGAGCTTGAAAGCTTCGGTGGCGGCTGTCATCACTTCCTCGTACTCGGCCGCCGTCGTGACGCTCACCTCGCCGATGGTGCAGCCGTCAACCGGGCTTACGCTCGTGAGTTGCTCCCCCCGGCCCCCGGGAGAGAAGAGCGTCCGTGTCCCGATCCACGTGCCGGGGTTGAGGTCTCCGAGGCCGAGGTCTTGCAGGAAAGCATGTTGGGTGTCGGTAGCGGTCATTGTGGTTGTCTTGGTTTGGGAGGGCAAGGTAAGGGGGCTTTCTTTGCCCTCCCCCAGGCGCGGCGTGTCGCGGGCGCAGCGATGATCAACACCACTCCCACCGAAAGGCCGAACTTTCTCTTCGTCTGCAGACGTAACCCGTGGCGCAGCCGGACGGCCCAGACCTTGCTCC
Organism: Saprospiraceae bacterium; assembly: GCA_041744755.1. GTDB lineage: Bacteria > Bacteroidota > Bacteroidia > Chitinophagales > Saprospiraceae > CALDTK01. Next base: position 8,727 of record JBGTKC010000234.1, read on the forward strand.
GACCCGATCCCCGCTTTCGCCTTAGGTCGGCCTGGACCGCCGCCTCGGTGCGCGGCCGGGTGCTACAGGACCGTGCGCTCGTCGAAACGCTTCGTGACGATGTAGAGACTTCCCTCGCGTCCTATCGTCGGACAACCGATCCGCAATGAGACCTCTTCCAATACCCTTGAGCGCGCTGTGCCAAGCGCTCACCGTCGGTGCGGTGGTCCTCGTGCTGGTCAACTTCTTCTCTTTCCGCTCGCTGTGGCTCGACGAGGCCATGCTGTCGCTCAATCTCGTGGACCGGTCGTTCGCCGGATTGATGGCGCCACTCGATTGGCTCCAAGTCGCGCCCATCGGCTTTCTCTGGGCCGAGAAGGCGGCGCTGTCGGTCTTCGGGGCCGAGGACTGGGCGCTGCGGCTCGTCCCGCTGCTGGCCTACGCGACGTCTGTGCCGCTGTGCTATGCGTTTTCGCGAAAGCTGCTCGACACGAAGCCGCTCGCCCTCCTCGCCACGGCCATCTACGCCAACGGCTACATCGTGTGCTACTACGCCACCGAGGTGAAGCAGTACATGGTAGACGGCGTGGTGGCCCTCGGTATCCTGCTGGTGGGACTGGCCTTCGCGCGGCACCGCTCACTGGGGACGGCCATGCTCTTCGGCGCCTTCGGGGTGGCCTGCGTGTGGCTGTCCAACGTGGCCGTCGTGATGCTGTTTACCACCGGACTGTACCTGCTCTACCAAGTACGTGAGGCACCGGCGGCGGAGGTCACGAAGGTCCTGCTGTCGGTTACCGTCTGGGCGCTCGGCTTCGTGGGCTACTACGCGGCCTTCATCCACGAGAACCCCAATCAGCCTGGCATGATGGGGTACTGGGAGAAGTTCGGGGTATTCTTGCCCTACGATGTCGCGAGCGTAGCCTTCTGGGAGCAGCTCTGGCTCAAGGTGCAGGTCACGGGCAAGGTGCTGTGCCAGTATAGGCGCTTCGGCCTGCCGTTCTTGGGGGTGGCTGCTTACGGAGGGTGGGCTTTCGCCAAAACCGACCAGCGCGCGCTCTACTTACTCACGGCTCCGATCCTGGTGCACCTCGGGCTGGCCTACCTCAAGTTGTATCCCTTCGAGGTGCGGATGGTGCTCTACGTCGCGCCGATGCTATCGGTCCTGCTCGCCAAGGGCCTCGACGCCGCCTACCGACAATCGCTAACCCGCTCCACTTTGATCCACCCCGGCGCAATGGCCCTCGTGCCGCTGTTGCTCTTCGGACTTAATCTCAACTCCACCGCGCTCGAGGTCGAGGAGGTGAAGCCGGCGCTCGCCCATCTCGCCGCCGAGGTCCAGCAGGACGACGTGGTGTACGTCTACTCCCAGTCGCGGCCCGCCGTCGAGTTCTACCTGCGCGACTACCCCGGGCTGGCGCAGAGGGCCAAGTTCGTCTACGGCTCGGACGGCGAGCGCGACTGGCGGGCCTACGACGACGACCTCCGCAGGCTCCCGCGGCTCGACTGGGTACTGTTTACCGGCCCACCCGGCCTGTTGGAAGAGGAGGGGTACGGATTGGAGAGCTACGTCGTGTGCCTCGCGGCGGAGGGCGGTCTTGGCGTCGCGGAGGAGAGGCGTTTTACGGGTGCCTCGGTGTACCGACTATCCGCACCAACCGACCGGCAAGCACCCTAGCGACCGGGCGGGGGCGGGGGGCAGAGCAGTCGTTAAAGTTTTGCCGAAAGGCGCCATAGTCGATTCCGCTAGTCGAGACACCGCGTCCACGACCAGTGCCCCTCGGGCGAGTCCGCCGACTCAGGTGAAGCCGCCCTGCTAGCTTGCGCACACTCAGCAGAGCGCCCTCACATGCTCCCTTACCTCATCTGCCTGCTCACCGTCGCGGCCGTTTACACGCTCGACAGGTGGGAGCAGCGGCACCTGCGGGCACTCTTCGACTGGGTGCCGGCCATTTTACTGGCCTACGTCATCCCGGCCGGCGTGTCGGCGCTCATCGGGGAGGACTACTCGGCGCACGGGATCCACGCCCTGAGTCGCGGCTGGCTCATCCCCCTGGCGATCGTCACGGTGATGAGCTCGCTCTCGGTGCGGCAGCTGCGCGCGGTGGGGTGGCGGCCGATCGGGCTGTTCGTAGCGGGCTCGGCGTGGATCGCGCTGTTCCCGGTGGCGCTCGTCGCCCTGCTCGGGCAGACCTCTCTGGTCACCGAACTCTTCATCGAGCGCGGGTTCTGGCGCGGGATCCCGCCGATCATCGGGAGCTGGATTGGCGGCAGTACCAGCCAGCTCGTCCTGAAGGAGGCCGTCGGGTGCCCGGAGGAGATCTTCCTCACGGTGCTCGTCTTCGACAATCTGCTGGTGAATATCTGGACGATCGTCATGTTCCAGGCCATCAAGCGCAGCGATGGGCTGAATCGCTGGCTCGGGATTGACTCGGCCGAGGCGCCGCTGCGCATCGAGGCCGAGGTAGGGCCACGGCAGACGCGCGGGGTGACGGTGGCGCTCCTGCTGGTCGCCGTACTGCTGTCGCGCTGGCTACTCGAGGATTTCGTGGCGCAGGTGCTGCTTTTGAGTGTACTCGGCTTGGCGCTCGGCAACCTCGTGCCGCGCTGGGATACAGGTTCGGCGCTGCGCATCGGCGGCTTGTTGATCCTGGCCGTCATGGCGGTGCTGGGCCTGAAGCTTAACTTCTCGCGACTCTCCTTCGAGGCGGGGTTCCTCGGCTTCCTGATCGTGTGGCTCGTGAGTCACTATGGCTTCATGCTGCTGGTGGCCAAGGGACTGCGGGTGCACGCGGCGTGGGTGCCGATCGCGAGCATGGCCAACGTCGGCGGGATCGCCACGGCGCCCGCGGTGACGGCCGCCTACGAGGAGGCCTGGATGCCGCACGCCATCCTGCTGGCTATCCTGAGTATGGCGACGGGAACGGTCTGGGGGCTGTTGGCCATCGCGCTACTGCGGGTTTTGGTGTAAACCGAATCACGGCCCGCTGGCACAGGCTTTGCCTAAAGCCCGGCATGGCATTCATGCAAGCCCCCGCCACAGTTTCGCGTCAGCTCGCGCACATCGATTCGCTGCGGGGGGTAGCCATCCTGATGGTCGTCCTGGTGAACGCCGCGCAGACCTACGGGCTCGTCGGCAGTGCCTTCGACGCGCTGGCGCGTTACGGGCAGATGGGGGTGCAGCTCTTCTTCGTGCTCTCGGCGTACACGCTGTGTCTCTCGGCCGACCAGCGGCACGGCGAGTCGCGGCCCCTGCTCAAGTACGGCCTGCGGCGCTTCTTCCGGATCGCGCCGATGTACTACCTCGGGGTAGGACTCTACGCAGCGGTGGCCGTCGGGGCTTGGTCTACGGCCATCCCGCACGCGCCCAGCGCGGAGGGCTACACGCCCGTCAACGTAGTGGCCAACGTGCTCTTCGTCCACGGCTTTTACGCGCCGGCCAACCAGGCGATCGTGCCGGGGGGTTGGTCGATCGGCACGGAGGTCGCGTTCTACCTCGCGTTCCCGTATCTGTTTGCTTTCGCCAAAACGTGCTTCGCGGAGTCGGGCGCGGGTCGGGTGGTGTGGGTAATGCTCGCGGTGTGCTTCTCGCAGATCGTGCTGCTGTGTCTGTATCCGCTGGGCCTCGAGGTGCACAACGGCGGCTTCGTGTACTTCAACCTCGTGACGCAGGCGCCGGTGTTCTTCGTCGGCATGGCGTACTACTTCCACGAGGCCGCGCGCGAGCGGGCGTACGCCGTGGGATACGACGTGCTAGCGTTCGCGGGGCTCACCGCCGTAGCGCTCGGGCTCTGGAGCCTGTACATCGGACACCTCTACAGCGTGATCGCGCTCGTGTCGGCGGTTTCGTTCGTGCACCTGATCCAGGTCTTTTGGAAGGTGGCCTGGCTCAACGCGGCCTGGCTTCAGCGCCTCGGGCGCGTCAGCTACTCGGTGTACCTGCTGCACTTCGTGGTGGTGTGGAGACTCGCCGGATGGCTGGCGGGGGACCTGGGGCGCGTGATAGGGGGCGTACCGACGATACTCGCGCTATTCGCAGCAAGTTCGGTGATCTCGTATGGCTTGGCCGAGTTCACGACGCGCGTTGTGGAGGAACCGTTCGGGCGTCTCGGTAAGCACCTCATCCAGCGGATCGACCGTCGGGACGCGGAGGAGCTGGCGCAGGAAGGCTTGACCGTTCGGCCCATTCGACTTGCTCCCGCCGGTGGGCCGCAGCGTAATACACCGCAATAGGTGACACTGGCGTGGGCTAGTCGAACGCTACCCACAACCATTCCCCGTCCCCGTCCTTAGCGCATCTTTACGCCCTAAAGATTTCGATATGCGCTTCCCCCAATACATTCCCGTTCTCCTTTTTGCCGCAAGTGCACTACTAGGCGCCACTGCCTGTGGCGACGGCCCAACCGCCACCACCACACCCGAAGGCACGGCCGTGATGCCGCCCCCGGCCGACCCCGAGATCAACGCCATCGAGATCATCGGGGACCCGGCCCAGCAGATCGACGGCTTCATCGCCGCCAACGCCCAGGCACAGGAGCGCGTCAAGACCTCCTCCGGCCTGGAGTACGTCATCACGGACCCCGGCGGCGAGGAGCACCCGACGCGCGCCAGCGAGATCACGATCTATTACCACGGCTACCTCGTCAACGGCAAGACCTTCGACCGCACCAAGGGCGAGCCGCGGACCTTCCCCCTGGCACAACTCATCCCCGCCTGGCAGGAGGCCATCCCACTGATCGGCCGCGGCGGAAGCATCCGCATCTTCGCACCCCCAAGCACGGCCTACGGGAGCCGCCCGCCCGCCGGGACCGGCATCACGGAGAATACGGTCCTGGTATTCGACATTACCCTGGTCGACTTTAAGGGATAGGCGACACTTCGATCGGGTCGCGTGACGTTGCTTTGCGGCATGCAAATCATGATTCGCGCCCTCGCGCTGATGGCTTTCCTCGTGGTGCTCGCGGCCTGCAGCAAGGACGATGACCCAGCGACGCCGAGTACGCCCGTGGTCCCGCCGCCGGAGTGGAAGACCGGGATCACCTACGTGGATGCGACCAACGCGCCGCAGATCCAGATCGACCGCTTCGTGGCCGCCAACGACATGGACACCGTCCAGACGCCCAGCGGACTCGTGTACCAGATCGACGAGCCGGGCGGGGCCGAAAAACCGACGCTGTCCTCGCGGGTGACGGCGCACTACCGGGGCTACCTCCTCAACGGTCGCATCTTCGACCAAACCGACTCGCGCGGTCCGCGAGCCTTCCCGCTCAGCGGCGTGATCCCGGCCTGGAAGGAGGGATTGCAGAAGATCGGGCGCGGCGGTAGGATGTGGATGGTGGCGCGTCCGAGCCTGGCGTATGGCAGCCAGGCCTCGCAGCAGATCCCTGCCAATTCTGTACTGGTGTTCGAGATACAGCTGGTGGACTTCGAGTAACGCCGCGGCGAGACCACAACTGCTCCTGCTCCCGCGGCGTCATTACGGTATGCCTGCTACCTACCACTCCGCCGCCTCCCGCGGCCACGCCAACCACGGTTGGCTCGACTCCCACCACACCTTCTCCTTCGCGAACTACCGCAACCCAGCGCGGATGAATTTCGGGGTCCTGCGCGTGCTCAACGACGACGTCGTGGCCGGCGGGAAAGGCTTCGGGACGCACGCCCACGACAATATGGAGATCGTGTCGATCCCGCTGGAGGGCGACCTCGCGCACGAGGATTCGATCGGCAATCGCACGGTCATCCGGGCCGGCGATGTCCAGGTCATGAGCGCCGGCACGGGCGTGCGCCACTCCGAGATGAACGCGAGCCCCGACGAGCCCGTGAGGTTCCTCCAGATCTGGATGTTCCCGGATGCCCGTGGTGTGGCTCCGCGCTACGACCAGATTACGCTTTCGCCAAAACCTAATGCCTGGCAGCAGATCCTCTCCCCGGATGAGGACGACGCTGGCGTCTGGGCGCACCAAAACGCCTGGTGGAGCATCGGCGAGTTTGACGCCGGTCACGCGGCGACTTACGAGCTGCACGCCCCCGACACCAACGGCGTTTACCTTTTCGTGCTCGAAGGCGCGGCCGAGGTCGGCGAACAGGCGCTCGGCGCGCGCGACGGTTACGGCCTCACGGACGTCGAGACGCTCGATTTGACGGCTGTCGCCAAATCGCGCGTCCTCCTCATGGAGGTCCCGATGGAGATGGTGTGAGTCCGGTACCTTCACGCGCTGTGAATCTCCGCATGCGTCCCTTGCTGCTTATTGCCTGCTGCGTCGTAGCGAGTTTTGCCGCAAGGCCTATTACCACGGCAGCGCAGTCGACGAGCGCAGACCTCGCCAGCCGCGCCCCCGGCGATATCGCGCTCCAACTGCGGCACGCGCGCCGTGGTATCGGCGTGGACTACAGCGAGCAACTGCGCCTCGCCGAGGTCGGCTTTGCGGCCGGGGACTACGCCGCGGTGGACGCACGTCTCATGGCCCTTTCGGCACGTAGCTTCCTCGACAGTCGCGCCATTGAGCTGGTGTATCGCTCGCGCCTGGCGCTCGGGCAGGACTCGGCGGCGTACAAGACCCTCGCCGAGGGGCTGTCTACCTACCCGCACGCCGTGCGGCTCCTGCGCCTCGCCCCCTCGCGAGCGCTGCTCCGGGACTCGCTCTCGCTCGCGACCGTCGAGGCAGATCGCCGCTACCCGCAGCCGCTGCGCTACGAGTTAAAGGCCGGGCTCGCCTTTCGGCAAAACGACTTCGCCACTGGTCTGCTCGAGGCGGAGCGCGCGAGCTACCTCTACGCCGACGGCGGCGACGAACTCGGCGTCGAGACGAAGCAGGCCGTGGCCGAGGTCTACGCTCGGCTACTCACCTCCGGGATCACGGAGGCCGACACGCCCGTCGACACGAGCGCCGACTTCTCCGCGACCTACGCACGGGCCTTCCGGCTCGCGGCCGAGAAGATGCGCGCCGGCGGGCTCGACAGCCTTTCCGATCTCGCCGCCGTCGCAAAACTGCGCGCCGTCGCCCTGCGGCTCTTCGTGCGCGAGTGGGGCCTGGCGCGCTGGCCCGACCCGATGCTCGTCGACCTGTACGTCCTGGACCGCGCCGGTCACCTCGAGACCGCTACCGCGCTACAACTAGGTTGGATGTTCCCGAAAGAGCTCCTAGCGCTGGAGCAGACTCGACCGGGGGAGGTTTTGCGGACGCGGACTTATATAAAGGAGGACTGGCGGGCGGCGGCGGATAAGTACGCGCGGTAGGGGGAGGAGTGCCTGCGGCGCTGGGCCTGCGGCGTCTTGCCTGCGGCGCTGGGCCTGCGGCGCTACAGGGGGCGTACTTTCGCGCTATGCCTACCCAGCCCCAAAAACTCTCCGACTTTACCCTAGGCCGCTGGCAGCCGCACACCGGCGTAGGTCGCCCGCAGTACGATGCTATCGACGGCTCCGTCATCGCGACGGCGGGGGAGGAAGGTCTCGACTATGGCGCCATCCTGGACTTCGCGCGAAGCACGGGCGGGCCTGCCCTGCGCGCCATGACCATCCCGGCGCGCGGGCGAATGCTGAAGGCACTGGCGTTGTACCTCGACGAGCGCAAGGCGCGCTACTACGATCTGTCGACACGGACGGGCGCGACGCGGGCGGACTCCTGGATCGACATCGACGGGGGTATTGGGACGCTGTTCGCGTACGCGTCGACGCGGCGGCAGTTCTCGGATCAGCCCTTTCACGTGGAGGGGGACGCGGTGCGGCTCTCGAAGGAGGGGACGTTTTCGGGGCACCATATTTTGGTGCCGCGGCTCGGGGTCGCGATTCACATCAATGCCTTCAACTTCCCGGTCTGGGGGATGCTCGAGAAGATCGGCGCCAATCTCATGGGCGGGATGCCGGCGGTGGTGAAGGCCTCCGAGATGACCAGTTTTCTGACGGCCGCGGTGGTGGAGGACATCGAGGCGTCCGGGGTTTTGCCGAAAGGCGCCTTACAACTCGTCACGGGCACGGGCCACGGGATCCTCGACCACGTCATGCACCAGGACGTGGTGACCTTCACGGGCTCTGCGCACACGGGCCGCAAGCTGCGCGCGCACCCCCAGATCATCGCTGAGAGCGTGCCCTTCAACATGGAGGCCGACTCACTGAATGCCATTGTGTTGGGGCCGGACGCGGCGCCGGGGACGGAGGACTTTGAGCTGTTCGTCAAGGAGGTCCGCCGCGAGGTGACGGCCAAGACGGGGCAGAAGTGTACAGCCATTAGGCGCATCATGGTGCCGGAGCCGATGCTGGAGGACGTTCAGATTGCGCTGGGGCAGGCTTTCGCCAAAACGACCATCGGCGATCCTCGCGACAAGTCGGTGCGTATGGGCGCACTGGTCAATCGGCAGCAGCTGGGTAAGTTCGAGGAGCAGATCGGGGTGCTCTCGCAGAACGCCGAGATCGTGGTCGGCGGGCCGGACCGACTGCAGCTCATTGGCGCGGATGCCGAGCGAGGGGCTTTCTACGCGCCGACCTTGCTGCTGGACCCGGACCCCTACGGACACGCGAGCACACACGAGGTGGAGGCCTTCGGTCCGGCGGCGACGTTGATGCCGTACGCGGGTATCGGGGAGGCGATTGAGCTAGTGGCCAAGGGTAAGGGCTCCCTCGTGACGACGATCGTGACGCACGACGCGGCCACGGCGCGGGAGTTCGTGTACGGGGCGGCGCCTTACAATGGGCGTATTCAGGTACTGGACCGGGAGGCGCGTGAGTCGACGGGCCACGGCTCCCCGATGCCGGGCCTCAAGCACGGCGGCCCGGGCCGCGCCGGCGGCGGCGAGG
>JBGTKC010000235.1:0-3192 GCA_041744755.1 Saprospiraceae bacterium
TCGCCGATCACGTCGCCGGTCACCCGCGCGATGCCCGCCGTCCTGAGGGCGCGCGTCCAGCGGGCCAGCAGCGAGTCCAGGCCAAGCGAACCTTCGGGTCGGTCCGTGCCGAGGCTCGGGTCTCCGCCGCCGACGATGACGAGGTCGCCGCGCAGTTCCCCGTCGACGATCTCGCCGGTGTAGCACAGTTCAGTCTGAAATCGGTAGTCGCTCCCGAGTACAGCCAGGGCTGTGGCGGTGGTGCTGAGTTTGAGGATGCTCGCCGGCACTACGCTCTGCGATCCGCGGTAGCTCTCGATGACCTGGCCGGTCTTCACGTCGACCACGGCCAAGCCTACGTTAGCGGTCTTCAGCACGTCGTTCTCGAGGAAGCGCCGCGTAGCCGTGGCCACCTGCTCGGCGTAAGCCCCGGGCGCGGTGAGGCTAGACTGCGCCAGTAGGTTTTGCGAAAGCGCACAAATCAAAAACGCCAAGAGCTGACTCCGCATAAGCCTACAAACGTAGCGCTATGCCTACATAGCGCATCGACCACATCTAACGCGCGCTGGCGAGGATCTGTCCGCCCACCTCACCGAGGGTGAAGCTCAGCTCTCCGCTGGTGGCACTCGCGCGCAAGACGACCTCGTCGCCGTCCTCGAGGAAGGTCATCTCGCCGCCGTCGCGCAGCAGCATCGGTTCCGCTCCGCCCAGAGTCAACTCCAGCAAACTCCCGGCACTGTCGGGCGTCGGACCGCTGATGGTCCCGCTCGCACACACGTCTCCCGGGCGCAGGTTGCAGCCGTTGCTGGTGTGGTGGGCCAGCTGCTGCGCCATACTCCAGTAGAGATGGCGGGTATTGGTGCGACTGAGGCGCTGGGCCTGGCCGCGGTACGGCGTGAGCCACACCTCTAGGTCGATGTCGAAGTTGTGCGCGCCGGCGGCCTGGAGGTAAGGCAAGGGCGTCGGCTCCTGCACGGGACCGGGCACGCGAAAGGGCTCCAGCGCGGCCAGCGGCGTCACCCAAAAGCTCATGCTGCTCGCGAAGCTCTTCCCGAGGAAGGGTCCGAGCGGTTGGTACTCCCAGCGTTGGAGATCGCGGGCGCTCCAGTCGTTGAAGAGGCTCAGTCCGAAGATATGCCCCTCGGCGCGGGCGATGTCGACGGGTTGCCCGAGAGCGTTGCCGGCCCCAATTACGAAGGCCATCTCCAGTTCAAAGTCCAGCTGACGGCTTTCGCCAAAACCTACCACCCCGTCCGCGCCAGGCCCCGTCTGCCCGCACGGGCGGCGGATCGGCGTGCCGGAGGCCACGATGGAGCTGGCGCGACCGTGGTAGCCCACCGGGAGGTGCCGCCAGTTGGGCAGCAGGGCATTGCCCGGATCGCGGAACAGCTTACCGACGTTGGTGGCGTGCTCGATGCTCGAGTAAAAGTCGGTGTAGTCGCCGACCTGGACCGGCAATACCAACGCAGCGCTCGCGATGGGAAGCAAGAAAATCTCCCGCCGCTCGCGGAAGTCGAAGTAGCCGGGCGCCTCGTCGAGGCAGGCCTGCACGCGGCGGCGCACGGCGGCGCAAGCTTTCTGCCCGCGGCCAATGAGCTTGTTGAGCCCCGCGAAGGCGAAATCGCCTCGCTCCGTCCCGCAGTCGTCGAAGAGCCCAATCTCGGCCAGGACCCGCAGGTCGGCCACGTAGTCCCCGATCCGCGCCACGACTGCGTGCGAGCCATCGGGCCGGCGGCGTACCCCGAGCGGGAGGTGCGCGAGCGGGAAGCCGGTGCGCGAGGCGTTCGGGACCCAGGAGTGGAGGGGGGAGGGCATACGGGGGGATTGCGCCGAGGCAGTGGGTTGAGCCTCCGGCGGGGAGCCTCCGGCGCATTTTACTAACGTCTCACCAATGATCACTCAGGGTGTACTCGCGGCTCGGATGACGACAAACATAAAGCCCGGCGCCCCCTCGGGAGGGGACGCCGGGCTTCGGATCGTAAACCTCGAACCCTATGACTAGTAATCGCCGAGCGTAAAGATTAAGCCGGCGGTGGCGGACAGCCCGCGACCGCGGACGTTGATGTCGTTGCCATTGTTCTCGTTGTTGAGCTGGAAGCGGTAGCGACCGTCGACGACGAACTTGCCGACGCCAATGGGGACACCGAGTTGGACGCCGGCGAGACCGAAGAAGTTGGACCGGTTGATGTCCCGGCTGTCGAAGTCGCTGCCCTTGATCTTCTCGTTGAAATCCACCCCAAGAAGCGTACCCTTCGTAGTGCCACTCATCGTGTACTGAAAGGATGGACCGAAGACACCGGCGAGGGTGAACTTGTCGCTCACGTAGCCGAGCTTGGCGAGTACCGGGATCTCCAACACGTTGTAGAAGGTCTCGACTCGGTTGTTGCCGGCGCTAGCGCTGTTGTAGCCACGACGTAGGTAGTTGACCTCGGGCTGGATCGCGAAGGCCTTCCCGACGGAGATCTCGATGGGGACGCCGACCAGGTAGCCGGTGACGGCATCGGAGACGGTGTTGTCGCCGTTGTTGGAGGTGTTCTCGATCTTGGCTTTGCTACTGAGGACACCGCCCTGGATCCCGATCCCGATCTGAGCTTGGGCGACGTGGGTGCCGGCTGCGACGAAGGCGAGCGCGGCGATGAGGTTGAATCGTAGTTTCATGCGTGAGAGCTGTTTACGTGAGGTTAGATGCAGCCTGTCTTAGCTGTTGGATGGATGAAACCGTGGCCAGTGTTATAGGGTTCGACAAGATATGTGGTGGATCTGTTAAATGTATTGTTGGGCGGGCTGAACGGTAGCCTTCGGTGCGGGACCTGCGGCGCTCCTGTGTGGGGGCTCGTGCAGGGGGCAGCACCGATCGGCTCGGCGCTTGCGCACCCCGATGATTAGATGCCGCACGTACCGGCGCTCGGTCGCCTTTACCTATAAAAGACCGCATTCGCCAGCACCTGCATGCCGAGCTCCCAGAAGCCGCGGTAGGCGAGGTTGTCGGCGGCGTAGACGATGTCGCCGCGGCCCATGGTCTGCACCCCGACCGCGAGGGTTTCGTCGAGCTGCCCGCGGATGTCACTGCCAACGAAACCGCGGACCTGCGGGTCTTTGCGTACGCCGATGACGTTGTACCCCCCGGAGCTGAAGAAGGCCCACGGGCGGTTGGCTACACGGAGCAGCGACATCTCGGCCGGGAGCCCGAGGCCGATCGGGTGCGTCACGTCG
>JBGTKC010000236.1:0-19363 GCA_041744755.1 Saprospiraceae bacterium
GGTCGCCCAGACGGTGACGCTCACGCGCGGCGGCAACGCCACGCTCTGGGGCTCGGGCGCCGTGGCGGCCACGGTGAGCCTCGACGACCAGGCAGCCTACAGGCCCGGCCTCACCGGCGCACTAGGCCTCACCGGCGGAGCCTTCGGAGAGCAGGGCCTGTCCGCCCAAATCGGCTACGGGCGCGGCCATTGGCAAGGCTCGCTAAGCGTCGACGCCCGCCGGGCCGACAACGACTTCCGCTTCCGTGCCGACCCCAGCCTGCCCGAGCAAAAGCAGACAAATTCCTCCTTGCGCCAGGTCAACGTCCGCTACGACCTCTACCGCCGCTGGAGCACGGGCGACGAACTCGCGCTGCACTACTGGGCCGCCGCCACGGAGCGCCAGATCCCGCCGACGCTGACGCAGTACGAGAGCGCCGCCCACCAAGACGACGGCGCGCACCGCCTCTCCTTGCGCTACCGCCGCGAGCGAGGCGCCTACAGCCTCAAGGCCACGGCCGGCTACTTCGCCGAGCGACTCGACTTCCGCGACACCCTCGCGGGCGTCGACTCGCGCAGCCGCTTCGACATCGCGCTGGCGGACGTCACGGTGGCCATCCCGATGCGCTATCAACAGAGCCTCACCGTGGGCGGCACCGGCAGCTACACCCGCGCCCGCGTCGATGACGCCTACGAGGGCCGGCCGAGCGAGGCCTCGGGCGCGGTGCTGGGCAGCTACGCCGTGGCCTGGCAAAATTTGCGAGTGCAGGCCAGTGCCCGCTACGGCAGGGCCGGTGGGCTATCGCTAGGCTTCACGCCGGCGCTGGGTCTGGAGTATCGCTTGAAGCCCGGCCTCACCCTCCGCGGACGCCTGAGCCGCGACTACCGCGCGCCGACCTTCAACGATCGCTACTACCGCCCGGGCGGCAACCCCGACCTGCGCGCCGAATCCGGCTACAGCACCGAACTCGGTGGCGACTGGCAATCGGGCGGCTGGACAGCCGGCCTCACCGGCTTCTACCGCAGCGTTGAGGACTGGATCCTGTGGGCGCGCGCGCCGGACCAAAGCTTCTTCGCGGCCTACAACCTGGCCGCCGTCACGAGCTCCGGCCTAGAGCCCCGCCTCGGCTTCCGCAAGGCCTGGGGTGAGCGCACCGCCTTACGTATTGACGGCGGATACGATTACGTGCTGGCCGTCAACGAACGCGCCGTTGAGCTCCCGCGCATCGACGAGGGGCAGCAGCTGTGGTACGTGCCGCGGCACAGTGGTTTTGCGACGGTCGACTTTCGTCAAAACGCCTGGCACGTGCGCTATACGCATCGTTGGCGCGGGCAGACGCTCGGGATTAATGACGTAGTGGCGCCCTCGCAGACGGGGGATGTCCGGGTGCATTTTGAAACGCCGTGGCGCGGCCAGTCCATCCTCACCTTCGCCGAGGTCCGCAACGTCTTCGATGTCGACTACCAGCTTATCGAGCGCCGGCCGTTGCCGGGGCGGCACCTGCGGGCGGGCGTCCGCGTAACTTTGGGCGACGCACGTTTCCGCAAAACTTGAGCTGGATGTTTCGATTGGCGTTTCGTTTGTTGAGTTTGGCCATTGTGGTAGGTTTTGGCGAAAGCCTACTGGCGCAGGACGTGATCGACTTCGAGGACTTCGGCCTGGCCGTCGGGACCTTCCGCAACCAATCGCCCGTGGGCACGAGCGCCTTTCGCAGCGGTGACCTGGCCCTACCCAACGACTACGATCCGAGTACGGGAGCTTGGAATGGCTGGGCCATTTCGGCTACGACGGACGCGACGAAACCTGGATTCTTAAATCAGTACTCCTCCACCACGGGCGGCGGCTCGAATGCTAGCCGCACCTACGCTGTCGCCTTCGGGGACGGCCGCATCGAGACGGGCGGTCGGGCCGTCACGAGCCTCGACATCACCAACTCTACCTACGCCGCCGAAAGCATGCGGCGCGGGGACAGCTTTGCAAAGCGTTTCGGCGGCGTGACGGGTCGCGACCCAGATTTTTTTAGCGTCACGTTTCGGGGTTGGCGGAATGGACAACGCAGTACAGATAGCCTCACGGTGATGCTGGCCGACTACCGCTCGAGCAATGCGGCGGAGGACTTCATCCTCAGCACCTGGCGCACGGTGGACTTGAGTGGATTTGGGCGGGTGGACAGTCTCACGTACCGCTTCGCGTCTTCGGATGTCGGCGCATTCGGGATCAATACGCCAACGTATTTCAGTATCGATGAAGTGGTGCTGGCCGCGGTGGTGGGGGTAAATGAGCGTTCGGTGGCGGCTTTTACGGTGTATCCAAATCCTGTGGTGGGTGAGCTTCCGCTAAAACTCGCGGGGGAGGGGGTTTGGGGGAAGGCTTATGTGGTTTATGATGCGGTGGGGCGGCGGATGTCGGCGGGCGACTACGAGGGTGGGATCGGCCTTGAGGCCTTCGCGAAAGGTGTTTATGTGCTGAAGCTCGATGGTGTGGGGAGTGCGTTGGTCATCAAGGACTGACCTATTCGCGCTGGCCCTAAAGTCCGGGCTCGGGCCGCGCACAAGACCTTCCGCCTTCTGGGGATCCGTAAGTTCGTTTTATGAAGCGCGTGAAATTCTCCTCCCTGTCCATTACGATCGCGGCGGATTGTCGCGACGATGAGTATCAGGCGGAGGCGCGGATGAAGGCTGGGGATAGCCGGGCGCTTTTGGCACTCCCGACGGAGGAAGGTGAGGGGTTCGACATTTACTTTTCTCACGACGGGAGGGACTACGTGATGGACTATCAGGATTTCGTGAGCGGGCTTGAAGGTTTGAAAGCGCGCATCCTTAAAAAGAAAGAAGACTTTTTGAAGTCCGGTTTTGGCCTCAGAGATCTCGGCAATAGAGATGAGTAATACGCCCGACCTACCTACCCATACCCCGACATCCCGTTCACCCGTATCTCGTATCCCATATTCCCAATCATTGCCTCCACAAGCTAGACCCCGCCCCCGACGTTTGTCGCTCGTCCAAACCTCACCCCGCATGCCTCTACCTTATTTTCGGTACGCCATCGCCGTCACGCTCGGCCTCGCGTTCGTCACCGCCGCCCAGGCCCAGAGCACTGATTCCATGATGACGGCGCGCGGCGCAAGCACCTCGGGTGCCGGGACCTCCGCGCCCGCCACCTCGTCTGCCCAGCGCGACTCCCTGCTCCAGATGTACACGCGGTACCAACAGGTTTTGGCGAAAGCCGACCAGATCAGCGTCCAGGTCAACACCCTCGACAAACAGCAGACGCAGTTCAAGGAGCTGCTCGAGTCTAATAACGAGCGCATCCAGCGCATGACCGACAAGGACCTTTACTCCGTCAAGCTCCAGTGGGAGGCCCGGCGCGCGCGCCTGCTCAACTCGACCGACTTCGCGCAGGCGGCCACCGTGAGCCTCAACGCCATCCGGCAGTTCGACGCGACCATCAACTACCTCAATTCGATCGCGGCGCTCAACAATCCGGACAACGGTGAACTCGGCTTCACGCTCGTGGAGCAAATGACCATCATCCTAGACCGCGACATCGTCAAGGGCCGCTCGAAGGTCAACGGCGTGGCCGTCGACAAGCTGCGCGCCCTGACCACGCGCCTGCTTGAAAACCCGATCATGGAGACCGTCTCGAGCGCCGTGCCCGCGGTTGGGTCGATGAAGTCGATGCTCGGGCTCGTCACCACGCTCGCCCTCGGCGGCAAGGACGTCGACGTGGACGAGATCGCGAAGTTCCAGAAGTCGATGCAGGCGTATGTCGACCACTACAACAGCCTCGCGGCGGCCGGGACGGACTTCCACCAGAGTCTCGTGAGCCTCACGGTCCGCAAGGAGGGTTTGGAGCAAATCCTACGGCAGTTCGTCGAGGAGCGCGTGCAGGTGAGCCAGCTCGGCGGCCAGAGCCTCGACCTCACCAAGGTCAAGGACCAGACCATCACCGAGCTCGTCAACCGGCACTACACCCGCTCGGAGATGGACGCCTACCTCAAGACGATGGAGGCGAGTTCGAAGGGCAATGACTTCAATTTATTGGTCGATCCAAAACTCGCCTACCCCGACTACGCCGTGAGCCAGGCGAAGTTCATCCGCGACGAGACGCTATCGCTCGGCCGCGAGTACGTCACGATCTTCCGTACGTATCAGCGCTCGATCAAGGCGACGCTGGAGACGAGCAAGGCCATCGGCAAGTCTAAGCTCATCGAGGCCAAGATGGCCACGTTGGACAAGCAACTAGAAGTCGCTATCGCGGCCTTCGACGAGAGCGTGAACGCGGGGAGGTTGGACGATACTTTTAAGAAACTGAAGTAAGAGTAAGCCTCGGTGGTGAGGTGGCGTTTCTTCTCGTGCGCTGCACACGTAGCGCCTCGCGTTCCGTGATCGACACCGGCGATCACCTCCAACGCCCGCATCCCACTGGCCACTATCCCGTCAAGACCCTGAGGTAGGCAAACGGACTACCCGGTGTGAGAGCGACCAGATGACTTACGCCACGCACCTCTCGCGCGTAGGCATCATCTTTGACGGCACACCACATTTACCCAGCCATGCCCCGCCTCATGTCCACCGCCTGGATCGATCTCGTGCTTCACCTTGGGCTCCTAGGCCTCGTGGTCGGCTGTGCCGCCTCTCAGGGGCCGACGCCGACGGCCACGGAGTCGGCTGCGGCCGAACGCGCCGAGGCCCGGCGGGCCGATAGCGTCAAGCTGATTCGCGCGATCGACAGTACAGGACTGCCCGCCCAACTCGCCACCGTCGACTGGGC
Organism: Saprospiraceae bacterium; assembly: GCA_041744755.1. Taxonomy (GTDB): domain Bacteria; phylum Bacteroidota; class Bacteroidia; order Chitinophagales; family Saprospiraceae; genus CALDTK01. The sequence continues at coordinate 4,754 of JBGTKC010000236.1, forward strand.
GCAGCAGTCCCGCTACGCCGCGGACAACGCGCGCCTCGGCACACCCGCCGCCAGTACTCGCCGAGTCATCTTCATCGGCAACTCCATCACCGAGGGCTGGGGCCAGACCTACCCGGCGCTCTTCGCCGAGCATCCCGACTGGGTCAACCGCGGGATCAGCGGCCAGACCACCGAGCAGATGCTGGTCCGCTTCCGGTCCGACGTGATCGCCCTGAAGCCCGCCGCGGTAGTTATCGCGGCCGGCATCAACGACATCGCTGGCAACACGGGCTTCACGTCCGAGGACGACACCTTCGGGCACATCGCCTCGATGGCCGAACTGGCGCAGGCCAATGGCATCCGCGTCGTGATCGCGAGTGTGCTGCCGGCTTACGACTTCCCGTGGCGCCCGGGGTTGGCACCTGCGCAGAAAGTGGTCGCGCTCAATGATCGTCTGGCGGCTTTCGCCAAAACCCACAAGCACGTCTACCTCGACGGGTTCTCGCTGCTGGCCGACGATCGCCCCGGAATTAAGCTGGGGCTGACAACGGATGAAGTGCACTTGACCAAGGGGGGGTACGAAGTTTTAGCGCCAGCCGTGGAAACGGCGGTGGGCCGGGCGTTGCGGTAGGAAATTTTCAATCGACAATTTTCAATACTCAAGTACGCTGCCGCGCGGGGAAGCCACTCGTTGAGTGCCGCCGCCGGGGGCGCCTTACACCCAACAACCAACTCACCTCCTAACCAAACAACCCCTACACCGTCGGCGCCCAGCCCGCCTCGTACTCCCGGCTCCACTTGGCCTGAGCCTCGGCGTTATCCTTGACGCGGCCGGTCTCCGGGTCGATCTTGAGGACAGCCGCCAGGTCCTGGGCGATATTGCCCACGTGACAGTGCCACTGCGAGATGCGGGCATCTGCAATCGGTGAGCGGAGCTTCTCGCCCTTTACAATGCCGTCGGCGAGGTTCTGCATATGGAGGATATCGAGAGCACCCTCGCCGACGGTGTTGAGGGTGGCGCTCTCGCTGTCCTCTTTTAGTTCGAGGAGGACTTTGCCGCCAAGGTCGTAGACGGTCGAGCCGTCGCGGTCGAGGATCGCGTAGCCCTCCGTCCCGCCGATCCAGGAGCCGCGGCCGCGATTAAACGTCTCGGTCGGGACACAGGAGTGCCCGTCCCAGGTGATGAGCTTGCCGTCGGCGTAGGTGTAGTTGGCCTGCTGGGTGTCGAACCACTGCCAGGCGTCGTCGAAGTGGAAGCGCCCGCCGGCGCTCTGGACCTGCGTCGGGTAATTGACATCGAGGGCCCAGCGGCAAATGTCGATCTCGTGCGTGCCGTTGTTGTTGATCTCGCCCGTGCCCCAGTTGCGGTTCCAGTGCCAGTTGTAGTGCACCCAGGGCTCCGCGTAGGCCTGGCGCGGGGCCGGACCTTGCCACAGCTCCCAGTCGAGCCAGTCGGGCACGGCCGTGACCTTGGCCTCGCCGATGCTGCTGCGCTTGTTGGCGTACCAGGCCTTGCCGTGGTAAGCCTTGCCGATCATGCCGTCGTGGATCGCGGCGATGACCTCCTGGGTGGACCGGGCGCTGCGCTGCTGGTTGCCCATCTGGACTTGTTTGCCGTACTTGGCCTGCGCGGCCACGAGCATCTCGCCCTCGGCCGGGCAGAAGCTGCACGGCTTCTCGAGGTAGACGTGTTTGCCGGCCTTGAGCGCCATCATCGCCATCGGCATGTGCCAGTGCTCCGGGGTCGCGATCGCGACCACGTCGAGGTCCTCGCGCTCGAGGAGCTTGCGGTAGTCCTTGTACTCCTGGAGGGCCCTCGAGGACGCGTAGTCGGGACCGAGCTTCTCGCGGACCTTCGCGAAGGTGCGTTTGTCGACGTCGCACAGCGCCACGAGTTTCATGTTCGGCGACCGGACGATGGCGTTGACGAGCGCCTGGCCCCGGCCGTGGATGCCGACGACGGCCGCGTTGAGCCGATCGTCTGCACCGAGGATGTTGCCGTAGGACAGCGCGGGTGCGAAAAGGGTGGCCGTGGAGGCGGTGGCGAGGAATTGGCGGCGGGTGGGCATAGGGAGGACGATTGTTGAATTACTGAAGGTAGAATTGTTGAATAACCTTACAGCTCCCGGATCTTCACATTCCGGTAGCTCACCTTGTTGCCGTGATCCTGCAACAGGATAGCACCGGCGGGCCAGCGCCCGAAGTTAGGCCAGTCTTTATACTTCGAGTAGGACACCAGGGCGGCGAAGGTCTGCGAGAACCGGTCGTACTCGACCACCTTTTCGCCGTTGAGCCAGTGCTCGACGCGGCCGTCCTTCGCCACGATACGCGCGCGGCTCCACTCGCCGATGGCGTCGGTTTGCTTGTTGCGACCGTAGTCCGTATTCTTGGGCGGGATCAGGTCGTAGAGGGAGCCGAGGGTACGGTTGCCGTCGACGCCGAGCTTGGCGTCGGGGTGGAGGGCATCGTCGAGGATTTGGAACTCGCACCCGATGGCGGACCCGGCGCCCTGATTGAGCTCCGGGTCGACGTAGTACTTGACGCCGGAGTTGGCGCCGGGCGTGAGCATGAACTCGAGATCGAGTTCGAAGTCGCTGTAGAGTCGATCGGTGACGATGTCGCCGGCGCCGGTGCTCTCGCCGCCGTCGGTCGCTTCCACGGTGAGGACGCCGTCCTTCATGGTCCACCCCTTATCGGGAAAACCTGCCAGTTTCGCGCCGCGCCACCCGGTGCTGGTTTTACCGTCCCACAGCATCCGCCAGCCGTGGTTACGCTCGTAGTCGGTCAACTGGTTTTGGCGCAAGCTCACCTCCCGCACGGAAGGTTTTGGCGAAAGCCTGTACTTTGCCACGCTGTCGGTGAGGATGCGTATATCACGCCACTTGACCTGGTAGCCGATCATCTCGGCCGGGCCGATGCTATGAACCTGGAGGCCGAAGAAGCCGCGGGCGTCCACCTCATCCACGAGTCGACTCGCCATCTCGCCGTTGACGTAGGTGCGCAGCTCCGGTCCGAGGGCCTCGATGCGGATGGTGTTCCAGGTCCCGAGGCGGAAGGCGCTGCGGGCGGGCTCGTTGTAGCTCAGTGGGTAGATCCACTTGCGGCGGCCCTCGTCGTAGATACCGCCGGTCCACGCGCGGGCCTCTGGGTCAATCTCGCACTGGTAGCCGTAGACGCGGTCGGTGGCCGGGTCGAGCTGCGCGCGGAACATGACGCCCGAGTTGAGGGCATTGGGCAGGAAGACCTCGCACTCGAAGACGAAGTCGCCGTAGGTCTCCTTCGTGCAGAGGAAGGAGTTGGGGGAGTTGGGCACGGCCGTCCCGACGATCATGCCGTCCACCGCTTTGTAGGTCGCCTTGCCGCCGTGCTGCTCCCAGCCGGCGAGGGATCTGCCGTCGAAGAGGGGGCGCCAATTCTGCGCAAAGGCAGGGAGAGTGGTGAGGTAGGTTAGGGCTAGGACGAAGGGCAGGCGCATGCGTGCAAACTAGCACCGCTGAGATAATTTCATATGGCCGATTTCAAATTTGAAATGGGCTACCGCGAGCACGGCCCTCGCGGTAGCCCATTCAACACTTCACCCTTCAAAACTTCAACACCTGCCTCTCCTACATATCATCCCCGCCGCCGCCATCGCCCCCTCCGCCACTGCGCTGCTCATCGCGCCGGTCACGCTTGTCGGCGTCGATCCCGAAGCGATATTGGAAACCGAGGTAGCCGATGCGGCTCTCGCGCTTGTACTCAGTGGTGGTCCGGAGATCGGCGACGGTATTCGTAAACCGGTAAGATAGGGTGTTGAAGACATCCGAGACCCGCAGTGTAATGGAGCCGCGCTTGTTGAGCACGTCACGGCGCAAGCCCACGTCGAGGCTCTGGACCGTGAGGTAGGTGCCTTGCGCATTGACGCCGGGGCTGCGGTAGAAGTACGTGGCCTGCGCGCTGATCTTCCACGGGAGCTCTGCGGTGGCTTGGAGGCGGCTCTCGAAGAGTGTTCCGCGTACATCAACGGCGCCCTCGCTCAGGTTGCCGTCGATCTGCGTTCGGTAGAGGTTGCCGGAGGCGGTCACGTCGGCTTTCTCGCCGAGGCGGTAGCGGGCGATGACCTCGAGGCCGATGTCGCGACCGCGGTCGAGGTTGTCGCTGGTCGAGAGGCTCACGAGACCACCGTCGAGCGTACGATTGACGCGACTGATGAGGTCGCGCTTCTCGCGAAAGTAGGCGCCGGTGGTGACGGTGGCGGGCCCGAGGCGCTGCTGCCAATTGGCCTCAAAGCTGTTGATGATCTCGGGGAGGAGGAAAGGATTTCCGGCGCGGAGGTTGAACGGATCACCGCGGTCGATGAAGGGGTTGAGTTGCCGGCTGCGCGGCCGGTTGATGCGCCGGGAGTAGTTGAGCTGGAAGGTGCTATTGTCGTTCAGCTCGTAGCCGGTGAAAATGCTGGGATAAACATTGAAGTAGTCATTGTCGAAGCGTGCGGCCTGCTCGACGGGCTCTAGCACCTCACTGCGGGTAAAGGCCTGCTCGGCGCGTAGGCCGGCGCTCAGGCGCCACTTGCCCGGCTGCATACCCGCGGTGGCGTAGAGGGCGTGGACCTGTTCGTCGTAGGCGAAGAGGTTGCTGAGGGTGTCTACTTTGTTGAAACTCTCGGAGTTCGGCTGGAACTGATTAAAAGTCGCGTCGGTACGGAGCTGCTCGATGGTGGTACGCCACCCGGTAGTAAAGGCGATGTCGCCGATGGTGCGCTGGTAGTCGAGCTGCCCGAGCATCTCGGTGCGGTCTTCGAGGACGGGCGCGTTCTGGCGGTCGACGCGGAAGATTTGGCCGAGGGCGTCGCGGTCGGTCTGGAGGTAGTTCTCGGTCTCGGTTTCGTAGCTGTTGCCGTACTGGAGCGCGCCGCCGATTTGATGGCCGTCCTCGGCAAAACGCTGGGTGAAGTCGGCGCGGATCTCGTACTCGTTCTCGCGCGAGGGTTCGGTCTCGGCGCGCAAGGTCTGCTGGGCGAGCCGGTCGTCGGACCCGAAGAAGTCGGTGAAGCGGTTGTTGGCGCTCTGGGCTTCCTCGTACTGGTAGGTGCCTTGCAGCTGGATGGTGCCGCGTTCGTTGAGCTGGTACTCCGTGCCGCCGCGGATGCTCGCCCCCGTGTTTTGGCGAAAGCCCCCAAACACGATCTCCCGGCGGAAGGTCGAGTCCCCGAGGCCAAACTGTTGTCGATTGCCGCTTACCCCGCGGGTATCGTCGCGGCCGCTCAGATTCAGGAAGTGATTAAACTTGCCGAGGCGATAGTTGAGGCTTACCGTCCCGTCGTACTTGTCGCGCGTACCGACGTTGGCGTTGATGCTACCGTTGAGGCCGTCCTTGCGCTGTTGCTTAAGGACGATGTTGATCATGCCCGCCGTACCCTCGGGGTCGAAGGCCGCGCCCGGGTTGGTGATGATCTCGATGCGCTCGATGTTGGTGGCGGAGAGCGAGGCCAGGAAAGAGGCCGGGTCGTCGGACGTGAGCCCGCTGGGCCGGCCGTTGATGAGGAAGCGGACGTTGCCCGATCCCCGCAGGCTCACGTTGCCATCGAGGTCGACGCTCACGCTCGGGAGATTGCGCAGGAGGTCGGTAGCCGAGCCGCCGGCCGCGGCGATGTTGTTCTCGACGTTGAAGACCTTGCGGTCGAGGCCGAGTTCCATCAGCGCGCGCTCGGCCGTGACGACGACCTCGTCGAGGTTGGTGCCGCCGGAGGTGAGCGAGATAGCGGGCAGCGCGACGGTGGGTTTGGCCTTCGTGACGACGACCTCGCGGACTTGGTCCGCGTAGCCGATGAAGGAGGCCTCGAGTCTGTAACTGCCTACTTTCGGTAGCCTTACGGCAAAACGCCCGTCGATATCGCTGGTCGTGCCGCCGACGAGGCTATCGGAAGGCGTGTAGACGACGATGTTGGCGAAGCCGAGCGGTTCGTCGAGTTCGCCGTCGAGCAATTCGCCGGTGACTTGGAAAGGGGAGGCCTTCTGGGCGAGGAGCGAGCCTTGGAGCAGTAGGCATAACGTGACCAAGCTGCCAAAGCGTGTATATACAGGCATATAAGCGTCCGCAACAGTGTGAAGGTCAGTAGGGTTTGGGGGGCAGGCGATATGTTAAACGGATTAACAACACGTTCGGTGGGTGGCTGATACAAGCGCCCATTTAGCCTTGACGCCCGTTCAGCCTTTAATTCCACTCAGCCTTTGCGCCGTTTCGCCGCTAAGAATGCTGAGCGGGGATCCCCCGCTCCGGTGGCCACGCAGTCTCGGGTCCTGCCTTCTTCTGGCCGACGGACTGGATGTAGTTGATCACCGTGCGGGAGGTCTTGCGGCGGATGTCCCGCTCGATATTCGGCGATCTGTCGTGTAGGGTGTAGCGGAACTTGAACTCGGCGGAGTCCTTGTGGAGGTCCACCACGCGTAGGGAGTGGCTCCCGGGGATGATGAGGTCCTCGTAGTCGTGGAGGGCGTCGATGAGCTGGGTCTCGAAGTCGTCGACGTTCGGGATGTTGGCGAGGGCGACCTGGAACTCGATCGAGACGCGACGCTGCATGCGCTGGGTGTAGTTGACGAGTTCGCCGTTGAAGACCTTGGTGTTGGGGAGGTGGACGAGGTCGTCGTCCTCGTTGAGCAGGACCACCTTGGTGATCGTGAGGGTCGAGACGCGGCCTTTGATGTTGCCGATACTGATGTAGTCGCCCACGGACAGCTGGCCGGAGAAGGTCATGATGAGGCCCGAGATCACCTCCGAGATGTAGTCCTTCGTGACGATCGCGAGGGCGGCCGCGATAATGGAGAGACTATAGAAGACCTCCTTGAGGTCGAGTCCATAAAGCGTGATCCCGGCGGCGACGCTGATGAGCACTACGAAGATGTAGTACACATTCTGAATGCCGAGGAGGATGGCGTCTTGCTGTTTTGGCGAAAGCCCCTTCCTACTTCTGTACACACTCGTGAAGAGCACCAGCGCGACGTTGAGCGCCACGAGGATGGACAGGAAGCGGAACACCGGGCGGATGTGGATGAGGGTCTCCTCCTCGAAGATGCCCCCGCGCTTGAGCCCGGCCGAGGCCGCGAGCAGGACTACGAACAGCAGTACTTTGGCGAAGAGCGTCCAGCGGGGGGTCATAGCACTGGGTAACGTCGATTGTGGTGGCAAAGGTCCGTGATACGTCCTGTGATTTGACAAATCGCAGGACGCGCGCGCCATAGCGCCTTCAGCGTAGCGACCCCTCAGGCGCAGTCGACCCTTCAGTGCGCGAAGCGAGCGCCCGCCACTGCCCGCGCCACCTCCTCCATCTCCATTTCCGTATACGTCTTCAGCGCCACGCGTAGGCACTCCACCGCGAGCTTCAGGTCCGCAGCATTCAGGACGTACGCAATGCGCACCTCGTGGCGGCCTTTGCCCGGCGTGGCGTAGAAGCCCGCGCCCGGCGCCAGCATCACGGTGTGCCCCTCGTGGACGAACTCGGTGAGCATCCAGCGCGCGAAGGCGTCGGCGTCGTCTACCGGCAGCTCGACGAAGCAGTAGAAGGCGCCCTGCGGCAGATAGCACTTCACGCCATCGATCTGGCGCAGGCCTTCGTAGAGGACGTGGCGGCGGCGGTCGTACTCGGCGAGGGCCTCGGTGAGGTAGTGCTCGTCGGCGGCGAGGATGCGCTCGCACATGAGTTGCCCAAGGGTCGGCGGGCAGAGCCGGAAGCGGCTGATGCGCGTGATGGCCTCCATGAAGTCTTCGTCGCGGCAGGCGACGCTCCCGATGCGGGCCCCGCAGGCGGAGTAGCGCTTCGATACCGAGTCGATGACGATGGCGCGGCGGTGGAGCGAGGGCACGGCCAGGGCGGAGGTGAAGACGGCGCCGTCGTAGACGAATTCGCGGTAGACCTCGTCGACGATGACGTAGAGGTCGTGTTTTGCCGCAAGGCGCCCGATGGCGTCTAAATCTGCGGCCGAGTAGACCTGCCCGGTGGGATTGCCGGGGTTACAGAGCAGGATGGCCTTGGTGCGGGGGGATACCGCTTCCGCAAAACGCTCGGCCGACGGGAGGCGAAAGCCCTCGGATAATTCCGTGGCGACCGGCACGACCTCGATGCCGCAGATCTGGAGGAAACCATTGTAGAGCGCGTAGAAGGGCTCCGGCACAATGACCTCGTCGCCGGGGTCGGCGATGGCGTTGAGCGTGAGCCAGATGGCTTCGCTGGCGCCGGTGGTGACGTTGAGGTGGTCGAGCTCGAGCTCGACGCCCCAGCGGCGGTAGTAGTCCTGGAGGGCGAGGCGGTAGGACTCGAGTCCGCGCGCCGGGCCGTAGGCGAGGACGCCGGGCTCGAGGTCCCGCAAGGTCTGGTAGGCCTCCGGGGGCGTGGGCAGGTCGGGCTGGCCGATGTTAAGGTGGAGCACGCGCGTGCCGGTGCGTTTGACGGCCTCGGCCTGGTCTTCGAGTTCGCGGATGGGGCTGCGGTAGGCGTCGATGGCGCGGCTGGCGAGACGGGGCATGCGGGCGGGGGACTGTTGCGGGCCGCAAAAGTATCTACTTTCGCGCGCCCTTACGCCCGCCGTTCACCTACGCGCCCTATGTCCACCCGCCTCCGCATCGCCGTCCAGAAGTCCGGCCGCCTCTCCGAGTCCTCGCTTACCTTATTAAAGGACTGCGGCATCCGCATCCAGGGTGGGCGGGGCGTCCTGATTGCCCCGGCGGCCAACTTCGAATTGGACGTGCTGTACCTGCGCGACGACGACATCCCCGACTACGTGGCCGACGGGACGGCCGACTGCGGGATGCTGGGCGAGAACGTCGTGGCCGAGGAGCCGGTGGACGTGTGCGTCGAGCGCAAACTCGGCTTCGCGGCGTGCCGGCTGTCGCTGGCGGTGCCGAGGGAAGTGGACTACCCCGGCGTCGGGTATTTCCAGGGTAAGAAGCTGGCCACGAGCTACCCGAATATCCTGCGCAACTACCTCCACGGCAAGGGCGTCGAGGCGGAGTTGCACACCATCTCAGGCTCGGTGGAGATCGCGCCGACGATCGGTTTGGCGGACGGGATTTGTGATATCGTCTCGACGGGTTCAACGCTCTTTAGCAATGGCTTGAAGGAGGTCGAGGAGGTGATGCGCTCGCAGGCGGTGCTGATCTCGCGGCCGAATTTGAGTGACGTCAAGCGCGCTATCCTCGACAAGCTGCTGTTCCGCATTGCCGCCGTGCAGCGGGCCGCCGACTCGAAGTACATCGTGATGAATGTCCCGGTAGATAGGGTGGCGGCGGTGCAGGCAATTTTGCCTGGGATCAAGAGTCCGACGGTGGTGCCGCTGGCGGACGAGGGCTGGTGCGCGGTGCACAGCGTCGTGGAGGAGGCGCGGTTTTGGGATACGATCGACGAGGTGAGGGCTGCCGGGGCGGAGGGGATTGTGGTGTTGCCGATACAGAAGATGGTGGTGTAGGGTTGACCTGCGGCGACGCTGACCAGGTAATCCAACGAGAGAGAACCCTCTGGAGTTTGACTTGGAGGGACCCTGTGGGAGGAACTAAGTTTAAGCAAACTGGCTTCTAAATAAGTCCCCCTGGCAGCTGTGCTAGTGGCGCGGTGGGGCTTGGCTGTTAATTCGAGCATCTAAAATTGCTTCTCCGATCCATGCTCTACTATTTATAATCGGCGTAATAGATCAACTGTCAGTCCATAGGGTATCCCCACGCGATGGAATCTCTTAGCTCAACTAAAAATTGCTGCGCTGGCTTACCCTTCAATTTACCTGCAAGTGCGTTTCGTAACTCTAGCTTGGCCTGGTCCATATGTGCGAAGACAGCTTTATCCTTCTCGGATACAAGATGAACATGCCGGTGCGTTGGCTCCTTATGCGACGCTAGCAAAGCACTCGCCTTCGGTTCTTCTATATCCGACGCGATGCTTGTGGCCTTAGGGTTTGCAATTTTACGCGTGGGCTTATTTCTTCACTCGCCAGGAATTTCGTTAACAAGCGCCTCAAGGTCCTGGTCCGAGATAGATGACTGGCGAGACTTGTTGTAAACGGACAAAATGTAAATCGACTCATCTTCGACGAGAACGTGACTGATTACTCTACCACCTCCGCTCTTGCCGGCATTCTTTGAGGAGATTTTTAGTCGAATTTTGAAGCACCCGCGTCCGAGCGGAGTTCCCTGCTTCGGATCATCCATCAGGGCCTTGAAGAGCTCGGCGAGGTCATTTTTGAGCGATGGGTACTTCTTTGCGAGCCGCTTGATCTCGCGCTCCGCCGGTCGGAGGACGGTTACCTCAGAGCTCATCGAGCAACTCCTGCATGGGCTTGCCTCTCCTGTGCCCCGCCTTTACCGACCTCAACTCATCAATGCCTTCCGCCAGGTCCGCCAAAATCTTGGCGTCCTCACGGGAGAGCGCTTTCACCCTGTCGTAACCGGCACCTTTCAGCAGGTCTAACAAATTGGCCGCCTTGGCCTCCTCCACGTCGATTAAAATCTTCATGACCCGAAGGTAAGCCTCCGCTTTGATAGTCCCCCCGTCTGCCAACTCAACCTCCCGCCCCCTCCGCGCCTTTCCTTCTCCGATGCAAATCCTCCGTAATCCATCTCTAAAGGACGCCGCCGCCGCCCTCAAGCGCCCGCAGCAAGACCTGCGCGACCTCATGACCCGCGTCGAGCCCATCTTCGACCGCGTCGAGCGCGAGGGCGACAAGGCCGTGCGCACCTACACCGAGCTCTTCGACAAGGTGACGCTTACAGACCTCGAGGTTTCGCGCGCCACCATCGAGGCCCGCGCGGCCGAGATTAGCGAAAATCTTGCCGCCGCCATCAAGCTGGCCGCCGCCAACATCGAGGCCTTTCACAACACGCAGCACCGCTACGAGGCGCCGATCGAGCCGATGCCCGGGGTCAAGGTTTGGCGCCGGCCGATCCCACTGCAACGCGTCGGGATTTACGCGCCCGGGGGCTCGGCGCCGCTGTTTAGCTCCGTACTGATGCTCGGGGTGCCGGCGAGGTTGGCGAGTTGCGAAGAGATCGTGCTCGCTACCCCGCCGCAGGCCGACGGTACGTTGCACCCCGCCATGGCGGCCGCGGCGCTGGCGGCGGGCGTACACCGCGTCTTCTTGATGGGCGGCGCGCAGGCCATCGCCGCGCTCTCGCTCGGGACGGAGTCGGTGCCGAAGGTCGATAAGATTTTAGGGCCGGGCAATCAGTACGTGCTCGCCGCAAAGCAAATCGCCACCTTACGCGGCACCGGCATCGACATGCCCGCCGGACCTTCAGAGGTCTTAGTCGTCGCCGATGACTCAGCCGACGTGCGCTACGTCGCGGCCGATTTGCTGAGCCAGGCCGAGCACGGACCGGACAGCCAGGTCGTGCTCGTGACGACCTCCGCGCGCATTCTAGCCGAGGTAGAGCCGGAGTTGCAGCGCCAATTAGATCGGTTACCCCGCAGAGACATCGCCGCGCAGGCCCTCGAAAATAGCGTCGCCATCCAGGTAGACACCATCGTCGAGGCCATGGCCATCAGCAATGCCTATGCCCCGGAGCACCTGATCCTCGCCGTCGACGACGCGGAGTACGTCGCGCGCAGCGTCCAGCACGCCGGGTCGGTGTTCCTCGGGCACTTCAGCCCGGAGTCGGTCGGCGACTACGCTTCCGGCACCAATCACACCTTGCCGACCAATGGCTACGCCCGTATCTACGCTGGCGTTTCGCTCGACAGCTTCGTCCGCAAGGTTACCTTCCAACAGCTCACGCCCGAGGGCCTCGACGCCATCGGACCCGCGGTGCAGGTTTTGGCGAAAGCCGAAGGACTCGAAGCCCACGCCCGCGCCGTGAGCGTGCGCCTCAACCGCGATAAGTAATGGCTCAGATACAGCAACACACGGCACAGGCGCCGACGCACACGCCCTCGACCTTAGAGCCCGAGTTCCGCCGCCGGATCGAGGAGTATCTGCGGGAGGACCTCCGCAAGATCGAAATGGTCTGGGCGAGCCTTACGCCTGAGCAAATCTGGCAGCGCCCCAACGAGCACTGCCTCGCGCCCGCCAATCAGCTGATCCATCTCACGGGCAATCTGCGGCAGTGGGTCCTCACGAATCTCGACGGCCAGCCGGACGTCCGCGAGCGCGATGGGGAGTTTGCCGCACGAAGTGGGCCGGGCAAGGCGCAGATCCTAGCGGATTTTCAATCGGTCTTCGCGGAGGTGTTCCGCGTGCTCCAAGCGCCCATCGCTGCGGATGGAGCCTTGCGCATCCAGGGCCACGACACTACGCCCGTCGGCGTGTGGATTCACGTGGTGGAACACCTCAGCTACCACACCGGCCAGCTCATCTTCTTCGCGAAAAGCCTACTCGATCAGCCTTACGACTTCTACGCCGGCTGGGACCTGAACGCCGTCGGCGCCGGTCGCGATGACCCGACTACCCCACCGCCGCTTACCACGAACCTCACCGACATCTTCGGGGAGTACCGCCGGCTAATCGGCGCGGGCCAGTACCTCGACGCCATTACGCGGTACTACGCCGAGGACATTGTGCAATTCGAAAACGACGATGAGCCGAAGCGGGGTCGCGACCTGATCGTGGCCGCCGAGCGCGCCGCCGAGAAGCGCGTGGCCTCCGCCAACATCGCCATCACCGACGCCGTGATTGATGAATCCCGTGGACTAGTCTGGGGTGAGATGGAGATTCACTTTATGAGCAAGGAAGGCTTGGAGCAGCGCTTGCTAGAGGCCTTTCGGCAAAACTGGGCGCACGGGTTAATTGTCGAGCAGCGGTTTTATTACAAAGGATTTGAGACGGTTTGAGATTGCCTGCTTGCCGACCCCACGCGGCAGCGCATTCAACAATTCAACCTTTAATACTTCAACAATTACCCCCGCGTAAATAAATCGACTACCCGAAGTGCTAACTCAAAGACCGATCTCGAAGATCGCCTTCAACCTCTCCGCCCTCGTCCGCCCCAACTTCCACCGGATGCACTTTTACAAAAGTGCGCGGGGTGAGTTCTCGGGCGCGGCCGACGTGCTGCTGGACGCGAACGAGAATCCGTTCGACAACGGGCACAACCGCTACCCGGATCCCGTGCACAACGAGCTGCGCCGGGCGATCGCGGAGAGCTACGACGTTGGCGTCGACAACATCTTCGTCGGTAACGGGAGCTCGGAGGCGCTCGACCTGCTGATGCGCCTGGTCTGTCGCCCGGGCGAGGACCGGATCGTGCAGTTGCCGCCGACGTTCGGGATCTACCAAGTCGACGCGGACCTGAATGACCTCGCGGTGCTCGACGTCCCCCTCGACGAGGACATGCAGCCCGACGTGGCGCAGATTTTGGCGAAAGCCGACCCTGATCGCGACAAGATCCTCTTCCTGTGCACGCCCAACAATCCGACCGGCAACGATTACGAGCCGGCGCGCGTCATGGCCCTCGTGGAGGCCTTCCCCGGCATCGTGGTGATCGACCAGGCGTACGTCGAATTTTCGGGCGTGCCGAGCTACCGCAAGCTTTTCGAGACGTACCCCAACGTGATGATTGCCGAGACCATGTCGAAGGCCTACGGACTAGCCGGCAGCCGCGTCGGGCTCGCGTTCGGGAGCGCCGAGTTGATCGGCTGGCTCAACAACATCAAACCGCCGTACAATGTGTCGCTCGAGAGTGGGCAACTCGCACTCGAAGCCGTGCAGCAGCGGCATACGCGCGTCGCGCGCGATATCGCCGAGATGAAAGCCGGGATGCAGCAATTGCTGGCGGCTTTCGCCAAAACGGATGTCTTCGAGTACGTCTACCCTACCAATGCCAACTTCGTGTTGGTCAAGCTGAAAGAGGCCAACGCGCTGTACGATCACCTCGTGGCGCAGGGCATCGTGGTCCGTAACCAAACCAGCAAATTCGGCTACGGCCACCTACGGATCAACGTGGGCACGGCGGCGGAGAATGCGCGGCTGTTGGGGGCGTTAGAGGAGTGGCACTTTCGTGAAAACCCTTTACCTTACGCACCATGACCGCCACCGACGCAAAATCTACCGAGCAGCCCCGAGATATCGCCGACCTCAAGGAGGAGCTCACGGCGCTCGTCGGGCTCACCGACGACCGAGAGGTACTGGACGAGGCGCTCATGCTGTTCAATTTGAAAATTAACGCTCGAGACTTACATGCTCCGCAAGCCAGCGATGAGGACTTCGACCGTTGGGAAGCGATAATTCAAACCGTTAAAGACGGTGGAGGTATCTCGCAGGAGGAGGTCGAGAAGCAATTTGGCGTGCTTTGAAGATTTACCGAGTAACGTGGTCGTCGTTCGCTTTAGAAGACCTGAAAGAGATCGAACGTTACATCGCCAGTAAATCTTCACAGCAGAGCGCTCGCCACGTTTGCCGAGGGATATTACGCACCGCTAAAAAGATTGGCCATTCTCCCGAAGCCTTCTCATCGTCACAACGCTCCACTAGAGGGAATACTACGGTTCGAGTGATCCGAAAGTGGTCATACCTTATTTATTATTCTTTCGATGAGTTGGATACTACCGTCACCATCGTCGAAATACACCACGCGAGCCGTGATAGATAGCCACCCCTTCCCCCCCGCCCCCCCCATTCACGCCATCGAGCACGTGCGCCTGCCCGCGCCCGACCTCAAGCACCTCGCCAACGGCGTGCA
>JBGTKC010000237.1:0-3044 GCA_041744755.1 Saprospiraceae bacterium
TGAGGATGATGTTGTGGCGCACGCCGAGCACGCCGAACTGGCTGCGGGCGTAGGCATTGCGCCCGGGATTGGCGAACAGGTCCGTCGAGTCGATCTCGTTGCCGAGGAAGTCGATGGTACTCGTCGCCCCGATGCCGAAGACCGAGAACTTGCCGGCCTTGGTCGTGCCGAAGTCGAGGTTGAAAGTCAGGTCGCGGTAGTCCGGCGTGGCACTCGTCCCGATCGGTACCCCGATAGCGTCCGCGAATCCAACGAAGCTGTTGCGAAAGCCGACCACGTAGCTGCCGCCGCCCATCGGCCCCTCGGCCAGCACCTCGAGCCCCGTAAAAGTCCCGAGTTGCGCCATGAACTCGTGCCGGTCACGATTCCCGCGCCGCAGGCCGAGGTCGAACACGCCCGAGAGCGCATTGCCGTACTCCGCGGCAAAAGCCGATGTCGAGAAGTCGGAGGCGCCGATGAGGTTGGTGTTGAGCGCACTCACCGGACCGCCCGTGGTGCCGAGGGTCGAGAAATGATTTGGGTTCGGGATCGGCACGCCTTCCAACTGCCAGAGCACGCCCGTCGGCGAGTTGCCGCGCACGACGATGTCGTTGCGCGAGTCATCCGCCGTAGACACGCCCGCAAAATTCGTGGCGAGTCGACTTACGTCAGAACGACCGCCGGCGAAGCGATTGACCTGCTCGGCCGTGAACGAGCGCGTGCTGATGGTCGACAGCTCGTTGACGCTCGCGCCGGGATCGGTCTTCGCGACGACCACGGCCGTCTCGAG
Source organism: Saprospiraceae bacterium (assembly GCA_041744755.1). Classification (GTDB taxonomy): domain Bacteria; phylum Bacteroidota; class Bacteroidia; order Chitinophagales; family Saprospiraceae; genus CALDTK01. The sequence goes on from JBGTKC010000237.1 coordinate 770, forward strand.
TTGCGAGAAGCTTTCCTCCAGGGAGACGTTGAGCACCACGTCCTTACCGGCCGTCACCACGACGTTGTCGATGACCTGCGGCTGGTAGCCGACGTAGCTCACGCGCAAGCTTTGGCGGCCGAGGGCCACGCCCGTGAGCGAGAAGCGGCCGTCGATGTCGGTGGTGGTGCCGAGGGAGGCTTCGGTATTGCCGACGACCTCGACGGTGGCGCCGATGAGCGGCATTTCGGACTGGGCGTCGACGAGGACGCCGGAGACGGTCTGGGCCTGAACACTTGCAGAGACCACCAGGAGTAGAAGAGCATGGAGTAGCGTTCGCATGGTGTGGGTTGTTTTAGCGACAGCAAAACAGGCCCCGCAGAGCAAGCGAGCGAAGTGGAGACTGGGTGAATCGTCGTGTAGGCGAGGTGAAGCGTCGCGATCTGTACCCCGGGCTCAACCCACATCCCCACCCCGCGCCTTCTTATCCCCATGAAGCACTTCCCCAACTCCGATTTCGTCGACGTGCCGGACGGCGCGGGCTTTGAGGTCAGCGACAACGTCTACGCCTTCCGGGTCCCGAAGCACCGCTTTCGCAAGGGCAACACCTATGCGTTGAGCCGGCCCGAGGGCGTCATCCTCATCGACGCCGTCCACCAAATTACCGCCGCCGCCCTCAACCAGCACCTCGCCGGACGTAAAGTGCTGGCGGTGCTGCTCACGCACAGCGACCTGCTCCAGCAGGCCTTCGGTCCGCCGAAACTGCTGAGTCACTGCTTCAACGGTGCTCCGGTGCTCATCCACTCCGCCGACGCGAAGGCACCCGGCGTCACGCACCTCGAAGACGCGGGCGAACTACTCGAGCAGCTAGGCATCCGCTACTACCACATCCCCGGACACACACCCGGTAGCGTGCTCTACCGCATGGAGCCGGAGCAGTTACTCTTTGCGGGCGATGGTGTGATCGGCCGACCTTACGGCAGCGACCCCGATGACGAGAGCGCCAGTCACGCGCCGATCGGCGATGCGGATTGGGCCGCCTTTGTCGAAGGTTGGGCCAGCGTGCTGCCACCGGTGGAGGCCGTGTTGCCGCTACACGGCGAGATGCTCTTCGGGCCGGATAGTTTGGTGGTGGCCCGGGAGGCGGCAACGTTGCGGGCGAATGTGATGCAATAGGCGCCGCGGGAGTAGTAATATGCAGTGACGATGGCAACTGAGATCCTGCTCGACATTCCCTACGATCAAGACTTGATGGCGCGCGTGCGGCGCGTGCCTGGTGCGCGATGGGACAAGGGGCGCCGGCTGTGGCACGTGTTAGACTGTATACAAGTGCAGCAGGCTATCGAGGCGGAGGGTCTGCGGGGACACATCGTGAGTGCGCTCGTCGAGACAACGGACAGCAATGCGGCTTTCGCCAAAACCGATGAACCCCGTGGCGAACCTTGGACCAGGGCATCACGTCCGTCGCTCACCAGCCGTAAACCCTCCTACATATCGGCCGCGCCCGTTCCGGCCCAACTGAGCCCCGAGCAACAAGAGGCTGTGCAGCGGATGACGGAAACCCTAATCCGGCGGCAGTACGCCTACAGCACGCGCAAAACTTACGTCGGCGTGTTCTCGAGATTCCTCGAGGCGATGGGCCCGGCAAACCCTTCCGACATCACGAAGGCAGACATCGAGCGGCACCTGCTCGGGCGCGTACGCGATGACAGGATTTCGGAAGCCGCCCAGAACACGATCATCAACGCGATTAAGTTCTACTACGAGAGGTCCTCGGTCGCGAGCGGACTTACTACGACGTAGCTCGACCGGTAAGGCGGGAGGTACTGCCGAAGGTGTTGGCGCGCGAGGAGGTTCGCGAGATGTTGGCCCGGACCTACAACAATAAGCACAACTGTATGCTGATGCTACTCTACGGCGGGGGCTTGCGACTTAGCGAAGTCCTGGAACTCCTCCCCGGCGAGATCGACTCGGGGCGGATGACGATCGCGATACGGTGTAGCAAAGGCAAGAAGGATCGAATCGTGCCCCTGCCGACGCGGCTCCTGGAGCCACTGCGCGAATACTTCAGACAGTACCGACCTATGACGTGGCTTTTCGAGGGCGAGACCCCGGGGGAGCGGTACAGTCCGCGGAGTCTGCAGCAGGTCGTGAAGCAGGCCGCGGTGCGCGCGGGAATCATCCGGACGGTCACGGCGCATATGCTGCGGCACTCCTATGCTACACACCTGCTCGAGGACGGCATAGACATCCGGTATATCCAGGACGTGCTCGGCCACAACTCGATCAAGACCAC
>JBGTKC010000238.1:0-8637 GCA_041744755.1 Saprospiraceae bacterium
GGGAGCGCCGGCGTTTTGCCGAAAGGCGGTCATCGTGCACGAGCTCGCGCACCGGATCGAGATGAATCACTCGGACCGGTTTTGGAAGCTGGTGTATGACGCGATGCCTGATTATGAGGTGGCGGATGCGTGGCTGAAGGAAAATGGGGCGGGGGTGGGGTGGGAAAAGTGGGAGAGTTAGAGAGTGGAAAGTTGAAAGTGCGCTCGACGTACCGCCTTGGACACTTTGCACTTTCCACTTTGCAGCTTTTCAACTTTCCTCTTCCCCATTGCTCAACAGATACGCCCAAGGCTCCCCTCTCGGCATCGCCGCGAGCACTTGTCTCAAAATGCCGACGATCGGGAGCGCCAAGATGGAGCCGGCTACGCCCCAGATACTGGTAAAGGCCACCACCGAAATGACGGTCGTAATGGGGTTGAGGTCCACCTTGTCGCCGACGACGAGGGGCTCGAGGACGTAGCTCTCGATGACCTGTGCGAAGGCCATGGTGCCGATGGTGATGAGTAAGGTCGACTGCACGTCATCTGAGAAGGCCGCGACCACGAAGACCAGTCCGGCGGCGATGATATTGCCGAAGTAGGGGATGATGCTGAGGGCCGCGGCGATGGCGGCGATCACGAGGCCATAACTGAGTCCCGCGATCGTGAAGCCGCCGACGTAGATGCCGAAGAGTACGGCGATGAGGATGAGGCGCCCCCAGAGATATTGGCCGGCCACCTTGCGGACCTCGTCCATGGTGTGCTTGGTGTCGTGGCGTCGGTGTTCGGGGGCGAGTTTGAGGACGAAGTTGCGTAGTCGATCCCGCATCGAGAGCAGGAGGATGAGGTAGACGAAGAACAGGAAGGTGTCCCCGAGGAAGCCCGTGAGCGTACCCGCCCAGGATTGCGCGCGCGTGGCGATCTTCTGGGGCGCGTCCTCGAGTTCCTCCTCGACGCGGGCCTCGATGCGGGACTGCTCGATGTCGAGCTGGGTACTGGCCCAGGACTGGGCGTCTTCGACGAGTTGGGTGGCCTTTTCTTGGATGGCGGGCAGGTCGCTCGAGAAGCTGGCGATCTGGTTGCCGGCCAGCATTAAGGTCCCGACCAACAGGGCGAAGAGTCCGAGAACCACGATCGCGATGGCGATCCCGCGCTTCGTGTATCTCGCTAGCCAGTCGACCACCGGACTGAACAGCATCGCGAACAGGCCCGCGAAGGCGAGCGGCAGCAGGATGGCCTGAGCCTGGATGAGGGCGTAAACGCTGAGCACGACGAGCGCCAGGACGAAGAGCGCGCGGCGGACGAGGTGATGCCGTGAAGTGGCGAGGTCGGAGGGCGGGGGGTTGATGTTTGACATAAGCGCATCTGGCGATTCGCTTGGATGATCGTTCGATGTGTTGTTAGGGTTTGCTTTGGGTGAGGGTGGGTCTTGGGTGCATCTATTGCCAAGCTGAAGCCTGGGCTGGCCCACAGGCAGACCTGTAGCAGTCTTCCCTGGACTTAACCCGCCCCCTCCCCGGGCTCACCCAGCAAATATGCCCACGGAGCCCCGTTCGGCACGTGGTACAGCACCTGCCGCAGCGCCCCGAGCAGCGGAATGGCGAGAATAGCGCCGGGCAAACCCCAGATCGAACTCAGCCCAATGACGCCGACGACGGTAGAGAGCGGGTGCAATCCCACCTTCCCCCCAACCACCAGCGGCTGTAGAATGTAGCTCTCAATCACCTGAGACACGGCCATCGTCCCGAGGCAAATAAGGATCACGTTACCAAAGTCGCCGGAGAGGCTCGCGACCACGACCACGAGCAGTGCGGCCGCCACGTTGCCGAGGTAAGGGATGATCGAGAAGGTCGCGCCGACGCCCGCAACGATGAGCGCGTACTCGAGGCCGGCAATCGAGAAGCCCAGGGCGTAGACGCCGAAGAGCACGGCGATGAGGATGGCCTGGCCCCAGATGTACTGCCCGGCTACGTTTTGGACCGACTCCATGGTCTCCCTCACGTTGTCCACCGAGTCATCGGGAGCGAGCTTGAGGACGAAACGTCGGAGGTGGTCGCGCGCGAGGAGCAGGAGCGTGAGGTACACGAAGAACAGGAGCAGATCGGCGAGGAAGGCCGTGGCGCTCCCGGCGACACTACGGGCCGCGCGCATTAGTCGCTCCGGGGCCACGTCGAGACGTTCGTCAACCCGCTCCGAGATACTCTCCTCGGAGACTCCCGACTTCTGTGAGACCCAGCCGACGGCGTCGTCGGCGATTTTGTCGAACTGCTGCTGAAGCGCCGGTAAGCCCTCGATGAAATCGGCCGCCTGCCGCCCGGTGAGGAAGGCCAATCCGACGACGATGCCCGCGAGGCTGAGGACGCTGATCGCGATGGCCACACCCCGCGGGATGGACCGCTCTAGCCACTCGACGACGTAACTCAGCAAGGTTGCGAACACGGCCGCAAACGCCAGCGGCACGAGGACAGCCTTGGCCTGGACCATGATGAAGACCGCGAGGGTCACGGTGGCCAGGACGAAGAAGGTGCGCCGGAGGTAGTAGTGTGTAGGCATGGGCGCGGGGGCTTTAGTACAAAATATTATCCTTCGCCAACTCCTTCTCCGGCAACTCCTGCTCGTCGAGCATGTCGCGCAGGTCGATCTCGATCACGCGCGTCAGGGCGGTCATCGGGACATCGTTGGGGCGGTTCTCGAACGGGTCCTCGGAGTTGTCGCCGATCGTCTCCCAGGTGAGGAACATCCACGACACCAGGACCGTCATCGGGATGACCGCAACCGCCACGCGCGTGAGTTCGATGGCTTCGCCGCCCGCGTACGCCTTCTCGAGTACGTCGATGAGGCCTAAGGGCAGCAGCACCACGAGAATGTAGGTGAATAACTTCGAGAAATACGCGTACTGGCGTGGGAAGGGCGTGTTCTTGATGCGCTCGCACATACCCTGGAAGTTATAAAATTCCTCCAGGCACTTCATCAGCATCGTGTGGTCAAAGCCGTCCATAAGGCCGTACTCCTCCTTAAGCGTCATCAGGTGGCGACCTTGGTTTTTGATCAGGTGCGTGGCGACGTTCTTGCGATCGTAGAGGTCCTTGCGCTCGGCGTCGGAGACGTAGTCCCGGATGACGCCGTAGACGTGCTCGCCCTCGTCGTGCTCTGCGACGAGCTGCTCGATGAGGACGTTCTCCTTCATCGAAAAGCTGGTGGGCTGTCGCAACTGTACGCGTAGGGCGTGGAGCCAGGCGATGTGGCGGTGGATGAGCACGCGCTGATGCTCGCGTAATTCCGCACGCGACATGCGGCCGTCGGCGTCGGCGAGGGTGATGAGCGTGAGCACCTGGTTGGTCCACGTCCGCGAGTAGTTGACGATCGCGCCCCAGATCTTGCGTCCCTCCCAGAAGCGATCGTAACTCTGGGAGTTCTTAAAGCCGATGAAGAACGACACCGCGATGCCGACCGTACCGACGAGTTCGAAGGGGACGTGGAGCCACGTAAACCCAACCATGTGGTAGAGCACCACAATAGCTAGAGAGTAGACTGTAGTCCAGAGCAAGATAGGCCAGGCGTACCTGAGCACGAGACCCGGGTCGATATTACGTTTGATGTACATTTAGCTTGCCGCTCGATAGGTGTCGGCGTACCGTCCGCAACGGCACTTCACCATCGCTAGTTCCCGAATCCCCAAACCCTCGTTTGTTATGCCTTGTCTTTTGTTCGTGCTCGGCGCCGGCTTCCCGCGGCTCCTGCTCCTGGTGTTGTACTTCTTCACGAATTGGCTGCCCGCGGCCTACACCGGGATCTTGATCCCCCTGCTTGGGCTCGTCTTCGCGCCCCTGTCCACCATCTGGTACGCCGTCGTGCAGCACTACTACGGGGGCGCCTGGACGCTGTGGCCGCTGGTCGGGATGGTGTTCGCCGTCGGGATCGACTTCGGGATCATCGGCGGGGGCGCCCGCAATCGCGCGCGCCGGAGCTACACCTAGCCACGCGCGCCGCTACCGTTCCGTGGTCTAGCTTTCGCCAAAACTTCACACCGCCATGCAATCTACCCGCTCAACGCCCCTCCTGCTCTGCGCCGCTCTATGCTCGCTGTTTCTGGTCTCCACCGGGTGCGGATCGAGACCGGCACGGATCACGGACGAAGATTCGGCTCAACAGCCCTCTCCATCGGAGACGCCGAATGGGCAACGGATCCTGGTGTTTTCCAAGACGGCGGGGTTTAGGCACTCCTCCATCCCGGTGGGCGTCGAAACCATCCGCCAGCTCGGCGCCGACCTCGGCTACGGCGTCGACGCCACCGAGGACGCTGGCCGTTTTAGCGAAAGCGGACTGGCGCCCTACGCCGCCGTCGTCTTCATGAGTACGACCGGCGACGTACTCGACGCGGGCCAGCAGCAAGCCTTCGAGCGGTTCATGGCCGCGGGCAAGGGCTACGTCGGCGTCCACGCCGCCGCCGATACCGAGTACGAGTGGCCCTTCTACCGTGCGCTGGTCGGCCGGCAGTTCATCCAACACCCGCAGCACCAGGAGGGTACGATCCTCCCGGTCACGCAGGACTTCCCCGCGATGGCGGGTTTCGGCGACAGCGTCCGGCTATTCGAGGAGTGGTACGAGTACTCCAAGCCCTACGCCGACGACCTCACCTACCTCTACCGCATCGACACGATGTCCTATTCGCAACGCGGCAATAAGGGCGCGAGCAAGATGGGCGAGTTCCATCCGCTGGGCTGGTACCACGCCTACGGCGGCGGGCGGGCCTTTTATACAGGCATCGGCCACATGGACGAGACCTACGCGATGCCGTTCTTCCGCGATCACCTCGCGGCGGGACTGGAATACGCGATCACGGGGAAAAAGTAAGGACGGGTTAGCAGAGGCGCATCACGCAGGGCCATAAGCGACATGGACAACGGCCTCACCACCCCCAACTCCCTTCCCCGCCCTTGAAAGGACCGGCCAAGTCAGCCGTGATCCAACCTCCGTAGAAATTACCAGGCTGCGGCGTGACGAGTTCGTCATCCACGTAACACGCGTCGACGCGAGAGGCGTAAAAGGCGAGGTGGTCCTTGATCGGCGCAAAGGCCTCGACGGGATTGGCGTACGCCCAAGCCACCTGCTGCGAGCGCTTTCCTTCCGTCACCGCATCAAAGTACTTCGCCTGCCCTTTCCACTCACAATTCGAGGCATTGCCGGGCGAGGCCACAAGCAAATCCATCCGCACATCACCCGGCGGGAAGTAATACACCGGCGGGTGGCTCGTCTCCAGCACCCGGTAGCACTCGTTGCTGCTGGCCAATACCTGCCCGTCGAATTCGACGCGGAGCAGCTTTGCGACAAACTCGAGCCGGGGTGGGCGTGGGTAGTCCCACACGGACTCTTGGCCTGAGGCGGGAGGTGTTGGTGTTGGCATGATTGATCTGCGGTGTTTAGTGGCCTAAAGGCGGCGTTGACCTTCGGTGGCGTTGGCGCAAGCGCGGCGTTGGCCTCCGGCGTTGCCCGTCATATGTGCTCGGCAAGACGTGACGATAGTACAGAACGCCGCAGGCTATAGCCGCCGCAGGCCAATGCCGCGCTTGCGCTATCGCCGCGCTCCGCGCCATCAATTCCGCCCAAAATCATCCTGCAGACGCACGATGTCCTCCTCGTCACTCGGCTCCTGCGGATCGGTGTGCTGCCAGATCTCGGCCACGATGCCGTAGCCGTCGAGCCCGATGAGGCGGTGGCGCTCGCCCTGGGCCAGGGTCACTGTCTCACCTGCCTGGTAGGTGTCCGGCTCCGGCTGCTCGTCGCTCATGCCGTGCGCCACGGCCACCGGTCCTTCGACTACGCGCCACAGCTCCGCGCGGCGGTGGTGGTACTGCCAGCTCAACCGCATGTGCGGCGAGACCACCAGTATCTTCGGACTCACCTTGCGGCCGCCGATGACATCGTCCGACTCCAAACCTGGGAAGTAGCGCGCGATGAAGCTCCGCGCTTGACTCTCATCAATTACGAAGAAGCCGCCCCAGGGCCGGTCGAAGTCGGTGCGTTCGAAGTCGTAGCCCTGCGACTTGAGTAGGTTCTCGTAACGGACAAAGATGTCTTGCATACTGGCAAAGAACAGCCCTGGCGCACGGTTGTGCCCAGGGCTGTGCCAAAATTCGTGATCTACGTCACTGTATGGGGTTTAGCTCGAGTTCTAGCGTACGGTGACCGGAAAGGCCACCTCTACGTCGGTCTCGCCGCCGGCGTTAGCGATATTGCCCGCCGCCACGCCGTCGGCGGCTTTGTTGAGCTCGTGGCGCAAGGTCACAGTGAGTGTGCCGGTACTCGCTGCACCGGACTGGACGGTGCCCGTGAGTCCGATTGGCCGACCGTCGACATCCACGTCGCCGTAGGTGGTGGTTAGGTTCACGCCACTCGCCCGGAGGAAGACCTGATGCTCATCGCCTTCGTCGAAGACCTCCGACGTGATGTTCTCCGGCGGGCTCTCTTGCTCGTTGAGGAAGGACACGGAGTAGGTGTAGGTCTTGTTGGGGTCGAGGGTCCCGCCTGCGATCGTGGGCGCGTTTCCGCCGGGGCCATCGAGGTCGCGGAAGGTCAACGTCACGGGTGCACTCGAACTGACGAGCGTTATCGTCACGGTCGTAATGAGCTCCTCCTCGTTGGTGTCGACGATGTCGTCGTCGTCCTTACAGGCAGTGGCGAAGGTGAGCCCGGCGGCGAGGACGCCGAGTCCCAGGACTCGCATGGGGCGGTGGATATTAAAAATCATAAAGCAAACGGAGTTGTACGTCTCGCCCCGGCCGGTCTGCGTAGAAGCGCAGGCGGTCGAGGTAGTCGCGGTAAGGGGTATTGAGAAGATTCGTTGCGGTGAGGTGGACGCCGAGTGTCTGCTTCCCGAACGCCAGGTGGCCGCTCACTTCGGTGCCGAGCAGAAAGTAGGCGCCGGGCGCGGGCGCGAGCAGGGTCGGCGGCACCTGCCACTGGCGCGCGGTGTAACTCGCGGAGGTAGCCAGGCGGTAGTCCTTCACGCGCTTACCGAGACTACGGCTATAGCTCAGGGCGGACTTGACGCGCAGAGGCGCGAGGTCGGGCAGGTCAAGCCCGCCCTTACGACGACCGTACAGGTAGCTCGCCTCTGCGTCGATTTGGAAGTATTGAATCGGTACGTGCACGTCAATATCGACGCCGGCCAGCAGGGCATCATCTTGCTCGTACTCGAGGACAGGAAAGGCACCCCGGACGGTCAGCTCCGGCTCCAGCAGTTGCTGCGCGTAAATGAACCCACGGAAGCCCTGCACGAAGCCAGCCACATGAAAGGAGGTACCGTTTTTGGGCTCAAGGCCAAAACCGACCAGTGCCTTCAAACTGTGCTCGACGGTAATACTCGTGTCGCCGCGCTCGATGACCGCCAGAGCGTGGTGGACGCCGTTGGCGAAACGCTCGGCCGGATTTGGCGTACGACTGCTGTACGCGAGCCTCGTCCGTAGGCGGGCCTTCGGACTCAAGTAGCGCACGAAGCCAGCGCTGGCGGCGCCGACGAACTCATTTCGATCCACGGTCACGCGCCCGCGCTCGCCGCCGGCCTGTGTCGCGAAGTAGATGGCTTCCGTACGGCGGAGATCACCACGGGCCGCGAGTTCGACGCTGCTCTCCTCGCCGACGCGGCTTTGCTCTGCGTAGGCGCCGATGGTCCCGAGATTGTAGTAAGGCACAAAGGGCTGCACGCCCGTGCCGGCCACGTTGCGGTTGGCGGCGCTCACACCCTGGAGTCCGTAGAGGCCCCGCCACTTGCCGCTGCGTTGCGGGGAGAGCTCCAGGCGCAGGTCGTGCGTGGTGAGGTCGAGGTTGAGCGAGGGCTTGGCCGAGCGGCCGCCGCGGCGGATGTCGTACTCCTGGCGCTGGTTGAGCTGCAGGTTATAGGCGAGTCGCAACTTGGTCTGGTCCGCGAAGCGGTAGCTGGCGTCGGCGCTCGCCCAGTGGTGCGCGGAGGTCTGGCGGGGCGCGTCGATGCTGCGGGTGTAAGGGTCGATGATGATCGGTCGCTCGGCCGTGAGCGCACGCTCAAAGTCGGTGATGCTCCCGATGTGGGCGGCCCGCAGGATGCCTTGCTCCTGGTAATACCCGCGGTAGCCGCCGTTGACGCTCAAAGAGGAGTCCACGTAGTAGACGCGGGCCTGGCCGCTCGCTCGGCGTGAACCGGTATTCGAGAGCACGTACTCCGGTGCGTGGGCATCGCCACTCGTGACCGCGAAGCCCTGCGCGCGGTAGCCCCAGCAAGTGCTGAGTCGCTGGGCCACGGAGAGCCCGCTACCGACGAGTCGCGCGTTGCTGCCCGCGAGCCCGAGGGCCTGACCGTGCAGTCCGCGTTTGGTGGGAAGGCGCGGGTCGTCGACAACCAGCGTGGCACCCGTGGTAGACGCGCCGTAGCGCAGGGTCGCGCCCGCGCGAGCGAGCTGGACGCTACCCGCCGCGAAGGGGTCGATCTCTGGGGCGTGCTCGTCGCCCCAGTCCTGGCTCGCGAGCGGAGCGCCACCCTGCACGATCTGTAGCCGCGAGCCGCCAAGCCCGTCGACGATCGGCCGCCCGACGTTCGCGCCGTTGGAGAGCGTCCGCACGCCGGGGAGTTGCTCCAGGACCGTCGCGAGGTGGGCGCCCGCGCTGCGGTCGAGCTGCTCGCCG
>JBGTKC010000239.1:0-12973 GCA_041744755.1 Saprospiraceae bacterium
CAGTCCGCAGGAGATCACGGCACCACGCTAGGCGGGCGGGCGCTACGTTTGTAGGCGTATGCGGATGATGTTTTCGGCTTTTCTGATTTGTGCGCTTTCGCAAAACCTCCTGGCCCAGTCCGACGCCACCGCCGCGGACGCCTACGCGACGCAGGTCGCCTCGGCCACGCGGCGCCTCCTCGAGAATGACCTGCTGAAGACGGCCAACGTAGGCATCGCCGTGGTCGAAGTCGAGAGCGGTCGCGTCATCGAGAGTTACCGTGGGTCGCAGAGCGTGGTGCCGGCCAGCATCCTCAAGGTCAGCACCACCGCCACCGCCCTGGCCGTGCTCGGGAGTGAGTACCGCTTCCAGACAGAGCTCTGCTACACGGGTGGTATCGTGGATGGTGAATTACGTGGCGACCTCGTGATCGTCGGCGGGGGCGACCCGAGCCTCGGTACAGATCGGCCCGCGGGATCGCTGAGCCTCGACTCCCTCCTGGCCCGGTGGACGCGCGTGTTGAAGGCGGCCGGCATCACGAAGGTGCTGGGCAACGTGATCGGCGACGAGTCCGCCCTGCCCGGGGCCCGCCCGCACGACTCCTGGCAGTGGGACGACATCGGCAACTACTACGGCGCCGGGGCGGGCGCGCTCATGATCCACGAGAACTACTACAGCCTGCGGCTTCAACAGAGCTCGAAGCTCGGCAACCGGCCCATCGCGCGCGGCACGGAGCCCAGCGGGATCCCGCTTGAGTGGACGGTCGAGGTGACGAGCGCGGCGGGCAACTCCGGCGACCAGAGCTACATCTTCGGGGCGCCCGGCAGCTACGATCGCGTGATCCGCGGGACGATCCCCGTGGGCAAGGGCATCTACCGCGTCAAGGGCGCCCTACCTGATCCAGCGCTGGCGGCGGCGACGTGGCTGCGGGGAGCTCTAGGCGAGGCAGGCATCGAGGTGGTCGGCGACGCGCGGGCCGCCCGGGACAAGGTGGCTACCGTCGGGACGCTCGACACCTACTACTCCCCGAAGCTCGGGGCCCTGGCGCAGGTCACCAACTTCCGCAGCGTCAACCTCTTCGCCGAGGCCATCTATAAGGCCTTGGCCCTGCGGTGGGATACCGGCCACGACGATGACAAGACGGGCGAGAAATTGGTCGAATACTGGCGCGACCGCGGGATCGCATCCGCGGGCTGGGCGCAGGTCGATGGCTCGGGACTGGCGAGCGACAACCTGATCACCCCGCTACAGCTCGCGCAGGTCTTACGCAAGAGCGTCGGCTACGGCCTACGCGAGACGATTCCGAAGGTGGGGGAGGAGGGCACGGTACGGGGTCTGCTACGCGGCGACGACCGCGCGGGGCGACTCCGCGCCAAGACCGGTACGCTCTCGCGGGTACGGGCCATGGCTGGCTTCGCGACGCGGCCGGACGGGACGGAGCTGGCCTTCGTGATCGTCGCCAACAACTTCACGGAGAAGGGCTCCGATATCCGCCGCGCGATGGGGGAGTGGATGGGGGCACTGGTAGAGTAGGCGCCGGCTACCTTGTGCCGACATGAAGCCCGCCACCCGTGCCTCAGGCCCCGCCACCCGCGCCTCACGCCATCCAGTACGATGCTTGCGTCTCGCTACCGGGCGGTCGCGACTTTTTGTAGGCTCGCTGTTCCTGATAACGATGGGCCTCGCGGCCTGCGTCACGGAACCGGAGTCAAACGGTCGCACACTGATCCAGGAGATGTTGGCCAAAGACTCGGCGCGGCGGGCCCTGGCCGGAGACTCCGTCAACCGCCACATCGGGCTCGACTACGAGAACTACAACCGCGAGACCTGGCAGAAGCCTGCCGCTGTGCTGGATCGCCTCGGCGACCTGAGCGGCAAGACCGTCGTCGAGGTGGGTTCAGGGAAGGGCTACTTCACGCGTCGGATCGCCAGACGGGCCGGGCGGGTACTGGCGCTCGACATCAGTCCCGAGCTCTTGATCACGCTCGATAGTCTTAATGCCGCGGAGTTGGATTCGGCTACCTACGGCCGGATCGCACCGCGCCTGGTGGTCTCCGACGATCCCGGTTTGGGGCGCGGGGAGGCGGACGCGGCCATCATGGTCAACACCTTCATGTACATCCAGGAGGGCGCCAGCTACCTAGCCGCCCTGCGGCTCGGCCTCAAACCCGGCAGCAGGGTGCTGATCGTCGACTTCAAGACCACTCGCACACCCTTCGGCCCGCCCCTCAGCTCCCGCCTCCCCGCCGCCGCCGTGGAAGCCGCCCTCCGCGAGGCTGGTTTCGTCGACATCCTCACCGATGAGACCTTGCTCGACTACCAATACATCGTCTCCGCGCACGTCGAGTGATGGCCGAGTCTACCCCACCGCAGCCGCAGCGCACCCACACCGCGCACTGAACCATCCTCGTCCCGCGGCCCTTCCCTCAGTCCAGCGACCTTCACCCCCTATGACACCAAGCGTCGATATCGAGCTCATCAACGAACGCGTGCGCGCGGACTCCGAACTCACCGAGCGCATCTTCACCGCGGCCGAACCCGTGATCGTCGGGCAGCGCCGCATGATGGAGGCGCTGCTGATCGGCCTGCTGACCCGCGGGCACATCCTGCTCGAGGGCCTGCCGGGACTCGCCAAGACGCTGGCCATCCGGACGCTGGCCGCCTGTGTGGACGGTCGGTTCTCGAGGGTACAATTCACCCCAGACCTACTGCCGGCCGACATCGTCGGAACGATGATCTACAATCCGGGCGCGGGGGATTTCTCGGTGCGGAAGGGTCCGGTGTTCGCGAATTTCGTGCTGGCCGATGAGATCAACCGCGCGCCGGCTAAGGTGCAGTCGGCCCTGCTGGAGGCAATGCAGGAGCTCCAGGTCACGATCGGCGGACAGAGCTACACGCTGGAAGAACCTTTCCTGGTGCTCGCCACCCAGAACCCCGTCGAGCAAGAAGGCACCTACCCGCTGCCCGAGGCGCAGACGGACCGCTTCATGCTCAAGATCACGGTCGACTACCCGGACCGCGAGTCCGAGCGCGAGATCCTGAGGCGCAACCTGGCCGGGCAAGCGCAGCCGCCGCTGTTGCCAGTGGTGAGTCTCGGCGACATCCACCAGCTCCGACGCACGGTGGAGGCCGTCTACCTCGACGAGAAGATCGAGAGCTACATCCTGGATTTGGTGCAGTCGACGCGGCGACCGAAGGATTTTCGGCTCGCCGAGCTTGCGCCACTCATCCGTTTTGGCGCAAGCCCCCGCGCGAGTATCAACATCGCGCGCGCCGCCAAGGCGCAGGCCTTCCTGCAGCGCCGCGGCTACGTCATCCCGGACGACGTGCGGACGGTGGCCCCGGAGGTCCTACGACACCGCCTCGGGCTGAGCTATGAGGCGGAAGCGGAGAGCGTCACGGCCGATGACCTGATCCAGCGGATGGTGGACCGGATCGAGGTGCCGTAGCGGACGGGTTATTTGGTTGGTGGGTGGATTGATTGTTTGGTGACTGTGCTATCGAATCCGGCCTCGACCTGCCTTCACGTCGCCCCGAAGGCGCTTGGACTTAAGGCGGCGGCGCTTGGCGCCTAGGGAGGGTTTGGTCTTGCGGCGGGGCTTCTGGACGCGCAGTGCCTCGCGGAGCACTTCGTAGAAACGTTCGGTGACGATCTCGCGGTTGCGCGCCTGCGAGCGGGTGGAGTGATCGGTGAGAATGAGTTCGCCGTCGAGCGTGAGACGGCTCGCCAGTTTTGCCGACAGGCGCGCGATTTCGCTTTCGCTAAAACTGGCCGTGCCGGGGAGGCTCCAGCGTAGCTCTACCTGTGTGGAGGTCTTGTTGACGTGCTGTCCGCCGGGGCCCGAGCCGCGGGTGGCCTTGTAGGAGAGCTCGCGGGAGAGGTCGGGCAGGATCACGGGAGCAAAGGTGGGCAACGCTGCGCAGCTAGAACTGGTCTACTTAGGTATAGGCCGGAGGGGCGAACAGCCGAGCCGACTATCTACTTATTGTAAGTGGACTGTGCCCCGGGGCCACCCAATCATCAGATAACCCACCTAACGACCGATATCATGGAAGCTACCTGCAATCACTGTAACCACTGGGAGACCGAAACCGCCGCCGTCGCCAAGCACCCGCAAGGCTTCGGGGAGTGCAACGAGCTCTCGCACCCGAAGGCCGACATGCACTATATCCTCCCGGTCCTCCAGAACGGCGACCCGCGTACCGTAGAGTACATCACGGGAGCTGAATTTGGGTGTAATCACTTTCAACCTGCCGGCGTAGCATAATTCGTCGTACATTTAAGCCGTACCGTGGAGGACGTTCTAACGCCTGGCCACGGATACACTGAGGCCTGTTGCGAAGAACTCGTGACGGGCCTTCTTCTTTACCGAAGCCTCCCCATGGACCTCGTCATGATCGACTACGGCGCCGGCAACGTCCAGAGCGTTCAGTATGCCCTGGAGCGCCTCGGGCACCGCGCCGAGATCACGGCCGACCCGGATAGGGTGGCGCGGGCGGACAAAGTCATCTTCCCGGGTGTTGGCGCCGCGCGCGCGAGCATGAATGCGCTGCGTGAGCGCGGCCTCGACGTGGCTATCCCGCTGCTGCAGCAACCCGTGCTCGGGATCTGCGTCGGGATGCAGGTCATGGGCGCACACAGCGAGGAGGAGGATACGCCCTGCCTCGGGATCGTCCCCGGAGTGGTACGCAAGTTCGCGCCGGACGCCCAGCACAAGGTGCCGCAGATGGGGTGGAACACGTTGGTGGGCACGCGCGACTGGCTCGCCGACCTGCCCGCCGAGACCTACGTCTACTACGTGCACAGTTACGCGATGGAGGTCGGGGCGTGGACGGTGGCGACCACGGACTACACCGTTCCCTTCTCGGCGGCCCTGCGGCACGAGAACTTCTACGGGACGCAGTTCCACGTCGAGAAGAGCAGCCGGGTGGGGGGGCAGATACTCGCGGCTTTCTTGGCCCTATCGTAGCTTCGTGACGCGGATCCCCGATTATCGAGACTGCCCGCCGGTGCGGATTAAGATCGAATGCCGAGCCCTAGGCGTCATCTCCTAGAGGAAACCGGGGAGTGGGCTTGTTGCTGCCGCGGTGTACTGCTCGCACCACAACCAATACCTTACTCCGATGCGCCCACTCCGCCTGCTCTCCCTCTTCATCGTTACGGCTTTCGCCAAAACCCTGCCCGCACAAGGTCTTTCCACCCCTTTGGCCACCATCCGAGAACTCTTCGACGGGATGCGGGCCGGGAGCGAGGCCCGCGTGGCGGCGACCTTCCACCCACAGGCGACCTTCTTCTCCGTCCAGGATGGCCCCGCTGGCGCCAAGGTGAGCCCGCTGTCCCCGGGTGACTTCGCGGAGTCGGTCGGGACCTGGGCGCCGGGCTTCGGGGACGAGCGCTTCGGGCGGACCACCGTGCGGCAGGAGGGCAGTCTGGCGAGCGTGTGGATGCGCTACCAGTTCTACAGCGGCGGCACCTTCCGGCACTGCGGCTCGGAGAACTTCACCCTCATCGAGGCGCAGCCCGGACAGTGGCGTATCCTCAGTGGTGCCGACACCCGCCAGACCGAGGGCTGCCCGGCCCTCGACGACGCCCCCGACGTCGCCGCCTTAGACACCCTCATGGACCGCTGGCACCGCGCCGCCTCTACCGCCGACGAGGAAACCTTCTTCGGGACCATGAGCGCCGACGGCATCTACCTCGGCACCGACCGTACCGAGCGTTGGGTACGCGACTCGATGGCCGCCTGGGCGGCGCCCTACTTCCAGCGCGACGTGGCCTGGGCCTTTACGCCAATCGAGCGCCAGTGGTACCTGAGCGACGACGGGGAGGTGGCCTGGTTCGAGGAACACCTGGACTCCCCGCACATGGGCGTGGTCCGCGGGTCGGGGGTTTTGACGAAAGTCGCAGCGGACGGCGGTACTGCTAGCGGTACTGCGAGCGGTACTGGGAGCGGCGCCGTGGGCGGGAGCGCGTGGGAGCTGCGGCACTACAACCTGGCACTCGCGGTACCGAATGACCGCATGGACGCCGTGCAGGCGGCAATCGACTCTACGCGCGTCCGTAGGTAACGGCGGCCGCTGCGCTCGGTTACGATCGCACGCGTGCCGTCGCCTACGCCGTGGACAGGAGCCGACGTGTTGGGCTTACGTTTCGCCAGCTCTCGGAGCATACCGGATTGAGTACCTCAGCGACGTTCAGTCATCCTACGGACCCACGAGAGATAGGTCGAGTCGCACCATGACACGCTCGCCGCGCTATCGCCGTACTCACCGAGCGAAAGCCAGACGTGTAGCCGCCTCGGAACTCGGTTTATTGCCGGCGGACTGCTTGGGAGGGCGGTCTGACTTGAAAGTTTTTGGTCTAATCCTCCAGGCAGCCCCGCTCGCAGACGCCGCCATTGCCGCCGGCTACGCCGTATCCGAACCCAGCTATACCGAGCCTTCCTCGGCAGCTTCGGCGAGTGAACAGCCACGCAGCAGCGTCGCGACCTGCGCCACTTCTTCAGTGCTATGCCCCGCGCTCACCACCAGCCTACTCACCTCCGCGCTCTCCGCCGTCGGGTAGCGCGTTCGCGCGAAAGCCACCCCCGCCGCCGCGAGTTGACCGGCCTGCGATTCGGTGAGCGAGAAGGCCGGGTGATCAGCCACGTGCGCCAGGCCCGCTTCAGCCAGCGCAGCCTCGTTGGCCGACAGTCGCGTCCGTTGCGCCAAGGCAAGGTCCAATCCCGTAGCCAGCGCGTGCGCGTAGCCCGGCGGCACCGATGACGCACCGCCGAACGCCGCCGTCGACCTTAGGCGCTGCGCTCGCGCCCGACTACTCACCATCACCGCCCCCGGAACCGAAAAACTCTTTCCGAGGCTCGCGCAGACGATCAGCTCTGCGGGCAGCCCCCCGAACTCGACCCAGCTACCGCCGCCCCGTGGACCGAGGACGCCGATGGCGTGGCTATCGTCGAGGACGACCACCGCGCCGCTCGGCAACCCTCGTAGCCAGTCCAACTTCGCCTTTCGGCAGCGCACCGCGCAGACGCGGTCGGACACGATCGCTACGCGCGCACCTCGCCGGGCGAGCTCGAGTGCGCGCCTCCGCCAGGCCTCTGCATCCTCAAAGGCGACCACGCCCGCCCGCCGCCAGCAGGCGTGCGCCAGTGGTCCCGCCAGCACCGCGTAGCCTTCCGCCAGGAGCTGGTCCACCATCATAACCGCCAGCAGACTCCCACTGCTCACCAAGGTCACGGCCGGGGCCCCGAGCCACGCGGCCAGCACGCGCTCTACATCCGCGTACACCGCCGGGCAGTAGCTCGCGCCCCGTGACCCGGCGTAGTGCACACCGTACAGCGCCATGCCCTCGCCCACGAGCGCGAGCCACTCGGGGTGGCGATCGAGGCCCAGGTAGGCCGGTTGGTCGAAGGCGCGCATGGTGGCCGGAAGGTAGGCGCGACGCATCTTCGCCACATGACACACCCGGTGCTGTGCTTTGGCGAAATGCTCATCGACGAACTTCCCGCGGGCGACCGCCCGGGCGGCGGCCCGTTCAATACCGCCGCGCACCTCAACGCCCTCGGGACGCCCGCCGCCATCGTGAGTGCCCTCGGGGAGGACCTGCGGGCCGATCTGTTGCGGGGCGTGGCCGCGGACCAGGGCGTCGATACGCGCGTGCTACAGACCAGCTACCTCGAGACCGGTAGAGTGGTGATCACCCTCGACGACCGCGGCGAGCCCGACTACGACATCATCGCGCCCGTGGCCTGGGATCTCGTCCGCTACCCGCGGGCCGGCGAGCGCTACGCAGACAGTGCCGTCAACCTCCTGCCCGCTTTCGCGAAAAACGCGCCCGCCGTCCTCTGCTGGATGCTCGGCGTCCGCAGCGAGGTCAGTAAGGCCTCTTTGGGTGAGGTTTTGGCGAAAGCCGGACCTGGCTGCCTCAAGGTCGCCGATTTGGGCTTTCGCCAAAACTTCCACTCCGCAGAGTTGCTCGACTGGTTGCTACAGCGCGTCACCGTCGCCAAGCTCAACACCACAGAGTTGGCCCGCGTCTGCCTCGCGCTCGAGCTGGAGCACGCGCCGCAGGTTTTGGCGAAAGCCTACGACCTCGACACCGTCATCGTCACCGCGGGCGCCAAGGGCGCGACACTTTACCGCGGCGGGGCGGTAGTCACGGCCAAGAGTCCCGCGGTCGAGGTCGTCGATACCGTCGGCTGCGGGGATGCTTTTCTGGCGGGCTACATCCACGCGCGGCTCCGGGAGTCACCCGCGCAGGAGGCCCTCGACGCGGCCTGCGCTCGCGGGAGCTACGCCGCGACGCTCCAGGGCGGACTGCCGTAGCTACCGAGTTTAGGCGCGGGAGGCGACCCAAGCCAGGGCCCCGAACCCGAGAACTAAGCTCAGTCCGACGTACAGCACCGCGTAGGCCACACGTCCCTCCTGGACGAGCGCCACGGCCTCGAGGCTAAAGGTCGAGAAAGTACTGAGGCCACCGCAGAAGCCCGCGGCCAGCAGCAGGCGCGTCGGGCTAGACAGCGCTACGCGGTGCGAGTCCGCCGCCAGCCACCCGAGTAGCGCGCAGGCCACGACGTTGACCAGGAGCGTCGCCCAGATCGCCTCGCGGCCCGCGGTCACGGCCCACCGCCCGATCCCGAACCGCAGCGCCGAGCCGACGCCACCGCCGAGGAAGACCAGGAGCCAGCTCACACGCGGTGCGGAGCGCCCTCCTGCTTCGTGCGTGCGTCCGCCACGCTAGTGCGGAGGTGCAGGTCGATGGCCGCTTTGCGGGCGAGACTCCGCTCGCGGCGCTTGAGTTGGAGCTGGAGGGAGCCCGTGGCGAGGGCGGCGAGGAGGGTGATCAGGCAGACGAGCGCCAGGTTGCCGATCCACTGTAGGGAGACGACCATCACGATGAAGAGGATGGCGATCGTGGCCAGGAGCAAAGTGGTCTGTCCGTGGCTAAACCGCAGGTCGATGAGGAGGTGGTGGATGTGGTTGCGGTCGGGGTCGAATGGCGAGCGCCCGCGGTAGATCCGCGTGACGAAGACGCGGAGCGTGTCGAAGAGCGGCACGATGAGAAACCCGATGGCCGCGGCTGGGGCGGCGGGCAGGTAGTAGGGATTGTCGACGAGGCCCTGGAGTTTCATCTCCCAGTGGAACTGCAGGAAGCGGATGGTCAGCACCGACAACAGCAAGCCGAGCAGCAGCGACCCGGTGTCCCCCATGAAGATCTTGGCCGGCGTCCAGTTGTACTTCAGGAACGCCAGCGTCGAGCCGATGACCGCGGCGGCGAGCAGCGTGTACTCCGGGTGTCCGACCAGGTAAAACCACGTCCCTAGCGCCAGCGAGGCCACGATGCTAATCGCGCCGGTCAGGCCGTTCACCCCGTCGATCAGGTTGAAGGCATTGATGATGACGATGATCGTGAAGACGGTGAGGAGAGCCGAGATCACGAAGGGCAGTGCGCCGATGCCCGCGATCCCGAACAGCCCCGGTATACGGACGTCGGCTGCCCAGACGAGGATGCTAGCGGCGAAGACCTGCCCGAGCATCTTGGTCATCGGGCGGCTCGGGATGATGTCGTCCTTGGCGCCGATGAGGAAGACGACGATACAGGCACACATCACGTACTGGAGGCCCGCGAAAAGCGCGTGCGGCGTCCAGGCGATGACGCTGAACAGTACGCCGACGAAAATGCCGACGCCCCCGAGGCTCGGCGTACTCTCGGAGTGGGAGCGACGCTCGCCGGGCTCGTCGGTTAGCCCCTTCACCTTCGCGATCTTGATGATCGACGGGATTACGTAAAACGTAATCGCAAACGCCGTCACAAAGGCCAGTACGCTGCTGTAGATCGTCATGTGCTACGCTCAAAGGTAGGCCACGGGCCCGCGTCCGTTATTGGCCGATCGCGTCGGCGGCCTCGCGAAGTTTGTCACCTGCCCCACCTTTCAGCTTTCGCCAAAACTCCCGCGCGCCCGCCTTCCCGTAGCGCTGCGTGTAGTAGGCGGAGACCCCGCGCCAGAATTTACGGTCCTGCTCTCGGGTGAGCCGCGTGTCGTGTTCGGGGTAGCACACCTCGACCAGCTCCACGAGGCGCTCGTCGTAAGCCTCCCAGGCGCGGTCGGTCGCGTCGTAGCGACGGGTCTTGACGTCGGCGAAGAAGTCCTGTGCCTTATCGGCAAAACCCGCCGCGTCGCCCCCGCAGGGATTGAGGTCGCAGGCGCCGAGGGACAAGACTAAGCCGAGGAGCCCTACGGTCTTCAGGCGGGCCCATCGTGGGAGTAGCTTCATGTGGTTTCAGATTCGACTTCGGGTTCGGGCTCCGGGGTAAACTCGGCGGAGGCCTTCGCGCCCTGAGGATGGGGGGGTCGGCCCTGACGCTATGCCGACGCGGCGCTCGGGAGCCCGAGCCGCTCGACGGTGTCGCGTACCACCCCAGCCGCAAACGGGGAACGCAAGTTGGCGAGTGTGACGAGGTCCAGGAAACTTTCGCTCCCGCCCGCGCGACAGAGCTTAAGGTAGTCGCCCCAGGCCCCGCGGTGGCTCACCTGGTCGCGCTGGTAGAACTGGAAAGCGCACATCTGTGCCAGGGCGTAGTCGATGTAGTAGAATGGCGTCTGGAAGATGTGGCTCTGCCGCAGCCACGCCCCCCCGCGCTCGAGGAACTCATTGCCGTCGTAGTCGCGGTGCGGGAGGTACACGCGCTCGATCGCGCGCCACTGCGCCATGCGCTCGGCCACGGTCACGTCGGGCCGCTCGTACACGAGGTGCTGGAACTCGTCCACCGCCGCGATGTAGGGCAGGTACTTGA
Organism: Saprospiraceae bacterium; assembly: GCA_041744755.1. Lineage (GTDB taxonomy): Bacteria > Bacteroidota > Bacteroidia > Chitinophagales > Saprospiraceae > CALDTK01. The sequence goes on from JBGTKC010000239.1 coordinate 10,776, forward strand.
TGGCTGATTCGAGGTGATTGATCCTGTACCTCTCGGCCCCTTTGCCGAAGAAATTCTCCATCCACGGGTAGGCGAAGAACTCCATCGACATCGAGTGAATCTCGCAGGCCTCGTAGGTCGGGAGGATGTACTCGATCACGGGCTGGTTGCGGGACTCGTACATCTGGAACGCGTGCCCCAACTCGTGCGTCAGCACGTCGATGTCGCCGGAGGTGCCGTTGAAGTTCGAGAAGATGTAGGGTACGCAATACTTGTACAGGTAGGTGCAGTACCCGCCGGTGGCCTTGCCGTCGCGGGCCACGAGGTCCATAAGTTCGCGGTCGCGCATAAGCTTGAAGAACGCGTCCGTCTCGGGGCTGAGCTCCTCGTAGAGTTCCCCGGCGGCCTGGACGGTCTCTTCGGGGGTGCCTTTCGGTTTCGGGTTGCCCTCCGGAAAGGCGACGCCCTCGTCGTAGTAGCGGAGGCGCTCGAGGCCGAGGCGCCGGCGCTGGCGCTCGTAGAGTTCGGTGGCGAGGGGCACGACGTGCTTGCGGACCTGCTGGCGGAAGCCGGCCACGTCGCCCGGGCCGTAGTCGGTGCGGGCCATGCGGTCGTAGCCTAGCGGCACGAAGGTGTCGTGGCCCATGGCGCGGGCGATCTCGGTGCGGGTACGCGTGAGGTCGGCGTAGAGTCCGGAGAGCTCGGCCTCGTGCTCGGCGAAAAAGGCCCAGTGCGCCTCGGAGGCCTCGCGGCGCGTGACGCGGTCCGGGGAGATCATCAGCGGCTGGAGGGTCGACAGGTTGTACTTCGCCCCGCGGAACGTGATCTCGGCGCGGGCCTTAACCTTGGTGTAGGCGCTAGCCAGCTGGTTCTCCTTGCCGAGGGCCGCGATGGTGGCCGGGTCGAAGGCCCGCAGGCTGATCTCGGTGCGGCGGATGAATTGCCGACCGAACATCTGCTCGATGGCTCCGCGGTGTGGGCTACCGACCAGGGCATCGGCAAAGCGGTTGACGAGCGCCTCGAACCGCGGACTGGCCTCGTCGAAGAACGCGTTCTCGGCCTCGTAGAAGGCGTCCCGCGTGTCACTCGTGTGGCGGATGTGGCATAGGCTCTGCTGCGTGACGAAGCGCGAGCGTAGCTTCTTGATCGCGCGGATGAGTTCGACCTGCCCGTCGGCATCCGCGGTGGGGAAGGCCTGGAGGAGCTCGTTGAACTGGGTGGTCAGCTCGGCGAGGTCGGGCCGTTCGTAGGGGATTTCTGCAAATTGCATAGGGGGCAAAAGTACGGCGCACATTAGGCCCGTGGGTCAGCGCGGGGCCTGCTTTGCGTCACCTGTATGTGGTAGACAGCGCTACCTTGTCGCCCCCAAACGCCCCCTCCCCCCCTTGTCTACCGACCACGCCCCAACCGAGGCCGACATGCTGGCCCGTATCGACCGCGCGCGCCTGCCGCGCCACGTGGCCGTGATCATGGACGGCAACGGGCGCTGGGCCCAGAGCCAGGGTCAACCCAGGGTGTTCGGGCACCGCAACGGCGTACGCGCCGTCGATGAGGTCACCGAGGCTGCCGCCGAACTCGGGATCGAGTACCTCACGCTCTACGCCTTCTCGACTGAGAACTGGGGCCGCCCCCAGCACGAGGTCGACGCCCTCATGATGCTCCTCGTCGAGACCATCCGCCAGGAGGTCCCGAAGCTCCAGCAGAACCGCATCCGCCTCGAGAGCATCGGCGATCTCACGCGCCTGCCCGCCGAGAGTCAGGAGACCTTGCTGACGGCCATCGCCGAGACCAGGGACAACGACCGCATGACGCTCGTCCTGGCGCTCAACTACTCGGCGAAGTGGGAGATCCTCGAGGCCGTACGTTCGATCGCCCACCGCGTGAGCGAGGGCCGCATCACGGCCGCGAGCATCGACGAGGCCACCTTCTCGGCGGCGCTCAGCACCCAGGGCATGCCCGACCCGGAGCTTTTGATCCGCACCTCCGGCGAGAGTCGCATCTCCAACTTCTTGCTGTGGCAACTGGCCTACGCCGAGCTACACTTCACGCCAACGTTCTGGCCGGACTTCAGGAAGCAGCATTTTTACGAGGCGCTGTTGGATTACCAGGATCGGGAGAGACGGTTTGGGAAGATCTAGTGCGCGGGGCGCGGCGATGGCCTGAAGGCGGCATTCGCGCGAGCGCGGCATTGGCCTAAAGGCGGCGTTTGCCTGCGGCGT
>JBGTKC010000240.1:0-4564 GCA_041744755.1 Saprospiraceae bacterium
CGCGAGGGCGAAGTGCGCGCGCGACCGTTCGTCCACGAACTTGCGCTCGGTGGCGAGGGCGAGCGCCTGCTCCAGCTCGGCGGCGGCCTCGGCGTAGCCGCCGGATTCGGACAGGATCTGGCCGAGTTGTAGGTGGGCCGAGACGGTGTAGATGGCGTCGCCGTGGGCCTCGGCGAGGGGCACGGCCTTGCGGGCGTAGTCGAGCGCGAGGGCCGGTTTACGCTGCTTACGCAAAACCTCCGAGAGGCCCGTGTAGCAGATCGCGAGCCCGAGTTGGGAGTCTATCTCCCTGTTGTAGGCGAGGGCGCGCTGGTAGAAGACCCGCGCGGAGTCGAGGGCGCCGCCCTGCTCGAAGATGCGGGCGAGGTTGGCGGTGTTGATCGCGAGCCCGAGGCGGTTGTCGTTGCGGCGGTCGATGGCGAGCGACTTGCGGAAGCTCTCCGCGGCGAGGTCGGACTCGTCGAGGCTCAGGTGGATTTGGCCTTTGGAGTTGAGGGCGATGGCGTGCGCCTGGAGGGAGCCGAAGTCCGGGTTGCGGAGGCGATTGGCGAGCTCGAGGGCCCGCTGGTGAACGTCGAGGGCCTCGATGATGCGGTCGAGCCGGCGGTAGATGACGCCTTGGCTGTTGAGGGCGACCATACGCCCGAGTGTATCGTTGCCGCGCTCGGCGAGCCGCTCCGCCTCGATGGCGAGGCCTAACGCGAGTTCGTACTCCGAGGCGTAGCGCCGGATAATGGACTGGCTACTGATCGCGAAGGACTCCGCCGCGAGGTGGCCGCGCGCGGCGGCACGGTCCCGCAGGTAGCCCATGAGGCTGTCGCTCTGGCGGACCGGGCGCATGACGTCGAGGATGGCCGCGTACCGCAGGGACGAATCGCGCAGCAGTGAATCGGCGCGCGCTTCCCAGTCGGGCCCCACGGGTGCCTCGCCACGGCCCTGGGCTGCTGCGCCCGGTACAGCGCAGGCGAAGGACCACACCAAAATGGGTATAAGAGGTCTCACGGTGCGCTCAAGATCCGACGTTAAAGTCTAATTCCGTGACACAAATGTGGACCCGGAGTACCTGTCGTGACATCGATTCTAGATCCGCTTTGTTGACCGAAACAATGAACACCCCATCCTACACAGATCTGTCGGGCAAATCCGCCGTCATCACCGGCGCTGGCGAGGGCATCGGCTACGCGATCGCGGAGGCGCTCGTGCGCCAGGGCACCAACGTCGTACTCAACGACATCAATCCCGACGCTTGCACGCGTGCCGTAACGAAGATGCGCCGCGTGGGCCCGGGCCACGTGGTCGCCTGCGCGGGTGACGCCGCGGATCCGGCGCTGATCAAATCGCTCGTCGCGGAGTGCGTCACGCGTTTCGGCAGTGTAGATCTCGTGGTTGCGAATGCGGGCGTGACCATGTTCGGGAGCTTCCTCGACTTCACCCCAGAATCTTTTGACCGCGTGATGCAGGTCAACCTGCGCGGGTCTTACTTCCTCGTGCAGGAGGCCGCAAAGGCCATGCAGGCCGGGGGCCATGGCGGCCGCGTGGTGGTGATGGGGAGCAACATCGGCGTACAGTCGTATCCCCAGCTCTCGGCCTACGGCATGAGCAAGGCCGCCCTCGCGATGATGTCGAAGGCCCTCGTCCCCGAGCTCGCCCCCCTCGGAATCACGCTCAACACCCTCGCCCCCGGCGCCACCGTCACCGAGCGTACCCGCCTCGAGCAGGACGACTACGGCGGCGCATGGGGCGCGCTCATCCCCCGCGGCCAGGCCGCCGTCCCGGGTGACATCGCCCAGATGTGCCTCTTCCTTCTCTCGGAAGCCTCGGCACACATGGTGGGTCAGACCCTCGTGGTCGACGGCGGGTGGACGGCCACGAGCCCCCTCCCCGACGAGGCCGCCAGCAAAGAGGTACTGCGGGGTGATGTGGTGAAGGGCGTGGAGCGGTGAGGGTGCAGGAAGTTCAGTCTTTAATACCAAATGGCTAATTCCTACTTTCAAATGGTCAATTTCTAATTCCAAATGCGCTGCCGCTTACTACGGGCTCATTCAGCATCGCACTACAGACCGAGTGCCAAACGCCTCTCCACACAGCGCGGTCTCCGCACAGCGCTTACTAATAACTGGGATAAATAACTTACTGTAAGGCAGCGCCGTAGGTGCGAATGCTAACTTACGGGGTGCGTGAGCGCTGCGGACACCAGCAACGCCCCGCGAGCACGCCAGCCCAGCATCGCCGTAGGCTGCCCGCCGGAGGCCAACCCCAGTCCAACATCCCCCCGTGCCCCCTCGTTATCCTGCGGAATGCCCCGCGCCCTTCGCATAGCCTTATCCTTCCTGACCGCCTTTAGCGCCCTCCCGCTGAGTGTTTTGGCGCAAGCCGAACTCCCCATCGCCGGGCTCTCAACGGTCTTCGCTAACGACCTGAGCCAGTGGGACGTGTACGACTACGACGACAACCGCGCCGGCGAACTCCGCCTGCGCTTCCCGGGGATGGCGGGGCAAATTGGTGACATCACGCAGTGGACCTTTCGCTTCGACGATATCAACGGAAGTATCAGGCCGAAGGTGACGGGGCGCAGTGACGTCTGGGAAGTACGCGTCGGCAACGAGGTGGCCGTGGTCCGGACGCTCTTCCCGGGACAGTTCGACCAGTGGACGGTGCAGACCGGGCGTGAGAGGCTCGTGTACGCCGTGCGCGACTACCGGCTACTGGAGTACTGGGGCGTGCGCGGCCCGGGCGGGCCGGGCGACTTCGAGGTGTACACGACCTACGAAGGGGACTGGCGCGACTGGACCGTCCGCGACGCGACCACCGCACCGGTTGGGGCCGCAACGCAGTTGGCCATGATTTGGCTCCCGCTGTACATGCGCTTAGTGGCGCGGTAGGCCCAGAAACAAAGCGCCGCGCCCCTCCGTTTGAGATCGCGGTACACCCAATGGGGTACCCTCGGGCCGGCTTAGGTTCGCACTTCCCTCTACACACTGTCTACATGCCCCAGTCCGCGGCCACAACTTCTGCCTTTTCCTCTGATCGCGAAGGCATCGACGCCCTCGCCGGCGCTTACGGCGATTTGACCCGCGAAATCGCGCAAGTCATTGTCGGGCAGGACGACGTGGTCCGCGCGGTGATCATGTCGCTGTTCGGCAATGGTCACTCCCTGCTGGTCGGCGTGCCGGGCTTGGCCAAGACCCTGCTCGTGTCCACGATCGCACAGGCGCTCGACCTCGACTTCAAGCGCATCCAGTTCACGCCCGACCTGATGCCCTCGGACATCACCGGCATGGAGATCTTGGATGAGCACCGCCACTTCCGCTTTCAGAAAGGTCCGCTGTTCGGCAACATCGTGCTGGCCGACGAGATCAACCGCACCCCGCCGAAGACGCAGGCGGCCCTCCTCGAAGCCATGCAGGAGCGGGGCGTGACGGTGGCCGGTACGCGCATGCCGCTGCCGGCGCCCTTCTTCGTGTTGGCCACTCAGAACCCGATCGAGCAAGAAGGCACCTACCCGCTACCCGAGGCGCAGTTGGACCGTTTCATGTTTAACATCCCGCTCGGGTATCCGAGCTACGAGGAGGAGGTGCAGGTGGTCAAGAACACCACCGCCGATCGCCGCGTGATGGTGCGCCCCGTCATTGACGGCGAGCAGATCCTGGCCTTCCAGCACCTCGTGCGCCGCCTCCCGATCGCGGACAACGTACTGGAATACGCCGTTGGGCTTGCCGCCAAAACCCGCCCCGGCACCGCGATGGCCACTCCGCAGATTGACCAGTACATCAGCTGGGGCGCTGGTCCGCGGGCCTCGCAGTACCTCACGCTCGGCGCCAAGGTCCACGCCGCGATCCGCGGGAAGTACTCTCCTGATCGGGAGGACGTGCAGGCCGTGGCTCCGTACGTGTTGCGGCACCGTATCGTGCGGAACTTCCGGGCCGAGGCGGAGGGGATTAGCGAGGAGGCGCTGATTAAAGGGCTGTATTAGACAGAGCGCGGGGCTAGATGGTCGCGGGGCCCACTGGCCGGACCCTGAGCGGCGCATGGCCGAACCGGAGTTCGTACGCGTTAGCTCGCACCGCAATAGGAGCGTGCCCGAACCGTGGTGCCGATGGCTACCTTCCCGACTGCGATGAGCCCCAAACTCACCACTAAGCGCCCGGCTGAGGTCGCGCTCCTCACCGAGTCTGCCCACGCTGGCGCGCCCGGCCGTCGGCGAGCTGGTGGTGCGTGGGTGACTGGCCGTCACAATCAGTGCGAAACGCGTCACAACCAGCAGCGATGCTGCGTCACCTCATGTGGTACACCTACGCCCTCCTGTCCGCCCTCTTCGCCGCCCTCACCGCCATCTTCGCCAAGATCGGCATCCGTGGCGTGGACACCGACCTAGCCACGGGCATCCGCACGGTCGTCATCCTGCTCGTGGCCTGGGGTATCGCTTTTTGGCGGGGTGGGGCTGCCCAGATCAATACGCTCACAAGCACCAACTGGACCTTCCTCGTCATCTCGGGCGTGGCCACGGGCCTGTCGTGGATCTTCTACTTCAAGGCGCTGCAACTCGGTAAAGTCTCGCAGGTGG
>JBGTKC010000241.1:0-2176 GCA_041744755.1 Saprospiraceae bacterium
GAGCGCGATGGACTGTAGGCGGTGGTGGAGGAAGGGATTGTCGAAGCGCTCCAAGGTGGTTTTGGCGAAAGCCCTCACCTCCGCGACGGGCAGCTCGTCGAGCAGGGTCGGCGCTACGTCTTCGTACATCAGTGCCTCGAGCCAGGGTCCCCACTCCAAGTTTTGCCGGAAGGCCCGCACCGTCTCGATACCGTGCGTGAGCCCCACCGGGACCATCATCGTGTGTACCGCGTTGAGGAGGCGCACCTTGAGCGCACGGTAGGCCGCGAGGTTCGCCACGGAGCGCACGTTGAGTCCCGCTTCCGCAAAACGCCAGTGCCGCAGGACTCGCTCAGGCGCGTTCTCGAGCAGCCAACTGTGGTACGGCTCCACGCACACCGCTGCCGCATCCGCAAATCGTGCTTGCCCCCTGAGGGGCGCCTCCGGCAAACCCGGTACGATGCGGTCGACGAGCGTAGAGGTAAACGTGCAAGCCTCGTCGATCCAGCGCTGGAAGTCCGCGCCCAGCTCCCACAATGCTACGTATTGCCGAACGCACTCCGCCAGCGCAGCCCCATTGTCTGCGATCAGCTCACAGGGCAGCACGTCGAATCCGCAACCCAAATCACCCTCCGACCACCGGTACCGGGCATACAGGAACTGCGTGAGCTTACCCGGAAATTCGACCGCTGCCTCGTCCTCGCGTCTGTCTGTGGCGTCGAAGGCGATCCCGGCCTCGGTCGTGTTGGTGATCAACGTGTGTAGGGTTGGCACTTCAGCCAGCGCCAGGTAACTGTGCCAGTTCTGGTACGGGTACATGGCCCGCGCGATCACGTCCACGAGTTCTACCTTGTCTATGGTTGCGCCCTCGTGCTGGCCCCTCGTCCAGACGTGATAACGCCAGTCTTGCGCCTCCAGGATGTCGTACTCGCCGCCCGGCGTCGGCCGCACCACCACGGCCCGCCCCACTGCGTGCCCTGCTTCCCGCAGCCGTAGCATCATCCAGGCCGCGAAACCGCGCTGGAAGTTGCCCGCCCCGAACAGTACCGTCGTCACGTCTTCCATAGGGCTACAGGCTAAGGTCCTGGCGCCAGGGGATAAAGTCGAATTGCCGCAGGCGCTCTGCCTTCGTGGTGTACGTCCCGCTCGCGGTCGCGATCAGCTTTCGCCAAAACGCCGCCGCGAGGTCTTCGGTGGTGCCACGGGCACGGAGCAGTTCGCCGGCGTCGAAGTCGATCAAGTCCGATAGCCGCGTGGAGATCTGGCTGTTGCTGCTCACCTTCAGGACCGGCGCCACCGGATTGCCCGTGGGTGTCCCGAGGCCAGTCGTGAAAGCGATAATCTGTGCTCCAGAAGCCGCCAGACCCGTGGTGCTCTCGACGTCGTTGCCGGGCGTACACAACAGTTGGAGCCCGGGTCGCGCGGCCGGCTCGGTGTAGTCGAGCACCGCACTAACGGGTGCCGTACCCCCTTTGCGCGCGGCACCGGCGCTCTTCATGGCGTCCGTGATGAGACCCTCGCGAATGTTGCCCGGGCTCGGATTGTAGGCAAAGCCACTGCCGGCGCGCTCGGCCGCCGCGGCGTAGGTCGACATGATTTGTGCGAACTTCTCGGCGTCCTCCTCGCGCAGGCAGCGGCCGATCAGCTCGCCCTCCACGCCGTTGAGCTCCGGAAACTCCGCCAGGATGCTGCGCCCGCCCGCCGCCACGAGCCAGTCGCTCACGATGCCCAGCAGCGGATTGGCCGTCACGCCCGAGAAACCATCCGACCCGCCGCACTCCAGGCCCAGGTAAAGCGCACTCACGGGGGCCGGCGCACGGGTAACTCGGTTTGCGTGCCCGATCCCGATCACGGTCTGCCGTAAGGTGTCCCCGAGGAACTGCGCCTCCTCTCCGGCCCCCTGCTGCTCCGCGATCACGAGCCGCCGCGGGGCAGGTTCACTTGAGTCGTATGCGCTGCCCGAGTCCGTCGGACCGCCTGGATTAGCCGGACCGTAAGTCCCGACCGTCACTCCCGGTCCCGCAGCCGCGAGCGTAGCCGGCGCCCCCCGCTCCGCAAGCACGGCCAGCAGTTCGGCCACCTGCGCGTTCTGGCAACCGAGACTCAGCACCGTGGCGCCCGCGACGTTGGGGTGGAGCAGGTAGCCCGCCAGCAGCCGCACGAGCCGGGCGCTGTCGCCGCGGGTGCCACCGCAGCC
>JBGTKC010000242.1:0-7877 GCA_041744755.1 Saprospiraceae bacterium
GCGTCACCGTCTGGGCGCCGCCTGCGCTAGGGAGGGCAAGCAGGCTCCAGTCAATCTGTCCGAGGCTCGGATTGCCGATCGGCAGGCCGTTCCAGAGGGCGAGGGTCTGGGCCGCCGAGCCGCCGCGGACGCTCACGCTCGACAGGGCGCTCGGCCCGTAGTTGCGCACGTGGACGCCGCCGCGGTCGAGGACCTCGGCTACGGACGTGGCGCCGGCGAGGTCCGCGCTGCGCCAGGTTTGACCGGTGCTCCCGATAGGCCGGAGGCGCAGGCGCTCGGCGGAGATGGCGACGCCCAGGCGCTCCAGGGAGATGCTCGTGTCGATGGCGGAGGGCAGGGAGTCGAGGGCTTTCGCCAGAACTCGCACTGGAATCGGCGTGGGGTAGGTTTTGGCGAAAGCCGTATCGACGTTGCCAAATAGTCCAGGGGCCAGCAGCAGCGCGGCAGCGACAGCGCGGACTACATGCGGTAATGGAATGGGCTGGGGCAAGGTGCGCGAAGGTAGCAGGGGAGATTTTTACCACAGAGACGCGGAGGGCCGCGGAGGGCCACAGAGTTAACGGACGGCAGCTAGGTAGGCTGCTCTTAGCGCCCCAGTGCGCAGCCCCTCGCGCCGCTACGAACCCCCTAGCACAGCAGCTCCCCGCGGTAGCCCCCGCAACAATTCGACCCTCAGAACTTGAACAATCGCCCCCTATGCAACGCACACCCCCCCTCAGACGTAATTAGCACCACGCCATTTGTGCCACGATCTTCGCGCGCCCTTTTTAAGTCCCAGCTGGGCCACTATGCCAAACCCCTCTCCCAAAGTCCACGAGCTGGTGCGCGAGCAGCTCGCGCCCGAGGCCCTATCCCGCGGACGCAAGCTCTACCTCTCGAGCGCGGTGCGCGAGCTCCGCATCGACATCCGCCGCCGCCGTTACAGCGCCATCATCGACGACGCCACGAATGGAGCGGTGAGCGTGCGCATCGAGCACGGCAAAGACGGGCCGAGTTGGCTGTGTAGCCTCGACGGCAAGTCCTCCCCGACCTGCGCCCACGTCGCAGCCCTGCTTACGGCCATCCGCGAGCGCGAGGCCAGCGAGGGTGAGCTAGACACGCCGCTGAGTGCCGAGACCGCCGGGGCGGGCGCCGGCCGCGTGAGCCTCGTCGAGCATCTCCTCGACAACGCCGAGCGCGACCACCTCGTGCAGGCCTTCCGGCTGTGCCTGCAGACCTACCCCGAGCTCCAGGGCGACCTCGTATTTACGATCCTCGAGAACATCGACGACGACGGCGATTTCTACGATGTCGTCGTGCGCCTCATGGACGACCCCGAGGCCTCCGACAAGTACTCGCTCCCGCGGGAGGGTTTCGATCCGTACCGCCTCATGGACGAGATCAACTACCTCTACGAGCAGGGCAGCTACCAGCAGTGCTTCCTGTTGAGCCGCGCCATCCTCACGCGTACCCTCGGGAAGATGGCCGCCGGGAAGACCTTGGACGACTACGAGGTCGACATGACGATCGCGAGCAGCGGGATCCTCAGCGACCTCACCATCCCGCCGGCGCCCGAGAACCTCGCGCGCCAGGTGCACGAGCTCGGGATGCGCCTGCTCAGGCGCTTCCCGAAGATCGAGCCCCAGATCCAGAGCTCGCTCGTGGCCCTCATCGACGACGGCGCCCTGGAGCAGGACGACCTCGAGGAGATCGAGAAGGCCCTGCGCCGCCGCTGGGAGCGCGCCCGCAAGGCCGGCCGCCGCGAGCACCAGATCGCGGAGGCCGAGCAGCTCGCCATGCCGCTGGCGCTCTTCTACGCGCGGACGCGGCAGTTCGACAAGCTCCAGATCCTCTTCGATCGCCACCTCCAGAATCCGCTCCTGCGCGCGCCGGCCCTCGCGGAGATGCTGCAGCACAACCTCCACGACGTCGTGATGACCTACGTCGACGGCGCCCTGATCGCCCCCCCGGAGGACACCACCTTCGAGGACCCCGAGGACAGCGCCCGCTGCGCGATGTACAACGACCTCGTGATGATGATCTGCGAGATGATCGAGGACGAGGACGCCAAGCAGGCCCTCGTCCTCAAGGCCTTCGACAGTATCGGGCACCGCGTGTACACGCTCCTGGAGTACTACCACGAGCTGGTGGGCGACGAGGCGTACGCCAAAACGCTCGACGGCCTCGCCAAGCGCCTCAAAGGCCCGGCCAACCGCGGGAGCTACGTGATGGTGACGAAGTACTTCGTGGTCCTGTGTGAGCTCGGGAAGTTCGTCGAGGCCTACACCGCCTACCGCAAGCACCCGGTGATCGACCCGATCGTGCTGCTGGACTACCTGCCGAACTTCCTGCCGGACTACGAGAAGGAGATCTTCGCGCCGGCCCTGGAGGCGGTCATGGAACTGCTGCCGGTTGTCGTTGAGGAGGGCCTGCGCGACCTCGTTAAGGCGAGCATCTCGCGGCTCTGGGACATCGACGAGGACCGGGTCCGCAAGATGTTGGACAAGCACTTCGTCGAGATCGGCGACGATGACCTGGCGGACTTCGTTGACGTGTTGTTGGGCGAGTTCGACACCGACGACCTGGGGCTTTGACCCTTGCGGCGGTACCTTCGCCTACCCAAACCATAGCCGGGGCGATACGTTCGGCTATCGCTTATGAAGGTAACCGATTATTTCGAGGCGGCCCAGGGCCAGTCGCTCGTCTCCTACGAGGTCTTGCCGCCGCTCAAGGGCGGGAGCATGAAGTCGATCTTCGACACGCTCGACCCGCTGATGGAGTTCAAGCCGCCCTTCGTGGACGTCACCTACCACCGCGAGGACTTCGAGTACGTCAAGCGCCCCGGCGGGCACTACGAGAAGACCGCCATCCGTAAGCGCCCGGGCACGGTGGGCATCTGCGCCTCGATCATGCACCGCTACGGCGTAGACGCCGTCCCGCATTTACTGTGTGGCGGCTTCACGGCGGCCGAGACGGAGAATGTGCTGATCGACCTGGCGTTCCTCGGGATCCACAACGTGCTGGCGCTACGCGGTGACGCCCGCCACTTCGACGGTAAGTTCATCCCCGAGGACGACGGGCACCACTACGCGGTAGACCTCGTTAGGCAAATTGCCGATATCAACAAGGGCAAGTACCTCGACGACCACATCGAGCAGGCCGAACTCGAGACCGACTTCTGCATCGGGGTGGCGGGCTATCCGGAGAAGCACTTCGAGGCCCCCAATCCGCACGTCGACCTGAAGTTCCTCAAGCGGAAGGTCGAGGCCGGGGCGGACTACATCGTGACGCAGATGTTCTTCGACAATGCGGTGTACTTCAAGTTCGTCGAGGACTGCCGCGCCGAAGGCATTAATGTGCCGATCGTCCCGGGCCTCAAACCGCTTACTAAGGCCTACCAGCTCAACAGCATTCCGCGCCTCTTTTATCTCAACTTGCCGAAGGATTTCGTCCACGCTCTCGAGGACGTCGGTGGGGATAAGAAGGCGATTCGCCAAGTAGGCATGGAGTGGTGCATCCAGCAGTCGAAGGAGTTGAAGGCTGCTGGTGTGCCGTGCCTGCACTACTACACGATGGGGGACGCCAAGACGATCCGGAGTATCGTGGAGGAGGTGTTTTAGGCTAATGCCTGACTACCACACGTTCCGCGGACCTTTGCTGCGCTGCTTACGGTCGCTTTTACTGGCCCGACGTTCGGCTTTGTAGGTGTTCCAACGCTCGCGCCCAGGTTCGTTGAAGATTCGCCAGCCCAAGCTAATATTTGCGTGCGGAGCAAGCGATAGATAAGAAGGTGAGCGGTAGCCAAATTCTAGATCCCGCGGTGAGTTCGCCACGTAAGCCCCCCCAATCCCCAGCGAGCCACCGATGAGGAAGCCACGCTGGCCGACGTGCAGGTAGCCAAGTCCCGTGCCGAGCGTCCACGCGCGAGTCTTCAGCAGGCTGTAGCCCCCGAGGTAGCGCTGGTTGTTACTACTGGACTGGGCAAACTGCGTAAAGAACAGTGGGTGAAATCCTTCGTGCAGCCGAGCCCGCTGAGTGTAGATCCGGGCTACGACCTCAACGGCGAAGACCTTCTCCCGCCCGAGAGATCCCGAATAGTTCTTGTATTGCGTGTAGCCGACCGTCGAGGCAAGACTTACCATCGGGCTGACGGGAAGCTCGACCTGGAGGTTGGGTACAGCCATTACGGCGAGGGCGTTGGTGCCGACGCTGACGTACTGCGCATGTGCGAGTGGGCTACAGGCCGCGAGTAGGCAGGTGGCAATCGTAGTGAAAAGCTTCATAGCACCTATGTTGCGGGCCTTATCGCAACATTGCGACAAAACTTTGCGCCTAGATAAGACACTGGAATGACACTTCGTGTTCGGTATTCGGCAGCCTTCACTTCCCGCGTCACGAAGTCCTCAATCTCCAGTAGATTCGTCGACACCTGCATGTACTGCGCGCCTAAAGTTTTGCTGAAAAGCGCACAATGGAAACAGATTAGGAAGCAATTCATAGCGTAAATGGTGTGAGCGCAAATGGAAGAACCGATGGGTGGATCTTGACCGGGAAGATCGTCGAATCCCTAGTCCTGCAGCCGCCGCAGGCGCTCCAGCCGCAGCTCCTCGCGCCGCTGCTCCAACTCACTCATGTTCTGCTGGAACTTCTCGCGCATCTCGGCGGCCTCCAACTCGAGCCGCTCCTCGTAGGCGTCCTTCTCGGCGCGGCCGCGCTTGTTGTAGAGGCGCAGGCCCATGCTCACCCGACCGTAGATGTCGACTGGGAGCGCGAGGAACTCCGCGTCGTCGGTGTCGAAGATCTCGCCGCCTGGGCCGAGCGCCGGCGAGGTGTAGGTCTTCTTATTGACGAAGTGTCGCCCGATCCCGAGCGAGAACCCGTAGTAGAAGCCGTCCTTGCCCACGGCGGCGTGCCCGACCCCGAAGCCCACGGTGCTGCGGTCGCGGTCGAAGTCCCGCTGGTCGCGCCGCTCGCCCTCCTCGGCGTAGTCGGTGAATTTGAAGCTGCTCACCCGGGCGTACGCGAAGCCGTAAAACCCCTCGTGCGGCCGGCTGGCGTCGAAGTACTTCTTGCCGACCAGTCCGAGGCGGTAGCCTTCCGAGTTGTAGTCGGGCGTCCAGAAGCGCTGCCCCTTGACGAGTACGGCGGCCTCGGTCTCGAGGGCGAATTTGTGGTTGAGCGGCAGCTCGGCCTCGAGCTTGAAGACCCCGAAGATGAGACTCGTCGGGTTGGTGGAGACCTGGACGTACTGGGCGCGGAGGGCGGACGGTGCCGCCGCGGAGGCGAGCGTGAAGAGAGTAAGGAAGGCGTAGGTGCGCATGGGTGGTGGTGTTTTGATAGGCCAAAGAGACGCCTTCGCAGGAGCCGTCCTGTGGCGATGTTCGCACAATCGCCACGCAGCTGTTGCGGATTTCGCAAGTCGCGGATTATGGGCGAGGCGCTACCCTCGCCAAATCCCAAGATTTGCCCGACTTTGCCGCACCTATGCGCACGTCCCTTCCGCTCCTGTTCACGTTGTTTCTCGTTTTGGCGAAAGCCGCCTCCGCACAAGTGCCGACGCCCGAAGCCTTTCTAGACGGCTATCGCCAAAACTTCACGCCCCACCACAAGCTCGTCGAGTACTACCGCGCCGTCGCCGCGGCCTCCGACCGGGTCCAGATCGAGCAGTACGGCCAGACCTACGAGGGCCGCCCCCTCATCGTCGCCTACGTGAGCGCCCCCGAGAACCTCGCCCGACTCGACGAAATCCGCCAGACCCACCTGCGCCAGACAGGCTTCACGAACGGCCAACCAAGCTCGCAACCAAACAACCAAAACACCTCCCAACCAAACAACCCACCCCTCGCGGTCGTCTGGCTATCCTTCTCGGTCCACGGCAACGAGGTGGCCGGCGCCGAGGCGAGCCCGCAGGTCCTCTACGACCTCGCCACCGGCACCACGTCCCTGATGGGCGGCCAGATCACCGGCGATAGCCTCCGACGCTACCTCCAGAACACGATCGTCATCCTCGACCCGAGCCTCAACCCCGACGGCTACACGCGCTACACCGACGACGTGCGCCGCCGCCAGACCACCTTCCTCCAGCCCGACCCGAGCGCCTGGGAGCACCAGGAGACCTGGCCGGGCGGTCGGACGAATCACTACCTCTTCGACCTCAACCGCGACTGGGCCTGGGCGACGCAGGGCGAGACACAGGCCCGCCTCAAGCTCTACCAGCGCTGGCAGCCCCACGTCCACGCCGACCTCCACGAGATGGGCGTCGACGATAGCTACTACTTCGCCCCGGCCGCCGAGCCCTTCCACCGCTACATCTCCGACCACCAGCGCCGCTTCCAGACGCAGATCGGCCGCAACCACGCCCGCATCTTCGACGCCAACGGCTGGCTGTACTTCACGAAGGAAACCTACGACCTCCTCTACCCGAGCTACGGCGACACCTACCCAACCTTCAACGGCGCCATCGGGATGACCTACGAGCAGGGCGGCAGCGGCCGCGCCGGCCGCGCCATCCTGCGCCGCGAAGGGGACACCATCACCATCGACGATCGCCTCACCCACCACCACGCCACGGCCCTGAGCACGATCGCCGTGGCGAGCCGCAACGCCGCGACGCTCACGCGCGAGATCGCCGACTTCCGCCGCAAAGCCAGCGATACTCCTCGGGGTGGGGTGGAGGCCTACGTCTTTCCGGCCTCCGAGAACTCGGCCGCGCGCCTCCAGAGTCTCGCGACCATCCTCGCGCGCCACGGCATCGAATTCGGCAGTCCCGGCGGCCGCAAGCCGACCTACACCGGGCGCAGCTACGCCAATCGCAGCTACCGCGGCGAAGGTGCCGCCGGCGACCTGGTCGTGCCGACGCATCAGGTCCAGGGCACGCTACTCCAGGTCTTGCTCGAACCCGACAACGAGGTGCCCGACAGCCTCACCTACGACATCACGGCCTGGAGCCTTCCGGAGGTGCTGGGGCTGAAGGGCTACATCCTCAAGGACGGCGTCGGGGCGCTCACGCCCTTCGGGGCGGCCACCGCGACGAGCACCGCCACGGCCTCGGCCCCGGGCTACGGCTTCGCCCTCCCCGTCGACGGCTTCTCCACCTGGACTGTGCTCGCGCCCATGCTCGACGATGGCCTGGTGATGCGCTACAGCCGACTCCCTACCGAGAGCGGCGGCGAGGAGATCGCCGCCGGGTCAGCGCTGGTACTGGCGCGCGATCAGCGGCCCGGCACCTACGACAGTATTTACGCTCGCCTGCGGGCGGTGGGGCTTTCGCCAAAACCCATTAGCGGTGGCTTCGTGGACGGCGGCTACGACCTCGGGTCGGAGGCCGTGCGGCGCGTAGAGGCCCCGACCGTGGTCCTCGTGCAGGACGACGCCCTCGATGTCAACGCCTTCGGGCACGTGTGGCACATGTTCGAGCAGCGCCTCCACTACCCCATCCGCCCCGTGCCCTGGGGCCGGATCGACGCGCGCTCCCTGAGCGATGTCGACGTCATGATCGTCACCGACGGCATCGGTCAACCCGATGAGCGCAAGGCCGAAGCCATCGAGGCCTGGGTGCGCGCCGGCGGCCGCCTCATCCTCCTCGAGGGCGCCGCCGAAGCCTTCGCCGGCGCGGATGCCTTCTCGCTCAAGCTCAAGGAACGTGGCGCGAAGCTCGAGATCGCCGCCGATCCCGAGAACCCGATGCGACCCTACGCCGATCGCGAGCGCGCTGCCGTCAGCGGCAACAGCCCCGGTGCACTCGTTGCCGCACAGGTCGACGTGACGCACCCGATCGGCCTCGGGCTCCCGGCCGAGATGTCGCTGCTCCGTGTAGCCAACCGCCCGTGGGCCTTCTTCAGCTCCGGGGGGTACAACGTCATCGGCGTACGCAAAGACCCGCAGGTCCGCGGTTTCGT
>JBGTKC010000243.1:0-7535 GCA_041744755.1 Saprospiraceae bacterium
GCAGGGCGCCCGCGAGCTGCTCAATACCCCCGCGGCCGGTACCGCCGTCAGGCAGTACGCAGGTCCAGCCAGCGGGAGCGCCCTGCCCCTCGGCACCACGCGCATCGCCTACGCCGCCAGCGACGCCTGTGGCAATGCCGACACCTGCGCCTTCGAGATCGTCGTAAAGGCTGCCCCCGCCAAGCTCGACCTCGTCTGCCCGGGCAACGCCACGATCCGTCTGGCCACCGGGCAAACCTCCGCCGTCTTCACCTACGCTACCCCGACCACGAGCGGCACCTGCCCCGGCGGAGCGACGCTGACGCGCACGGCGGGTCCGGCGTCCGGGGCTACCGTCAAGGAGGGCGTGACCACGGTCGCCTACCGCGCTACTGACGCCTGTGGCAACAGCAAGACCTGTAGTTTCACGGTGACGGTCGTGGCGCCTGGGCCCGTTACCCCCGCCACCTACTGCCTCGCCGGTGCCGAGCGACCTTGGACAGAGTGGCTTGAGCGCGTCGAGATCGGTGGCGTCGATAACGCGTCGAGCAAGTGCGACACGCGCTGTGGCTACGGTGATTTCACGGCGCTGAAGGCCAGCGTCACCGCGGGCGCGACGGCGTCCCTGCGGGTCACGCCTGGGCTGAGCTGGCCGGGCCACCGGCCTGAACTCTACCTCCGGGTTTTCGTCGACTGGAACGCCGACGGCGACTTCGAGGACGCCGGAGAGGTGGTGATCACCGAGCGTCCTGGCTTCGCGGCTTTCGCCAGAACCTTCCCCGTACCGACGGGCGTAGTGGGCGGCGTGCGGATGAGGGTTACCCTGAAGACCGGCGCCTACGCCGAGCCCTGCGGCACCTTCGACCAGGGCGAGGTAGAGGATTACACCCTGGTGGTCGGTAGCGGCGCGCAGGCGTTCGCCGGTACCGGCGGTGGCGGTGCCGAAACTACGCAGCGACTGATCGGCGCCTTCGGCACTGCGACCGCACCAGCGCAGGAGCTCAGCGTCCGCGCGTTCCCGAACCCGACGTCGGTCACTCTCACCGTCACCTCTTCGGCTAGCGCCACTTCACTGCGGCTCTACAGTCTGCTGGGTCAACAGGTCTACCAGCAGACGCTCGTCCCCTTAGTCGGTGCCGAAGCCGGCAGCACGGTCTCTACGCAGCTCGAGGTCGAGCAGTTCGCCCGAGGGGTCTACCTGCTCAGCGTCGAGGACGCCAGTGGGCAGCGTAAGTCCGTGCGGGTGGTCTTGGAGTAAAGATCGAGTGTTGAAGGGTGGAGAGTTGAGACAGCCTACACGGCGGCGCCTTCAACACTTCACCCTTCATTTCTTCAACACTTCAACACTTCAACACTTCAACAATCCTTCCCTAACCCTCCGCCCGCGCCGCCGCCTCTACGGCCCTGGCTACGTTCCACGCCACCTGCTCATTAAGGCTTGCCGGGATCACGTACTCCGCCGTAGGAGTGCGGACCATCTCCGCGATCGCCTCGGCGGCCGCCAGCTTCATGGCGGTCGTGATGCGCTTGGCGCGCGCGTCGAGGGCACCACGGAAGATCCCTGGGAACCCAAGCACGTTGTTGACCTGATTGGGGAGATCCGATCGCCCGGTGCCGACCACGACGGCGCCCCCGGCGATGGCCTCGGCTGGCATGATCTCCGGGGTCGGATTGGCCATCGCGAAGACGATCGAGCGCGGGGCCATGGTCGCGATGTCGCCGCGCTTCAGCAGGTCGCCCTTGCTCACGCCGATGAACACATCCGCGTCGCGGATGGCGTCGAACACCGAGCCCTGCTTGTCGTCCTTGTTGGAATAGGTCAGGGCTTCGAGCTTCGAATCATTTAGGTCCGTGCGGTGCCGCCCGATGATACCCTTGGTGTCACACAAGATCACGTCGGCTACCGGCTCGAAGCTGATGTCTCCGCCGCCGGTACCGTCGGTGCCGAGGATGAGCTTCGCGATGGCAATACCGGCCGCGCCCGCGCCATTGACCACGACCCTGAGATCCCGTAACTCCTTGCCCACCACCTTGGCGGCGTTGATGAGCGCGGCCAGGGTCACGATGGCCGTGCCGTGCTGGTCGTCGTGGAAAACCGGAATCCCCAAGTCTTGCAGCCGCTCCTCGACCTCGAAGCTGGCAGGGGCGGCGATGTCCTCGAGGTTGATGCCTCCGAACACCGGCGCGATGATCTGGCAGGTCCGCACGATCTCGTCGACGTCTTGCGTGTCGAGACAGATCGGGAAAGCATCGATGTTGGCGAAGCGCTTGAAGAGCAGGGCCTTGCCCTCCATCACGGGAATGCTGGCCAGTGCCCCGATGTTCCCGAGCCCGAGCACCGCTGATCCATCGGATACGATGGCTACAGTGTTACCCTTGATCGTATAGTCGTACGCTTTCTCCGGATCGGCCGCGATGTCGAGGCAGGGCTGGGCCACGCCCGGGGAGTAGACCAGCGATAGATCATCCTTGGTTCGGACGTCGATTTTTGGGGTCACTCGTATTTTGCCCCGCAGGGCACGGTGCAGCGCCAGCGACTCGGCGTAATAATCCATGGCGGGAAGGTAGCGCGCGTCGGACAGGGAAGATCGGTTGCGCCGGATGGATCATGGACCGCTCTGCTGATAGAGTCCGGCCATCGTCTCGACAGGACGTCTCGGCGGGCAATACATCGGCCCCGCGATCCATCAGGCGCAGCCGGTCCATCGTCCCTCTGGCGCAGCCAGTCCTCTTAGACCGTCATGATGTCCTTTTCCTTCTTCACGACCATCTCCTCGATGCGGGTGGTGTGGCCGTCGGTCATGTCTTGGATCACCTTCTCCTTGCCCTTGCCCATGTCCTCGGGGTAGCCATCCTTGACTTCTTTGGTGATGATGTTATTGGCGTCGCGTCGCGCGTTTCGGATGCTGATCTTGGCGTCCTCGCCGTAGGCCTTGGCCTGCTTTGCGAGGTCACGGCGCCGCTCCTCGGTGAGGGGCGGGATGTTGATCCGGACGGCCTCCCCGTCGTTCATCGGGGTGATCCCGATGTTGGATTCGAAGATGGCGCGCTCGATGGGGGCGAGCATATTCTTCTCCCAGGGCTGGATCACGAGACTACGCGCGTCACCAGAGCTGATGTTGGCCACCTGGCTCATCGGCGTCGGCGAACCGTAATAGTCGACCTTGATGTCCGAGACCAGGTCGCTCGAAGCCTTGCCTGTGCGCAGGCGCAGGAGGTCCCGCTCTAGGTGGGCGATGGCCTGGTCCATTTGTTCGGTGGCCTTATCGATCGCGGCCTTGATGTCGTCTCGTTCCATGGTATATAAGCTTAAGAGAGGTCCGTTTGCGGGGCGAAAGTTCAGCGGGCGCGTAGGCACCGGCGTCGTTGCTCGCTGTTCTCGCCCAAATAAGTACCCGCCGGTTGGCGCGAATATAGCCAGTCGTCCTACCCGTCACACGCCCGCGTCGCAGGCGGCTTTCGCCAAAACCTCCCGCCCGCGGACGCCAAAACCAGGGCTCGATCAGCGCTTGCATTCGATGCCGCGCCGACGTGCTAAATCCGCCTTTCCGCCTTCGTATTGGCGCGTCGGCCCCGACTGCCCTTGCCTAGGTCTGCCCACCTTATACTTAGAAGCTGTACTTCACCGCCGCGCCATCCACCGTGATCTCTCCCTTGCGCCCCATTACCCGGATGATCTCCTCCACGTGGCGCCCGGCCTTAGCCTCCTCGCTGTAGAGCAGGATGTAACTGCGTAGCATCGACAGATCCTTCGGGCGATTGCCGGAGCGGATAAGTTTGCGCACCACGTCATCAGCGAGTGGCATGACCGCGGCCAGGAGCTCCGCTTCCGACGGGTTGTCCTGTAGCGAATCGCGGAGCTTCGGTCCGGTTGCCCGTTCGCGGCCGGACCAGTCGCCGCCAGATTGTGCGACTCCGGATTCTGCGCCACTCCGTCGCCTGTGTCGCTGCTCACGGCGGGTACTGGTCGCCCCGGCTCCAGCCGGCGTATCTGCATGATTAGCGCGAGAGGTAGCGGTGGGGTCATTGGCAGTTTTGCCGAAAGGCGCACCGTACTCGGCGTCCAGGTCTTCGCTCTCGTCGTCCACCTCGGCGAGGTAAGCGTTGAGATCGTCGAAGTCGACTCTCCCAAAGCCAATTCCTGCGGACTCGGAGGCCGAAGCCATCGGACGGTCCTGGCGTAAGGCGCCGGCTGCCGTCTCCGCGCCGGCCTGCGTAGGCTGCGGTTTGGGTTTGATCCGCAGGCACTCCCGGCCGCTCTGCCGCAGGTGATCCACGAGGGCATCGATCTCCGGGGCGTCGGAGAGGATGGCGAACTCCACGCCGGGGTCGACTTGCTCGTGGAGGGTGCCGATCCGGAAGGCCAACAGGAGCTGCGCGTCGTCGTAGCTCGCCGAGCCCGTATCGACCCACGCCAGGTCGCGGCCCATGGTCTGTACCTGGCGCACGAGCCAGAACGGTACCTGCTCCACGTCGCCGGGGACGAATACGTATAATTTGTCGGTCACTTTCTCCAACTGGCGAAAGCGGACCTCTAGCAGGTCTTCGTAGTGAACGAAGACGAATCGCCGTACGTAATTCATGGGACTCGGGACGTTTTCAGACTGCGCTTCCGGGACGGGAGTTGGACGCGCTCAATAGTGCGGATATCTGGGCCGAAGGTAGCCGCCTGCCTGCTGCGCGGCGCGCGATCGGTCGTCACGGAGGCGGCATTTGGCCCCCAAACGGCACCAATCTGAAAGAATACCCGAAAGTGGTTACAACTTTCCCCAACTGTACTTAATCCCGACTCCCTAGCAGTCGCGCCAGTAAAAAGAGCAACTGCGTGACCGCCGCCAGCGCCGCCGCCACGTAGGTCATCGCCGCCCACCACAGCGTGGTTTTCGCGCCCTCGTGTTCGATGCCGACGGCAGTACCGGACGAATCCAGCCACGCTAGCGCCCGGCGGCTTGCGTCAAACTCCACCGGGAGCGTAATGAGGGCAAATAGCGCCGTAATCGAGAAGGCCGCGATCGCGATCACGAGCAGCGTGTTGCCGAAGTAGCTATTGGCCCCGATCAGCATGAAGCCGAACATGAATAAGTACTGCTGCAGCTGCGCCGAGACGTTAACCACCGGCACGAGCTTCGAGCGGAGCCCGAGCGCCGCGTAGGCAGTAGCGTGCTGCACTGCGTGACCGCACTCGTGCGCCGCGACGGACGCGGCTGATACGTTGTAACCTTGGTAGACCTCCGGGGAGAGGTTGACGGTTTTCGTGGCCGGATTGTAGTGGTCCGAGAGCTTGCCTTGTCCCGCGACGATACGCACGTCGTCGATGCCGTAGTGCCGCAACATGGCGTGCGCTACTTGCGCGCCGTTCATGCCGGAGGCCAAGGGCACGCGGGCGTACTTGGCGAAGACGCTGCGCAGCCGGCTATTCAGGAGCCACCCGATGCCCGCGAAGACGACACTGATGATAATGAGACCGATGTACATGAGTAAGAATGCTTGGGATGGAAGCGCACCGCGCCACGTTCAATAACGCTCAATCAAGCTTTCGGGATCATATCGAACTTGGTGTAGGGCCGCAAGGCCTCCGGGATCTCGATGCCCTCCGGTGTTTGGAAGTTCTCGAGGAGCGCAGCCACGATCCGCGGGAGCGCCAAGGCTGAACCGTTGAGCGTATGCGCGAGCCGCTTATCCCTCCCCTCGCGGATCCGCAAGGCGAGCCGGTTGCTTTGGAAGGTCTCGAAATTGCTTACCGAGCTCACCTCGAGCCAGCGCTCCTGGGCCGCGCTCCAGACCTCGAAGTCGTACGTGAGGGCGCTCGTGAATCCCATGTCCCCGCCGCAGAGCCGCAAGACGCGGTAGGGAAGTTCCAGCGCGTCGAGCACGGAGGAGACGTAGGCCACCATCTCGTCGAGGGCGGCGTAACTGCGGTCCGGGTGCTCGAAGCGGACGATCTCGACCTTGTCGAATTGGTGGACGCGGTTCAGTCCCCGCACGTGCGCCCCGTAGCTCCCGGCCTCGCGGCGGAAGCAAGGTGTGTAGCCGCAGTACTTGATCGGTAGGGCGTCGGCCTCGAGGATGTCGCCGCGGTGCAGGTTCGTGATCGGGACCTCGGCGGTGGGGATGAGGTAGAGGTCGTCGAGGGTGGCGTGGTACATCTGCCCCTCCTTGTCGGGTAAGTTACCGGTGCCCCGGGCTGAGTCCTCGTTGACGAGCAAGGGCGGTTCGATCTCCTCGTAGCCTGCCGCCGTGGCGCGGTCGAGGAAGAAGTTGATGAGCGCGCGCTGGAGTTTCGCGCCGTACCCGCGGTAGACGATGAAGCCAGCGCCGGTGAGTTTGACGCCGAGCTCGAGGTCGAAGAGGTGGTACCGCTTTCCGATCTCCCAGTGGGGGAGGGCGCCTTCCGGCAAAACCGGCAGCGCGCCGGCGGGCTCGCGGTAGACCTCGTTGTCCTCGGGGGTTTTGCCGAAAGGCACCGAAACGTGCGGGACGTTGGGCAGCTGTATCAACGCCGCCTCTAAGGCGGCCTGCGTCTTGGCGTGCTGCTCCTGTAGCGGGCCGAGCTTGTCCTTAAGCGCGGCGACCTCGGCCTTGAGGGCCTCGGCGCCGACCCTATCGCCGACCTTCATCCGGGCCCCGATGTCGCGACTCAGCTGATTGGCCTCGGCCTGGAGCGCGTCCGCCTCAGCCTGCTCGGCCTTGCGGCGGTCGTCGATATCGAGCACGGCGGTGACCTCGCCCGGGTCGATCCCACGCTTGGCGAGGCCAGTATCGACGGCTTCGCGGTCGTTGCGGAGGCGGTTTAGTTCGAGCATGAGCGGGGCGGAAGTCTAGACGGGGCGACGGCGTGGTGTCGGACGTCGCAGTGGGCGGCGAAGATAGGCGTGTCGCCTTTCGGCAAAACCTTTGTGCGCCCTTTACCGTATGATTGCCGAACGGGTGTAGCTTCGCGCTGCCAACGGCGAAGTTCCTCCGCACCCGTGTCCACGGTGCGTCCCGAGAGCACTTGGCCCGCCTTTACACCACGAATAGCGTGGTGGCTATCAAACCTTCACATACGGCCTCCTCGCCGACCGCGTGCTAACTGCCCGTGTCGTGAGTGATCCAAACGTGACCTCTTTAGGCCACGTCCGCCGCGTCATTAAGTACTGATCGTTTTCGGATGTCTGAACTCAAGGAACTCAACAGCATGCTCGTCGCCGACCTCCGCAAGAAGGCTACCGGCCTCGGGGTCACCGGCACGGCCAAGCTCAACAAGCAAGCCCTCATCTACGAGATCACCGAGCGTGAGGGCGGCGGCAACAGCAACGGCGAGGCCGCCGGAGCTCCTCCCGCAGCGGAGGCCGCGACATCCGTCGCCAAGGAGACTCGTCGCGAGCGCCCTGCCCGCAGCGGGGCTTCCGGCCAAACTGTGGGTTCGGACTCCGGTGAGAATGACCCCTCCGCGAAAACAGCCGCGCGCCCGACCGACCGCGCAGGCGACCGCAAGTCAGCGGAAACCGACGAACCGACTCGCGATGATCGCTCGCGCCGCGACCGCCCGGACGATGCCAGCCGCGGCGGCGACA
>JBGTKC010000244.1:0-2298 GCA_041744755.1 Saprospiraceae bacterium
GATACTACCGTCACCATCGTCGAAATACACCACGCGAGCCGTGATAGATAGCCACCCCTTCCCCCCCGCCCCCCCCATTCACGCCATCGAGCACGTGCGCCTGCCCGCGCCCGACCTCAAGCACCTCGCCAACGGCGTGCAACTCTACGTCGTGGACGCGGCCCCGCAGCCGGTCGTCAAGCTCGAGGTCCTCATCGAGGCGGGGCGCTGGCAGGAGTCGCGCGAGAGCATCTCCGCGGCCGTCAACGCGCTCTGGAAGGAAGGGACCGACAGCATGACCGGCGCCGAGGCCGCCGAGCGAATCGACTTCTACGGCGCCACGCTGCAGGGCTACAACTCGCTCGACCACGCCGGCTTCACGCTGTACGCGCTGGAGAAGTTCCTGCCGCAGGTCCTGCCCATCGTCTTCGACCTGCTCTGCGCCCCGGCCTTCCCCCGCAAGGAGCTCGACACCTTCGTCGAGCGCGCCATCGCGCAGCTCCGCATCAACGCCGACAAGCCCGACGTACAAGCGTATCGCCTCCTCACCGAGGCCCTCTTCGGCCAGAGCCATCCGTACGGTTACAATTCATCAGCCGCGGGCCTGCGCGCCCTCACCATCACCGATCTGCAGGCGCACCACGCGACGCACTTCCTGGGCGGCAACACGGTGGCCTTCGCGAGCGGCAAGATTTCGGCCGGGACGCGAGCCTTATTGGAAGAGCAGCTCCTCCGTCTGCCTTTCGGCAAAACCTCTCCCACCGCCCACAGTCACCGCCCCCTGCCAGACCAGTCGTTACAGCTCGACCTTCCCGACAGCCTCCAGAGCGCGATCCGTCTCGGGCGCATCACCGGCGATCGCAACGACGGGGACTTCGCCGGGCTCTACGTGCTCAACACCATCCTCGGCGGCTATTTCGGGTCCCGGCTGATGACTGAACTGCGTGAGGAGCGCGGCCTCACGTACAACATCGACTCCAGCCTCGACGCGATGCGCTACGGGGGCTACCTCTACATCTCCGCCGAGGTCGCCGCCGGCACCGAGGCCGAATCTATTGCCGCCATCCACGAGGAGATGGACCGCCTCCGCGAAGAGCTCGTCGACGACGAGGAGCTCGACATGGTGCGCAGCTACCTCATGGGCGCCTACCTCTCGATGGTCGACGGCCCCTTCAGCACCGCCGAGACCTTGCGTACGCTCGTGAGCGAGGACGCGCCGCTGTTCCACTTCGACCGTTTGGTGGACGTGACCAGAGACATTACGGCAAAAGAGTTGCGGACGCTGGCGCGGGCGTATTTGCGGGTCGAGGACTGGGTGGAAGTTAGAGTTGGCCCGAACGACCGAATGGGGGAAGGCGCGTGACTAGGGGGCCCCTTGGGGAATCTAGTCAAAGCCCCGCTTGGGAGTAGATGGCGCAAGCGCGGCTTTGGCCCAAAGGCGGCGTTGGCCTCCGGCGTTTCCTCCGGACGTGCTCGTCACGACGGCCGTTCAGACGGGCACGTAAGGCGGGCCATCCGGGTGGCACGTATAACGGGAACGCCGAAGGCCATCGCCACCTTCTAAGGCTTAAAGTGCCGCCACCCCTGCGCCGGGATATCGTGCAGGTTCCCACCCTTGGTGTGCAACTTCAAACCATCCTCCTTCGGGACGATCTCCCCGGCGATGTAGATGTCCGGTAGGTACTTGACCTTCTCGACGTCGGCCGGGTCGATGGTGAAGAGGAGTTCGTAGTCCTCGCCGCCGCTCAGGGCGCAGGTAATGGGGTCGAGCTTGAAGTCGAGCGCCTTGAGTTGGGCGTCGGGGTGGATCGGCACGCCGTCCTCCTCGATCAGCGCGCCGACGCCCGACTGCTTGCAGATGTGGTAGAGCTCCGAGGCCAGACCGTCGGAGATGTCGATCATGCTCGTGGGCACGAGCTCGTTTTTGGCGAAAGCCTCGATAATATCCCGCCTAGCCTCCGGCTTGAGTTGCGCGCCGACCAGCACGGTGGCCTCGTCGAGTGATGGCTGCACGTTCGGGTCCTCTAGGTAGATCTGCTTCTCGCGCTCGAGGAGTTGCAAGCCGAGGTAGGCCGCGCCGAGGTGGCCGGTGATGCAGACCAAATCACCCACCTTGGCTCCAGAGCGGTAGGTGATCTTGTCCGCCTCGCCCTCGCCGATGGCCGTGACGCTCAACACAATCCCGCGCTGCGAGGCCGTCGTATCACCGCCTACCAGGTCCACGCCATACGCCTCACAAGCCGCGTAAATCCCCTCGTACAGTTCGTCGATCGCCTCCACGCTCACCTTCGAACTCAGCGCCATCGAGACCGTCACCTG
>JBGTKC010000245.1:0-1579 GCA_041744755.1 Saprospiraceae bacterium
GCCACGTGGCGCTCGCGCTGGAGGTGGCTGAGCAGAGCATGGTCCTCCTCCAAAATCGCGGCAACGTCCTGCCTTTCCGGCTGTCGCCAAAACAGAGGGTCGCCGTCATCGGCCGCCTCGCCGACGTGGCCAATACAGGCGATCAGGGCAGCAGTGACGCAGCGCCGCCCTACGTGGTTACGCCGTACCAAGGCATTGCGGCTTTCGCCAAAACCATTGAGGCAGAGGTCGTCCTCGACGACGCCTCCGACCTCGACCGCGCTCGCGCACTTGCAAAGCGCGCGGATTACGTGGTGCTCGTCGGCGGCTACACCTTCGAAGACGAAGGTGAGTACATCATCCTCGACCGTGATAAAATGCAGGCCTCCGCCGACGCCGGCAAACTCGTCGGCGACAAGGGCGAGGGCGGCGACCGCGAGCGTTTGAAACTGCCGCCGATCGACGAGGCAATGGTGAAGGCGCTGGCCGGCGTCAACCCCAAAACCGTCGTCACGATCGTCGCCGGTAGTGCGGTGGACATGTCGGACTGGCTCGCCGAGGCTCCGGCGATACTGTACGACTGGTACGGCGGGATGGAGGGCGGGACTGCCTTGGCGCGTGTCCTCTTCGGCGAAGTCAACCCCGAAGGCCGCCTGCCGTTCTCGATTGCGGCCAGTGCGGCGAGCTACCCGACGTTTACGCCCTACGCCAACCGCATCACCTACGGGCGCTACCACGGCTACACCCTCTTCGACCGCGATCAAACCCCAGTCGCCTTTCCGTTCGGGTTTGGGCTGAGCTACACCACGTTCGCCTACAGTGACCTCGCCGTCGAGACCCCGAGCATCACCGCGACCGACTCTCTGCGCGTCACCGTGCGCGTCACCAACACCGGTGCGCGCGTCGGAGCCGAGGTCGCCCAACTCTACCTCGGCTTCGGGGATCACGCCCAGGAGATGCCGATGAAGGTGTTGCGGGACTTCGAGAAAGTACGGCTGGCCGCAGGGGAGAGCAGGGTAGTGCGTTTCAGCGTGAGCGCGAAGGACATGGCCTGGTACAATCCGGCCACGAAGGCCTGGCAGACAGACGTGGGGACGTACGAAGTTTACGTGGGTTCGAATGCGAATGAGGGGAGCCTTCGGAAGGCGAGCTTTCGGGTAGAGTAGTGGGTCCGTTGACTTCTTGGGCCAATAAAGCTGTCATACCGAGAGCCGTTCTACCTACTCTCAGCAACGCAGGTGGCACATATCGCATTCTCGTACGCTTGAATTGCCTGGTGTGCTCAGTGTCGGCGGGGGCCGCACGGCGGAGTGGGGCAGGGGCCCTGCTCCGGAGTTGCGCGCAACCGAGCATGCGCTTTCAAGAAAGTCTAAATCCTTCCCGGGGCGCCGCGAGCGGAGCTCGTTGAACCTGCGCCCCCCGCGGCAGCCCATTCAAAAATTCACCCTTCAACAATTCACCTACCCCCGCACCTGCCCCGCCCCGTACACCCAATACTTGTTCGTCACCAACTGCGCCAGCCCCAGTGGACCCCGGTGGTGCAGCTTGTCCGTCGAGATCGCCAGCTCCGCTCCGACGCCCATCTCCCCGCCGTCGGTAA
>JBGTKC010000246.1:0-7515 GCA_041744755.1 Saprospiraceae bacterium
GCGCGCCGCCGGGGCCACGGGCAGCTTCCGCAACCAGCTCTCCCTCATGGACGCCTACCTGCTCGGCGTGGCGCCCCTGCGCCAGCGCTGGGACGGTACCGTGGTCCACCCGGCGTACCAGGCTACGCTGCGGAAGGTGTGTCCGGGGCCGGAGGAGTGAGGGCGACCGCGACGCGATCCAGATGGGCGGCCGGCGGGCCGACTGATTTCAACGCGCCACCGCGCCACCGCGTTTGAGCCACCCGGCGCAGTACCTACCTTGCCACCGTGTCGTCCAGGATTGAAAATTTCGCCTCCCGTTCCCGCACCGCTCGTCACCTCGAGGCTCTCCTCTTCGGCGCCGGCGAACCGGTAGCCCCGGCAGAGATCCTCGTGGCCCTGCGCGATAGTCTAGATCCCAACCTCACGGAGGCCGACTTCGCCGACGCTGTCGCGGACCTGGAGGTCTACTACGCCTCGCCCGACCGCACTTTCCAACTTCAGTTTACCGGTGGTGGGTACCGGTTGCTCACCAAACCGGAGTACTACCCAACCCTCGCCAAGCACTTCAAACACCAGAGCGGCCGCCGCCTCAGTACCGCCGCCCTCGAGACCCTCAGCGTGATCGCCTACCGCCAGCCCGTGTCGCGCCCGGACGTGGAGGCCATCCGCGGCGTGGGCTGCGACTACACCATCTCCAAATTGCTAGAGCGGGAGTTGATCGCCATCGTCGGCCGTGACCCGGGACCAGGGCGTCCGCTCCTCTACGGTACGAGTCCACAATTCATGGATTACTTCGGGCTGGGGGGTCTCTCCGACCTACCGAAGCTGCGGGAGTTAGTGCCGACGGACAATGCCGTCGGCGAGGCTCCGGGGATGGATGCGCTGGCGGTGGAGATCGTTAGCGGAAACTGAGTCCTGCGCGCGGTCAGATCGCAAGGTGCACTTGCGCACGCCACTCTTCTCGCTCCTGCCCCCAGGCGTCTACGTTGACCTCGTGGTAGGGCGGCGGCAGCCTAGTCGGGCCTAGATTCCGTGACCCCAATCGCTGCGCGAGCTTCCACGAGCGTACATTCTCGGGGTCGATCGTGTGGATCACCCGCTCCCACCTGAGCACGTCGAAGGCGTAGTCCATACTCGCCACCGCCGCCTCGTACGCGTAACCCTTACCGGCATAACTCGAACGTATCCCCCAGCCGACCTCCTGGCCCGGCCAATCCTCCGGCTGCCACGGGCCGACGCGCCCGACCCAGTTCCCCGTCCGCCGCTCGATCACCGAGAACATCCCGAAGCCCCGCACGTGCCACGAGCCGACCATCGTGCACAGCTGCCGCCAGGCCTCGTGGCGCGACAGCGTCTTGCCGCCGAGGTGCTCCATCGCGACGGCATCCGCCACGAAGGCCGCCCAGCCTTCGAGGTCTTTTGCTTCCGGAATACGCAGGGTAAGGTGCTCAGTGGTGAGGATGGGGGAGATCATGGGAGGGAAGGTAACTCGCTAACCGACCCGAGTAAACGTTGGCCCACACTTAAAAACCGGACCTACAGGCCTGCTAATGGAGCGTCAATCGCCGCTCTATAGCTCTCTGCGCCTCTAGGACGCGAAGCGTCACGCCTCTGCGTACCTCCGTGCTCTCTGGGCCTCTGTGCTGAGCTTACTCCGCAGCGGGGGCCCAACCCCATTGCGTCGTTGCAGGCGCGTTGGCAAGGCAGCCCCCCTCACGGCCGCACCTCCCTCCCAAAAATATCCAGCTCCACCACCTCGCCCTTGCCCAGCTTCCGCACCTCCGCCAGCTGCGTGGCCTTGTCCCCCACCACGACATACACCATGTCCTCCTCCGGCAAGTACTTACCGATCGTCTCCCGGAAGTCCGCCAGCGTCATTGCCTGCACCTCCGCCTGGTCCTCGTCGAGGTAGTCCGCCGACCGCCCGTACTTCGTCATCTCGTTCAGGATACCGAGCTTGGCGCGGTCGGACTCGTAGGCGCGAGTGTTGTTCTTGAGGACTTTGTTTTGCGTAAGCGCCACATCCGCCGTCGTGAAGTTGGTGCCGTAGTTACGCATCAGACTGTCCATGATCACCAACGAGGGCAGGGTAGCGTTGGCGCGCACGCTCGTCGATACGTAGAAGGGCGACATGCCCTTGCGACGACTCAGGCCCGATCCGGCGCCGTAGGTGTAGCCCTTTTCTATGCGCAGGATTTGCGTGAGCTTGCCGCTCGAACCGCTGCCGAGCACCTCGTTGGCCGCCTCCAGCCTGTTGACCGCCGCGTCCTCGCCAGCGAGTGCAAGCCGGCCGATCATAACGACAGACTGCTTGGCGTCTGGCACGTCCACGAAGTAGACTTTACTACCGGGCGCTTTCGGGACCTCGCTCAGCTTTGCCGCGGGCACGGCCCTCGGTTTCCACTCCTTGCGCAGGCGCGCGAAGGCCTCGTCGACGGCGGCCGCGTCTACCGGACCCACCACGTGGAGGTTGCTCACCGTCGGACTGACGTTTTGCGCGTAGAAAGTCTTGAGATCAGCGAGCGAGATGCTCTCGACGGACTGTGTCGTCCCTTCCGAAGGGATGCCCATCACGTGGTCTTCGCCGTACATCAACTTGAAGAAGACGTTGCGCGCGATGGTTCGGGCCTCGGCCTCGTCGCCCTTCAGGCTCGTGAGACTCGCCTGCTTGAGGCGCACGAACTCAGCCGCGTCCCAGCGGGGCTCCAGCAAGATCTCCTCGACGAGCGCCGCGGTAGCCGCGAAGTTTTTGGCGAGGCACGAAGCCGTCACCACGATCTCCTCCGTGCCGGCGTAGGCGCTGATGCTCGCGCCCAGCAGACCGATGGCCTCTTCCAACTCGGCGGGCGTCCGCTGCTTCGTACCGGCCATCATCATATCGGACAGCAGATTGGCCGTGCCCGACTTGCCCTTGGGATCGAGCGTGTGCCCGCCCGCGATCACCAAGTTGAAAGTGACCAGCGGTAGCTCATTGCTGAGGATGCCCGCCACCGGCAGCTTGGCGCCCGCCAGCGTGTCCATCCAGACCTCCGGCATCTTAAACAGCGGCACTTCGCCAAAGGCGGGCTCGCTGCGGTCGTACTTCGAAGGTGTTTTGTCGTAGACCGCCTCGGCGCCCTGCCCGACCTCCTCCGCGGCTACGTCCGCCACGATCTCCTCTTGGAAGACCTCCGCCTCCACGGCATCGCTCAGCGCCAACTCAGGTGCCTCCTTTGGGACGAAACTGGTCATCACGCTCGGTTTGCCCTTGAGGTACTGGTCGTACACGCGCATCACGTCGGCGCGCGTCACGCTCGCCAGCCGCGCGGCGCGCTCGATGATGAAGCCGGGGTCGCCGGCGTACTCATTGTCGTTCACGAAGGCAAAGGCTTTGTTGAGCACCGTCTCGACGCCGCGGTAGAGATTGGTCTCGGCCTCGGCCTTGATGCGCTTGAGTTCGCTGTCGCTAAAACCTGCTGTTTCGAAGCGGCGCATGCCTTCCCGCAGTGCTGCCTGGACGGTGTCGAGGTCGACGCCTGCGTTCGCGCGCACGCGCACCACGAACTCACCCGCGATCTCGTGCCCGCTCTGGTAGCTGCTCACACCCGGCGCCAACTCGCGCTCCTCGACGACGACCTGGTAGAGCGGCGACTTCTTCGAACCGCTCAGCAAATTGCCCAGCACTTCCAGCGCCGCCTCATCGGGGTGGTCCTGCTGCACGCTCGGGAACACCAGCCGCAGCTCAGGCAAGGTCGCGAAGTTGTCTTTGAAATACAAAGACTTGTTTTGCGGAAGCGTAACCGGCATCACGCCCAGCGGCGCTACGGCCGGCCCCCGCCTGATCTCCCCGAACCAGCGCTCCACCAACGCCTTCGTCTCCGCGATGTCGATGTCGCCGACGATGGCCAGCGTCGCATTGGCCGCGCCGTAGTACTCCTCGTAGAAGCCCTTCACGTCGTCCAGCGTCGCGGCCTGGAGGTCGGGCAGGGCCCCGATCACGGTCCAGTTGTACGGGTGCCCGTCCGGGTACATCGCCTTGCGCATCACCTCCTCGGTGAAGCCGTAGGGCGCGTTGTCGACCCGCTCGCGCTTCTCGTTCTTGACCACCTGCTTCTCGCGTTCGAGCGCCTCGGGGGTAACGGTATTGATCATGTACCCGAAGCGATCCGAGTCGATCCACATGATCTTCTCGAAGGCATCCTTCGGGACGACTTCATAATAGATCGTCCCGTCGTTCCAGGTGCCGCCGTTGCGGTTCCCGCCCCACTCCGGGATCATCTTGCGGTTGGCGCCCACGGGCACGTTCTCCGAATCGTTGAAGCTCATGTGCTCGAAGAAGTGCGCGAAGCCCGTCCGTCCCGGCTTCTCGCGGTTCGACCCGACGTGCATCAGGGTCGCCACCGCCACGATCGGGTCGGAGTGGTCCTCGTGGAGGATGACCTCCAGACCATTGCTCAGCGTAAACTTCTCGTACGGCAACTCAAAGGCGGCCTGCTGCGCGAGGCTGTTCTGTGGGCTTACGCCGAAACAGGCAAGGGCGAGGCTGACGCAAGCAAGCCGACGCAGCAGTGAGAAGTGGGAGGGAGGTGCCATGGGCCCAAGGTAAGCCACCGTCGCGCGCGCGCCGCCTGCACCCGGGACCCACCACAGAAGGTACGTCTGTCACCGTGAGCGGTCCCTGCCCGAACACCCCCGATGGAGCGATGTTAAAATGTTCCCACCCCCTTCGTCAAGCCCCCCCGACGGCCAACCAAACAACCAAACAACCAACCAACCAAACAACCAAACAACCCCCCAGCCATCCAACCCCCCAACCAAACAACCCCCCAACCAAACAACCCCCCAACCAAACAACCCTCAACTATGAGCACCACCGACCAGTCCTCTGCCGCCGTCCACACCGACGCCCTCAAGAAATTGATCGCCGAAGGTCTCCCCGCCCTCAAGGCCGGGCTCGAGCAGGCCCAAAAGCACATCGACGACATCATCGACGCGGCAACCCATCCGAAGCTCCAGCAAATGCTCCAACAGGGCAAGCAGACCTCCGAGCGGTGGGTCCAGCGCGTCGAGACCGCGATGCAGTCCTTCGACGCCAGCTGCGCCAGCGACAACCCCATCGTCGAGGCCCACGGTGAGGTTGCCCAGCGCATCCGCCAGCAAGCCCCCACTGATGGCGTCCGCGACCTCGGCATCATCGCTTCCGGGCAGCTCGCGCTCCACTACTGGGTGGCCGCCTTCGGCACGATGGCCTCCTACGCGAAGGCCACCGACGAGATGGACGCCGCCGAGCACCTCGCCGCCTGCGTCGACGAGGCCAAGGAAGCCGACGAAATGCACACCCAATTGGCCTACGAGATGATGGGTCGAACGGATGGTAGCCAAGCCAATCATAGCCGAGGCGGCACGAGCCAAGGTGGCACGTACCAGGGCAGCATGAACCGGTCAGCTAGCTTTGGCGAGAATAGCGACTTCGGCACGCGTGGTGGCGCCACGGTCAATCAAGAGCGCGTCTCCGAGACCGACGGCACGCAGCCTTCTCATTATGAGTTCGCCATGCCCGGCGGCAGCAGCGTCTCCGAGACCATGACCGGCAACGGCAACGCTGAAGTGGACCTGCGGGACCTGCGGCATGACGAGTTGAGTGGTGTCGACAAGGGTAGCCGTGGGGCGGCTGGCATCTCCTAGCCCACCGGCGAGCTATCGCGACGCTACATCTTTACACCTAGACAGTCGGCCGCACCAAGGTGAGGTTGACTGCATTTTCGTGATGGCTGAATCCCGAGACCGAGCTGAGCGGTAGCGGCGTCGACGCTCCGCCCTGCACACTGCAACCAGAGACGCCAGATCGGATGGGGTAGGGCACGGGCCTACACGGCCTTGGGGCACGCCACCAAAATGGGACTTCACGTCGTGCGGTACAGGTACCAGCCGCCGCCCAGCGGGCGCAGCAGGATGACCCCGCCCGGCGTCGGCGTCGGCATACACGAGGCGTCGGCGCAGTAGAGGTAGCCCACGTCATCGCCCTGGATGCTCGAGACCTCGAGGCGCAAGGGGCCCTCGGTGTCGTGGAAGGCTCGTTTGATGAGCAGATACGACAGCTCCTGCCCTATCTCGGGCTGGTCGTGCTCCAGCGCCATCGGCGAGCGCGATATCCGCTCCAGCTTCTGGCGCAGGGCCTCGAACCTCGGCTTTAGGGCCTCGAAGTGCCGCACGAGGTCGCGGTCGCTGGAGGACGTGAGCCGCAGGTTGAAGACATAAAATACCCGTGAGTCGGCCGTGCCGTGGACGGCTTCGTGCTGCTCACGCGTCACCCCCCGCGAGGCCGAGGCCTCGTAGCGGGACTCCCAGTCCTGCCGGATGGCGTTCTCGCCCTTATTGCGAAAGTGCGCGAGCTGGTTGTAGAATACCCCCGGGAGTTCCACATCTCGAAAGGCGGAGATGCGCCACCCGACATCGCTGCTGTCGAGGAAGACGTATAGGTCCTGCGCGGAGATGTCGTTGCTGAACTCCGCGGCCACCAGGGCGCGGCCCCCGCCGCGCCACATGAGTTGGGTGCTGATGCGCGGGGCCTTCGGCAGCATCGTCGCGCTGATGGGATTGGCGGCGGCCTCGCCGGTGAGGGCGGCGGCGGCCGGCTCGAGCTGATTGCGCAGGAAGGCCTCGGTGAGTTGAGATGGGTCGGCGGATACCCTCTCGAGGGGCACCTGGGCCACGAGGCGCAGGCCTGCACTAAAGAACAACACAAGTAGGAGACGCATGAGTCGGAGGTCGAAAGCTGGGCGTTACAACGACCGCCGCCCTGCTTTAGGTACGGTGCCTCACCCGCCGCTGTTGAGCCAAATCTGTGCCCGGATACGCCGGCCGTCCAGTTCCACGAAGGCATGTCGGCGGCGGTAGCCTGCCCCGCGGGGGTGTAGGTCGAGCGCCACCACGTCTGCCGGTGGTAGGTAGACCAGCAGGCCGGGCGTCCGCTGGCCGGGCGCGACCGTCGGTGCTTGCCCGGGCGCGAGGCCCGCGATGCCGTAGTCGAGCAACTCCACCGCGAAGTTTGGGTAGGCCCCGAGCCACTCCCGGTCCGCCTCCGGCATCCCGAGTTCGCCGTAGAAGAAGATGGGCCAGAGGCTCGGGTCCGCGCCGGCCGCGGCCCCCGGCTGGGAATCGAGCATCAGCAAGGTCTCTGCCGCGATGACGGTGTCGAGGTCGTGACCCGCGAAGTAGGTCGCCACGTCGTAACCCTCGTCGGCCGCGAGCGCGAGGGCGAAGTCCCCACCCCAGGCCCCGAGGCTCTTAACCACCCCCGGGAAGTCCGCAAAGCGCTCGCGACCCAGTGGCACCTGGTGGGTGACGTACCCGATCAGCGCCTCGTGGCGCCGGAGCAGCTCCGCGGCTGCCCCCCGCTGGCTACACCTCAGGATGGCGTCGGTGAGTTCATCCGCCACGGCCACGAATCGCGCGAGCTCGGTGCCGGCCTGCTTACGGTAGCCCGCGATGCCCGCGCGCGAGTCCTGCTTGCGGCCGAGGTGCACCAGGGAGGCGCCCGCGAGCCACTCCGGC
>JBGTKC010000247.1:0-2667 GCA_041744755.1 Saprospiraceae bacterium
CCTCGCCGCCGCGCTCTTCCTCGTGGTCGGCTTCCCGCACGGCGCGGCCGACCTCGGCACCCTCAAACGGCTGCTGCCCCGTGGCCCCGGCCCTTTCCGCGCCACCGCCATCGCCGTCTACCTCGCCGCCATGGGCGCCACGGCCCTCCTCTGGTGGCTCGCGCCGGCGCTGGCGTTGCTATCCTTTGTTGCGCTCTCCATCGTGCACTTCGGCCAGGAGCAGGCACACGAACTCTCCTTGCGCGGCCGCGAGGCCTGGGGCTACACGCTCGCCTTTGGGACCTTCGTCCTGCTGGCGCCCCTGTCGTGGTCGGGCGAGTCCCTCACGGCCGTCGCCTCCGAGATGAGTGCGTCACCACTACCGGTCCACCTCCTCCTGGTCGCGCGGTGGACGGCGGCGCTGGCCTTCGTCCTCGCTGTCGCCTTCGCGGGCTACAAGGCGAGCGGTTCGGCGATCCGCGAGCGGTGGCTACACGAGGTAGGGCTCCTCGTCGCCCTCGTGCCGGTCTTCGCGCTCCTGCCGCCGCTCTATGGGTTTCTAGTCTTCTTCGTCGGCGTCCACGCCACCACCTCGGTCTACAACCAGGTGAAGTTCAGGGGATGGCTTCCGTCTAGAGGCAGTCTCTACCGGTTCCTCCGGGAGGCGGCACCCTACGCTGGTGCGGCGGTGTTGAGCGTAGCGGCGGTCATGGCTATCGCACCGGCAGGCGGCGGCGCCGAGGCCTGGGTCGCCACGTTCTTCGTGCTCGTGAGCGTGTTCACGACGCCCCACGCCGCGGTGATCTGGTGGATGACGGCACGCGTTGCAGGGAGGCCGGAACGAGTCTCGTGAACGCAAGTATGCGGCGAACTCGTAAGACTCGATCAGGCTCGCTCGTACACTGTAAAGTTACCCCGCACGACCTCCGCACACCGCCCCGCCGCCTCCACCGCGCCATCCATGTACCCCGGATGCTCCGCCGCCGTCTCACTCCCGCCAAACAGCAGCCTACCGCCTAAATACGCCGCTCGCAGCGCCGGGTGGCCGTTGTGCTGGTGCGGCGCCACGTATCCCCCGTAGGGTGCGTAGGTATACGGCTCTGCGCGCCAGACGCACTCTTCGTAGCGCACGGGCTCGCGGGCGTCGTCGCCGTAGACGCGACACAGCTGCGCGATGACAGCCCCACGGCGCTGCCCCGGCGTCCAGGTGTGCGATTCGCTGTCGGCGAAGCCTTTGAGGGCAAAAGTGCCGGGCCGCACGTGCGAGTGGTCGTAGCCCTCCGTGAGCGGACCGACATTGCTGAAGAGCGTACCGCTTGCAGGCTGCATGTCGTGCTGCTTTCGCCAAAACGGCTTTCGCCAAAACGGGCTCCGGTACGCCACGCCCACCTTGATCGAGTCCGCCATCCACGTGTGGCAAGTTTGCGCGACGGCGGTAAACGCCGCGGGGAGGGCTTCCGAGACGGTTACGCTTCCGCAAAACAAGTTGGGCGGCAGGGTCGAGACCACGCGTTTTGCCCTGAGCGAAACGGTCGGTCCCTCCAGCAGCAGACCTTCGCCGAGCACCTCGATGTGCGTGACGGGACAGTCGAGGCGAAGGGTGCCTTCCGGCAGCCGCGCCGCCAGCGCTGCTATTAGCGCCGAGCTGCCGCGCTTCAAGACCATACTCGGATCCGGATTCGGCGGCAGGGTCACCAAAGCGGGCGCCTGCTGGCGACTGGCTTCGTACCAGGCGTGCGCGTCCATGACCTGTGGCTCGGTGGCAAGCCCGAGTTCGTCGAGCAAAGCCGTGAGGTGCCGGTGCTTACCACCGAGCCAGGTCGCGCCCATCTCGATCGAGGCGGCCTCGGTCGGGGCGTGAGAGTAGATACGCCCGCCCAAACGCCTGCGGGCCTCCAGCACCGTGACGGTCTGGCCGCTGCCGCGCAGCAAGTAGGCGAGCGTAAGGCCCGCGAGGCCTCCGCCGAGGATGGCGATGTCGGTGTTATCGGTCATGGACTGGGTGTAGCTACGCACACGGTGCTGGATAGATGTCGAGTGACGCCTCGCGGGGGCTGCCGTACGCCGTGCCGAAGCAGCGTTCTCCGGGCTTCCGTCGTTTTCGCGCCGGCACCGCGCGCCGCCCGCAAATCCCCTGTCCGCAGGGATTTACCTCACGCCTACATCGCCTCTCCCATGAGCACACGCTACCCAGCGTCGCCGGCCTTCCTACGCGCCAGTCTCACGTCAATCGCAGCCGGCCCACTTCCGCCGCGACGCGGGTTTTGGCGAAAGCCTACTCCCTCCGGCGCTTCCCCTGCTACGCTTTCTTTTAACGGCCCTCCTCTTCGCCCTTCTGCCGACCCTCGCCACCGCCCAAACCGAGGCCAAAAATGCGATCGGCCTGCGCTTCGCCCCAAGCTACCAGGATAGCCGCAGTGCGGACCAACTGCTCGACAATCTGGACCTCTCCTACCGCCGGACCCTCAACGAGCGTTGGGGCCTCGAATTCACGTCCGGCTACTGGCGCAGTGGCGTCACGGCGCGCACCATCGGGAGCGCCACCGTCGACCAGCGCACCCAGCGCTTCCAGGCCGACGTCACGCTCCAGCGCACCTGGGCGATGCGTAACCCGAACTGGAGCTTTTACGCCGGTGGCGGCCTCGGCGTCCTGACCTACGGCGCTCGCAACGTCGACGCGGCCGACCG
>JBGTKC010000248.1:0-6663 GCA_041744755.1 Saprospiraceae bacterium
GTGCTCAGCCCGACGCCGAGCCAGGTGATCCGCCGGCGGAAGCGGCTCTCGCGCAGCGCGCGGCTCGCCACCAGGAGGCAGATCAGAAAAGGCAGCGTGTAAGCCGGGTCAACCACCGAGACCGTGTTCCAGGCTACGCGCAGCTGTGAGAACGGCTGGAAGACCTGCGTACCGTAGGTCGTGAAGCAGTCCAGCAGCGGGTGCGTCCCGATGCCGAGCAGGAAGAGGCTGAGCCAGTGGACGTAGGTGACGGTACTACGCTGGTGGAGGGTCTTATTCCCGCGCGCCTTTACGCTGCGGAGCGCCCAGACGAGGAAAGGAACGACGACGGTGAGCCCGGCCACCACGGCGCTGTACACCGGGACGCCCTCTAAGGGCGTAGGTGAGGCCAGACTACCGGCGACGAGCAGCACGTACAGCACTACCGTAGCCGGCAACCACACGCGCCATAGGTAGCCCGGCTCCGGCCTGCCCCCGCGGCCGTACAGCGCGCGCACCATCCACGCCAGTACCGGACTGGCGAATAGGGCGTAGTACAGTGAGTGCGTCACGCAGCGGTGGAAGGCCAGGCTCGTGATTGGGTCGGCCACCCAGCCGGCGGCGATGTCGAGGTCGGGGATCGTGCCGGCCACCGCGCCCCAGAGCATGGCGCGATTGCCGATCCGGCGCCCGGCGGCGAGTTCGCCCATGGCGGCCCCGAGGACGATTTGCGTGAAGGAGTCCAAGTGGGTGGTAAACTACGCGACCGGGGGTATGGGGTGGAGTGGCCAGGCCGGCGGGGTCGTCGACAGTTAACGGAATTGGCAGGAGACCATCGGATTGCCGCGTCGCCTACCTTGCACATCCCAGACGATATGCTCGAGTGCCTCCGCAATATCCTCCTGTGGCTCGCGAGCCTGTGCCTCGCGGGGGTGGCTGCCTCCGCGCAGACCCACGAGAGAGCCGAGGCGGAGTCGCGGTTCTTGCGTTGGGCAACCAGCCAGACCGATGACCCCGTCCTCGGGGGATTCGCCGACAGCGCCCGCGCGTGGATACTTGACGGGCAAGCCGACCGTGCCATTCATGAACTGAGCCGGCGTCGAGACGGACTCCTCGCCGCCGGTGCAGCGCCCGGAACCCTGGCCGAGGGCCACGCCTACGCGGGCATTGTGTGGAGCTACACCGAAGGGCGGCACGCGCTGGGGAAAGCCCTGCTCCTCCGGACGCTCGACGCCTGGCCCGAGCGGCCGCCGGGGAGGCGCTCCCCAGAGCGCGCGACCCTTCGCTTCGACGTACTCGACGCGCTTATCCGCAGCCACTACTGGTTGTTCGAGACCGAGCTCGCGCTACAACTCGGTATGCAATCGTGCGACGAGGCGCGCGCCGCGGGCTCGGTGTACGACCGGTGGCGCTTCACGCAGTGGATCGGGCGGGCGCTCGAGAGTCAGGGCGAGTGGGAGGGCGCGCTGCGGAGCTACGCCGCGGCCCAGGAGCTGGCTGCCGGGATCGACGACGTGGACATCAAGTGGAACGCCTGCCTCAACATCGCCTGCACGCTCTTTAAAAAAGGCGATCCCGCCAGTGGTTTGGTGGAGCTGCGCACGTGCGCCGCCTACGCTACCGGCGAGCCCACCCGCGAAGCGGTGACGCGGCTGTGGGAGGGGAGTATGTACAATGCCCTCGGCTCTGCCGCGGAGGCGGAGGCGGTTTTGGCGAAAGCCCAGACGACTTTCGACTCCCTGCACCTGGTCGACCGCGCCGTCCACGCCCTCATGGAACGCGCGACCGCCGCACGTACTCAGGGGCGGTACGCGAAGACGGTAGACCTCGTGGGAGAGGCGTTCGACCGGGTAGGCGACGCCCGCACGCCGTACCACGAACTCTACGCATACGACCTACTCTACACTGCTTACAAAGGTCAGGGGGAATACGAAAGGGCGCTCGGGGCCCTGGAGCGTTTGCGGGAAGTCAACGCGCGATTAGACTCGATCAACAGCAGCAAGAACATCCAGTCTCTGTCGGCGAAGTACGAGGCGCGAGAGCGCGAGCAGGTCATCGCGCAGCAGGAGCAGACCCTGGCGCGCCAGCGGTGGTTGGCGGCCACGCTCATCCTTGCGGTAGCCCTCCTCTGCCTATCGCTCGCGGCGGTGGTTTTGCTGGCGCGTAACCGGCGGCTCCTCACGGAGAAATCCGAGACCATCTCCCTCCAGGCCGCCGCCCTGCAGCGCAGCGACGAGGCTAAGACGAAGTTCTTCGCGAACATCGCCCACGAGCTGCGCACGCCGATCACCATGCTCCTCGGACCCCTGGACTCTGTACTGCGCGAGGAGGAGCTGTCGGCTCGCGGCCGCAAGACGCTCGAGATTGCCCGCCGTGGCGGGGGAGATCTCCTGCGGCTCGTCAACGAGTCCCTCGACATGTTCCGCCTCGAGGCCGGGCAGCTACAGTTGCACGAGCGGCCGGTGGAATTGAGGGAGTTCGTCGGCGCACTTATCCAACCCTACCGCGTACAGAGCGAGCTCGGCGGTCTGGACTTCAGCCTTATCTACGAGGCCTCCGAAGGCTTGCGCCTCCTGCTCGACCGCGATAAGGTGAGCTCCATACTCAATAACCTCCTGGGGAACGCCTTCAAATTCACCCGCCCCGGGGGCAGGGTACGGCTCACGGTTCGCGACACAGGTAGCCGCCTCTGGTTCGAAGTGACGGACACGGGGCCCGGGATTCATGCCGACGACCTGCCCCACGTCTTCGACCGCTACTACCAGGCCAGTGCCGACGGATGGTCCAGTGCGGGCGGCACCGGGATTGGCCTGTCTATGGTGCGGGAGTACAGCCAGCTCCTCGGCGGGTCGGTGCGGGTCTCTTCTCAAGTAGGCGTCGGGACCACCTTCGAGGTCGGCCTCCCGCGCAAGGAGTACGTCGGACCCATCGCAGTCGCCGAGGGTCGGGTGGCGTCTGAGGTCGAGCCCGCCGTACGACCCACCGAGGCGCACGAGGACGCCTCGCGGGAGTACACCGTGCTCGTGGTCGAGGATCACCACGGGCTGCGCGCCTACATCGCGGAGCTGCTCGCCCCACGCTACCGGGTACTGACGGCCGTCGATGGACTACACGGCCTGGAGGTGCTCGGGCGCGAGTCTGTCGATCTGGTGTTGTCGGATGTGATGATGCCCCAGCTCGACGGTTACGCCATGGTTGAGCGCTTACGCGAAAACGACGACACGCGCCACCTGCCAGTCGTCTTCCTCACCGCGCGCGGCGAGGAAGAGGACCGTCGTAAGGCCATCCGCCTCGGGGTCGACGACTACCTCGTCAAGCCCTTCGACGC
Organism: Saprospiraceae bacterium; assembly: GCA_041744755.1. GTDB lineage: Bacteria > Bacteroidota > Bacteroidia > Chitinophagales > Saprospiraceae > CALDTK01. Next base: position 3,308 of record JBGTKC010000248.1, read on the forward strand.
CCGTCAGCTCTTGGCTACGCTCGAGAGTTTACTCGGCGACCGAATCGCGCGGGACGAAGGAGCGCCCGAAGACGGAGAAGGGCCGGAGGAAGACGCCGGCGAAACGGTCCACGTACCCGGACCTCGCCCGGCCCGTCGCCTCATGACGGCGGGGGACCAGGCGTGGCTGGCGCAGTTCGAGAACTACCTCACGGCCCGGCTCCACGACGATCGCCTCACGGTGCCGATGATGGGGGAGGATTTTGCGATGAGCGAATCGACACTCCTGCGGCAACTTCGTCGCCTCACGGGCCTCACGCCCGCCAAATACCTTCAGGAGGTCCGCCTCGCGGAGGCCCGCCGCCTCCTCGACCGCCTGGGCGCGGACGCCGCCATCAAAGGGGTGGCTGCGGCCGTGGGCTACGACAGCGCCCGGACCTTCTCGCGGAGCTTCTCGCGACGCTTCGGCCTGCTGCCGAGTGAGTACGCACGCCAAGACGCCGGCGCCGCGGTCGACGATCGTACAGTGCAGGCGTGAGATGATGCTCTCCCTTGACGCAACAGGGACGGTATTCAGTAGTACCCGCTGCGCTCTGACGGAATTTGGCACCTGCCATTTTTCGTCACGGCGAGGGCTGGGTAGGGGTGATTTTGGCCGGTGAGGTGATGGGTTACATATGCCAGAAATACGCACCTACTTGACGAATTTGGGTTGGCGACGCCTGTCACCTTTGTAGCGATCGATAACCAATCCTCTCAACCGAACCACCGTACCATGTCTCGAATCACCACTACCCTCACTACGCTCTGCCTCGCACTCGCCACGGGGGTCGCCGCGCAAGGGGACCTCAACGCCCTCGCGCAAGTCACCCCAACGGCACACGTGGCTTACGCTGGCTCGCAGGCTAACTCCGCTGCCGTAGGCGCGGAAGCCGCCGCCGAATACTCTGCCGTGAGCGCCGCCGAAAATGTCGACGCCGCGGCCACCGTGCTCCTCCCGCACTACGCCGCCGGTGACGCCGCCCTCGCCGAAGCACTCCGCGTAAGGCTCCAGTACCCAGCCGTAGCGCAGGAGAACGGCATCGAAGGCACGTGCGTGCTCCGGGTCCGCATCGACGAGGGCGGCCGTGCTACCGTCACGGGGGTCGTCGAGAGCCTAAGCGCCGACTGCGACGCCGCCGCGACCGCAGCGGTCGAGGGACTCGGCGCGTTTACCCCCGCGCGTCTCGACGGGCGCGCCTTCGGGCGCACGGTCCGCATCGCGGTCGAGTTCAAGCTCTGACGCCACGGCGGGCGAGCGTCCGGACGCCCATGAGAAGCTAGCCTAAATCCTTTTGGACTCAAACCTTTCCCAGAGTGTGACTGAAAGGTTTACCGGCGCGTCGCTCGTCGCGCCAGCCTCGGGCCCTCAGCTAAGTGACGACTAGCTGGGGGCTCTTTTTGTACCTCATTCAGCAGCCCTGCATAGCCTTAGGTGATTTGCTCTATCGGAGGCTCACCCCTCCACCCACCTCCTTAACTCCGGGGTTCGCTCGCGGCTCGCTACCACGACCCCCTTCACGCCCCGTAGGTGGACGGCGAGGCGGTCGCGCCCGTAAGCCTCCAGCCGCTCCACGTACGCGAGGGAGACCAACTGCCCGCGGTTGGCGCGGAACCACTGCCGTGGGTCGAGTTCGGCCTCCAGGGCGTTGAGGCTTTGAGACAGCGCGTGCCGCTTGCCGTGCGCATCGACGGCGAAGCTGACCTTGTCTTCGCTGTAGAGTAAGGCTACATCGCAAAGGTTGACGAGGCTGATCCCGCTGCTACGCTTGATGGTGAGGCGCTCGCGGTAGCGGTTTTGCTCGGCGCCGAGGGCCTGGCGCAGGGCGGCGAGGGCGTCCACGCTGAGGACCGAGGGGTTGGCAGGTGCGGGCGCGTCTGTGGGAGGTGCAGATTTCGTCCGCCCCTTGCTCAGCAGGCGTACTTTCTCCAGCGCCGCCGCAAAATCTTCGTAGGTGTAGGGTTTCAGCAAATAGCCAATGCCGTTGGTCTGGAAGGCCTTTAAGAGGTACTGGTCGTACGCTGTCGCAAAAACCACCGGCGCGGTAATCGCAACGGCGTCGAAGAGTTCGAAGACGTTGCCATCCTGGAGTTCGATGTCGCTGAAGATCAGATTTGGCGATTCGTTGTCGCTAAGCCACGTCGTTGCACCGGCGACACTTTGCGCCCAGCCCACTTGGGTACAGCTTTCGCCAAAACGCTCTATGTAGGCGCTGATCCGACCAGCGGCAAGCGGCTCGTCCTCGATGACGAAGATGTTCATGCGAAGGTGGTTTGCGGGGTCACGGCTTTCGCCAAAACCGGTGCCGTCGAGACGAGTGGAATGCGCACTACCCAGCGCTTGTCGTCGAGCCCGGCAGTCAGTTCGCCGTCGGACATCAAGGCGAGGCGGCGGCGCAAGTTTTCCAAGCCGGAGCCACTGCCGTCGGGGTCGTTCGTGCTGGGCGTCACACGTGCGGCGCGCGCGGGTTTCGGACGGAAGTCGTTGGCCACGACGAGCGTTTTGCCGTCAAGGCCCAAATCCACTTCCACGGGCGCGGTAGCCGTGGCGACGCTGTGCTTAAAGATGTTCTCGAGCACGGTCTGGAGGGCGCCGGGCGGCAGGTAGAACCCTTGCAGCTCCTCGGAGGCGAAGTTTTCGCGAAAGCGGAACGTATTACCGAATCTACGCTCGATCAAATAGCGGTAGTCCCTCGCGTGGTCTACTTCCTCGGCGGCCGGCACCAAATCTTCGTCACGGTGACGAATGAGGTAGCGGTAGAGATTCGATAAACGATGGACGAAGTGTCTTGCCTCATCGGGATTAGACTCGATGAGGATATCGAGGATGTTGAGCGAATTAAAGAGGAAGTGTGGGTCGACCTGCGCGCGCAAACGTTGGAGTTCGGACTGGCGGCGCTCGGATTCTAATAGCGTATTTCTTTGACGTTCGTCGAAGTACTTCTTACCGGCGAGGATGGCGACGACGGTAAGGATGTTCTGTGCGTCGTTCGGTAGATTGAACTTGACTGTAGAGAGCCAGAACTTACCGGAGTCGCCCATCAATTGAACAGCCACCAATTGATTGCCGATAGCCGTAATAAACATGATGCTGAGGAGGCTCACGAAAGCCAATGAGAAGCGTCTTTTCGGGATGTAGCTAGGAAATAGTAAGTTGACGATTAGCCAAGCACTTGCCGTGTAGGCCACCACCATGTATGCATAAAAGCCTAAGACGGCCGTCGGCGGGACCTTCGGACCGAAACTGGTCAGAATAATTGGGCTGGCGAAGAGCCAGTACGTCACGAAGACCCAGGTGTCGGTACTGTGCTCGCCGTTGACGGTCCAGTCGATGCCGA
>JBGTKC010000249.1:0-35876 GCA_041744755.1 Saprospiraceae bacterium
CTTCCGTAGCGGCATCGGCGGCCGGCGACGCCTCTTCCGTTTCGACGGCCTCGGCGGAAGTGGTGGTCTGCGCCTTGCAGGCCGCGAACAAAGCGAGGGCGATGATTACGAATAGCTGCTTCATCTGGCAAAGATGCGGCGGGGGGGGAATACACCAGGTATTGGCCCGCGCAGTAACTATGCGACGATGACGTGGGTCCGCATTCGAGAAAGTGGTTGGGCGAAAACGAAGACTCGTGCGAACAAAGTCGTGCGCGCCGGTGCGTTCGGCTCGGCATTGGCTTGCCTTACCCTGGTGCCACGCGGCGATTCCCTCGCGCAAGGGACTACGCTGCAGCGTGTGGCCGAAGCAGTGCCGCCCGGGCCAGCAGTAAGCTTGAAGCCCTTTCCGGTCCCACCACCGCCGCTTGATTCGAGCCTCTGCTTCGACCCCGCCCTAACCATCGCCGACAGCACCGAGGTTTGGGTAAAGATCCACGTGCACGTCTACCGCGACGACAGCTGCCGCGGCGCCTACCTGCCCTGGCTCCCGGAGCCCCTTACGCAAGCCGAACTATATCCGGCCATCGGCAAGTTCATCGCGCAGGCTAACGGCATCATGTCGAAGCTCAGCGTGCCCTGGGGAGACGAAGCCATTTTTGGAATCCCCGTGGCCGAGCGGCCCGCCTACCTCCCGCTGCGCTACTACCTCGACGGCGTCAGCGTCCACTGCGACAGCGAGGCCCAGCGCTGGGGATCGAGCCCGTACCGCCTCAAGGAGCGCTACCGCGTCCCGGACATGCTCAATCTGCACTTCGCGGAGTGGGTCGGCAAGTCAAACGCGGAGGCGGAAGGGATTGGGGGCGCGCTGGAGACCTTCACGACCGAAGGCTTCAGCCCGACGATCACCATTCACGAGTCGTTGCACCTGTTCGGTCTGCGACACGCCTTCGAGGACGACGGCATCGCGGATACGCCCGTCAAGCGCTTCCAGTTCGACTTCAACCAAGACGGCGACCTCGACGACTACTTCGCCACGACAGATCCGAAGTGCCCGGCGGTAGGTTCGGAGCGGCAGTGGCGGAGTTGCTGGGTGATCGTCGAGGATAGAGAAGGTGGGCCGCACTACATTGATTACGACGGAGATTGTGTCAACGACTATACGTACACTTCCGTAAAACACCCCTGTTCTTCATGGATTTACCAAAGCAATAATATCCTCGATTATTCAGGGTACAACAACATCTACAACGCACCAGCGCTCACGGTTGGGCAGGTGGCGAAGGCAATGAACAACGTGGCCGAATTTCGTTGCGCACAGCTCGAGCGTATTGGGAGAGCATGCCCGCCGGCGAATCCACAGCTTTATGTAATGAACTCGGACGATGAGGAGCTGAAATTCTTTGCTGGGCTCTCGCAAAACGACGCTCGTTACCGGCTTTCGCTGCAGAAGTTGAATGGTAGAAAAGTCTACGATACCGACTGGCAGCGTGATACCGTTCCGGACGTGGTGACGGTGACGTATCAGCCGCGTGGACGGAAACTCGGGCGAGGGGGGAAGCGCTTGCGTATAGGGGAGACGTATACCGCGACGATGACGGTAGCCAACGTCTGCGATGAGGAGCGGTCCACAAGCATCGTGATTAGCGCTGGCTCCACGAGGCTAAAAGAAAAGTAGGAAGGTCTCCTGCGGCTTCCGCGCCGGAGATCGCTTCGCGCCCACCGCCACCGCCATCGCCAGCGCGCACGCCGGTATTCAGCAGGTGTTTACGCGAGCGCTGTTGGAGAATGTGTTCATGCTCCTCGGGAGGGTAGAGGGCCTCCTCTCGATGAAGTCATCCGATCGCTACGAGTACCTCTTCGCCGAGCGGTCCGACTTGTTGCAGCGGGTCCCCGAGGAAGTACCTCGCTGAGTTTATTGGCCTCACGCCGGCGAGTCTCTCCCGGTTGACCGCACGTCGGCGGGAGTCGTAGAAGTTGTCCAACGTTAATTGTTTCAGCCGTCGGCGAGCCTGAGCTTTGTCAAGTATGAAACGTACCCTCCTTACGCTGTCACTACTGTCGATTACCGTCGTGACGGTTTTGGCGCAAGCCCCACCCTCCAATCCGAACGTCGCGGACTCGCCCTTCCCGATGGTGCACCGCAACAACTACCGCCAGGGATACTTCGACCTGCCGGCCCTGAAGGCCTCCGGCGGAGTCGTCACGCAGACCGCGTTCACGCCGCGCGACCGGGTCTCGCCGTGGCTACAGATCAGCGAGCGGTACGCAGACGGACAACGGGACTTCTTCGGAAGCACCTCGACGCACTTCTTCAAGGCCATCGCCACGCGCGACACTTTCGGACTCGTGGCCGAGTACCAGATCGATAATGATCCGGCGATCAATGACCTCAGCTGGGCTTTCGTGCTGCTCGGCCGCAATCGCTACCTCACCTACGATGACGACCGCTTGATCGTACTGCGTGACGATCCGCGCGCTGTGCGGTCGAAGTTGATCGAGGAGCGCATCGTGCGGCTCCCGGCCGTCATCGGGGCCGGCTAAACTCACGCCACTGTACGACGGCAACATCGCCTTCGCGAGCGACATCGGCGTGCTCGGGATACTGGACCAGGACCTGCGCCTGCTGGACACCCTCCGGATCGCGGTAGCCGCCGGGGAGGATGCCTTCCACAACGACTTCGCGAGTGACGAGGCCGGTGGGATCTACACCGTCACGACGCGTCGGATGATCAAACTGCGCTGGGACGGGCAGCGCCTGAGTCAGGTGTGGGAGGTCCCGATGGATTTCGGCGGCAATGCCGTCCAGGGTGTCGGGACCACGCCGACGATGATTGGGCAGGGCGAGGGGCGCGATAAGTTGGTCTGCGTGATTGACTCGAAGAAACCCGCTAACATGATCGCGTTCTGGAGAGACGAAGTGCCGGCCGACTTCGCTGGAATCGCAGGGTTCGACCGCCGCGTGCCCCCAGGACGCCGCTGCTGGGCTCGGGTCCGCTGAGTCCGATCTTTACGGCCGTCGAGAACAGCCCGGTGGCCTTCGGGTACGACCTTGCGTGCGCACAGTACAACGGTCTGCTGGGGCAGGCCTGCGAAGGAAGAAGGGCGTCTACGGCTTGCACTGGGACGAGGACGCCAGTAAGCTCCTGCTGCGCTGGCACCGCGACGACATCAACCTCAACAACGTGCTGCAGTACTCCGTAGCCGATGATCTGCTGTACGGTTCAGGACGTGAGCGTGACTGTAAATACTACTTCTACTACTACTACTACTACTACTACTACTACTACGGGCTCGACTGGGCTACGGGCGCGACCACGGTGCGCTTCGCCCTCGGCACAGAACCGTACCTCGACGACCCCGGCAACGCCAACATCGTGCTGGAGGACGGGTCCATCGTGTTCAACTCCCAGGAGCGCCTCGTGCGTGTCGCGCCCCAGGACGCGGTCTCGGGTTTGGCGGAGCGGCCGGACGACTCGAAGTTCACGATCAGCCCTAATCCCGCCAGCGATCGCGTCGAATTGCGGTGGGACGCACGCAGAGGTGATCGCTACGTGCGGGTGGGTGTGTTCGACTCCGCCGGGCGCACCGTCATCGAAGAGCTCGTCCGCTGGGCTTTCGGGCAGCACACGATCGACGTTTCGCGTTTGACGAAGGGGAACTACGTAGTAGAATTACAGGGACGGGCACGGAGGGCGTCGCGATCGTTGCTCGTGGGGTAAGGCCTGCGAAATTCTATTACGTCGACTCCTGTAACCTCCACGGTGGGTTGAGCCTGTCCTCTCCGCCGTAGAAGAGAACCAGTTGGTTACCGTCTATATCTTTGAGTCTGGCTTCTCGCCAACGCCAAGATCGGTCGGTGGGTAATTGATCGAAGGCTATTCCTTTGTCAATGAGTTCGTCTACGTAGTCGTCTAGCTTTTCGCATTCAAAGTAGACGTAGATGCCGTCACCCCTAGGAAGCGCCTCAACTTGGTGCAGCGAAAAGGTGGAATCCCCATCCGGGCATTCGAATCGAGCGTAATGCGGTAGGGCCTCAACAATTAACTTAAGACCTAGTTTTTGGTAAAAGGGGATGGACTTACGTAGGTCGAGCGAGGGGACCGTAATTTGGTTTAGATTCATGGTTTATCACTGCGCCCACGTTCGTCACTAAAGATCAAGCCATCTCTCGAACGCCTGTTTTGGCGAAAGCCGCCGCCATGTCGGCCTGCAAGTCCCGCACGTCCTCGATCCCCATTGACATGCGGATGAGCTGGTCGGAGATGCCCTCGGCGGCGCGGCGCTCGGCCCCGATCGTGCGGTGACTCGTGAGGTAGGGGCTACTCACGCTCGTGTCGACGCCGCCGAGGCTCATGGCGCTGGCCACGAGCGTCAGGCTCTGCTGGAAGGCCACCGGGTCGATGCCCTCGGCCAACTGAAAGCTCAGCATCGCGCCGAAGCCGTGCATCTGGCGGCGCGCCAAATCGTGCTGCGGGTGCGATGCCAGACCGGGGTAGAAGACCGCATCCACCTCCTCGCGCGCGTCAAGCCACTCGGCCATCCCTTGTGCGTTGGCGGTCTGCTGGCGGACGCGTAGGGCGAGGGTCTTGATGGAGCGCTCTAGCAAGGCCGCCGTCTGCGCTTCGCAGGATCCTCCGAAGTGGCGGGCTTTCGCCAAAACCCGTTCCATGTGCGCGCGCGTACCGGCCGCGATGCCGGCGGTGATGTCGGAGTGGCCGCCGAGGTATTTTGTGGCGGAGTGCAACACGATGTCGACCCCGAGGCGGTGGGGCGTCTGGTTGATCGGACTTGCAAACGTGTTATCGATCATGGACACGGCGCCGCGGCTGCGGGCCAGGCTGGCGACAGCCTCGATGTCGACGAGGTTGAGCAGGGGATTACTCGGGGTCTCGAGGTAGACGACGCGCGTGTTTTGGCGAAAGCCGCCCTCGAAATCGAGCACACTCAAGCCATCGGTGTAGGTGACTTCGATACCGAAGCCTTTTAGGTCCGCTTCCGCAAAACTTGTCGTCCCGCCGTAGAGCCCGGTCTGCATCAGGACGTGATCACCGGGCTTGAGGAACGCGAAGAGCGCGGTAGTGATGGCGGCCATCCCGGAGCCGAACAGCACACCGGCCTCCGTGCCCTCAAGCGCGGCCACCTTCTCGGCGGCGCGGCGCTGGTTGGGGGTGTTAAAGTAGCGCGGGTACGAACGCTCGTCGCCCTCGAGGAACCCGTAGGCCGTGGCGGGGTAGATGGGCGAGGCCGTACCCTGGGTCGGGATATCGGTGTGGGAGCCGGCGTGGACGCAGAGCGTGGCGAGGTGGTGGGGCATAAACTACTTTCTGAAGGGATGAGCGGCTAGGTAAGTGGACGGAGAGACCGCAAGGTCGGGCGCGGCCCGAACAAGTCGTTCATCAATCGTCACGACGACGCAGTCCGATTTGCGGGCAGCGTGCAGAAAATAGGCATCGTAGGTCGATACCGTAAACCTCACGGATTCGATCATCGCATCGGCGCCATCGACGATCACGCTTGTTCTTCCTCTCTCAGCACGCCTCGGATGTTGGCAGGCGTGATGCTCGGGTCGTACGCTAACTCATTAGTGAATGCGCGCACTCTCGATCGGCGTTCGTGGAAGTCACCGAGTGAGCGAGGGGCCTGCGTCGCGCCAGAAGACTCTAGGCGTCGCAACACTTCGCTATTCAGATTTCGGAAAAAATTCAGACTTCCGTCAAAACGAAGCGCGCTCTCAATCGTCGTCTTCGTGAGGATAGGCCACCTCTCCCCGCTCCCGGATGACGCGGTGGAACTTCAGTGCATAGTCCACGAGATCGGCCCGACGCTTTTTTAGATCGCGTACGATCCGGTCGCCATCCTCGGCGTAGACCGATTTGGGCCACATGTGCATCGCGTCTTCGATGACCGCGTCCGTGAGGGCGGCCTGGAGGGACCTGGCCTCGTCGACGAACATCTGCGCCGGGACATCATACAGGAATGCGTAGTCGAACCACGCCGCATTTTTCGTTAGACCGTCGACGCTCTTGATCTTCGGTCCGAAGGGCTGGAGGCGCTTCTCGAAGAGACGCACGATGCCCGGGTAGAGGCCATTGACGCCGTAGAAGACATTATCGCGATCATTGGGGACGGGGTAGTACTGATGTCTGCCGTCGCCGATGTTGTACTGCACCCAGCCCCACTGCCCGTCGTGGCGGTCCCAGTCCCCGAGCCACAAGTCGAAGACGCGGGCGCGGACGAGGGCCTGGAGATTGGGCTGTTCGTTGTCGGGATCGGCGCGCCATTTCTTGAGCACCTTCTCGGAGTCGTCGAAGTCGTCGGCGCGCGGGAGGTCCATGGCGGCGGGTACGGGACCTTCCGGTTCGTACTCCAGCCAGTACAGGCTTCCGCCAAAACGTTCGTTAAAGGTGTCGAGCGCTGGCTGCGCTGGGAGGTAGTAGAGTTTCGGGTTGAAGTGCTTGACGCCGGCGGCGTCGCTGAGGGCCGGCATCACCATCGCGCCGTAGGGATGCCCGGCGGCGATCCCGTCGATGACGAGGTTGCGGATGCCGAAGAGCTTCATCCACGGCTTGACGAGCTTGTGGGGATTCTTGGTGACGGAGCGGATGGTGTAGGTGACGCCAGTAGAGTCGACCAGGTCGAGCGAGAGCGTCTGGAAGCCGCCGCCCATGTCGTCGGGGGTGAGGCCACCTTTGAGGGTGTCGAGCCACGCCACGGGTACGGTAACGGGTGCGGCCCACGCGTCGCGGTACTTACGGCCGTGGAGGAAGCGCCGCCAGGCGCCGGCGGCGTACATGTCGGTGGCGCGCAGGGTGACGGAGTCGGTACCGGGGACGACGGCGGCGGCGCCGCCCGGCGAGAGGTAGACGTGCTCCGGCATCTCGGCCTGGAGCCGTCCGCCGCGCGAGGAGCAGGCGGCGAGTAAATAGGCAACCAGTAGGCACTGCAGCGGGACGCGGAGGGATTTAACCAAGGTGTTGGGTGGAGGCACGATAAGGCGAAACGTCGGGGGGATAAATCTTGTGCACCGGAGGACCTAATGCGATATGCACTGAGTGGTAGGAGAATGTGTGCTGACCGCTATGCGTACAGTAATAACTATGCCGCGTTTAAAGGCCGTGGTCCTACGGCGCCGACGAGGCCTGTCTCACTGGCATAAGTATCACCAGGCTGCGTATATTGGCCGGCGGCTATTTGCCGTCACGCACGAAATTCCTCCAGGTTCCGCTCCAGACTCCTGACACTTCGCCCGCCGTAAAAAAAGTCAACGACCATGACGCGCTCGCCCTGGATGGTATAGACGATGCAGTAGCCGCGGTGCGTAATCTGGCGGTACTGGTAGCCGGTGAGCTTGGAGACGTAGAAGACGCGGAGGGGTTGGCGCAGCAGGGCCGAGCGCAAGGGTGTAAGCGAGTAGCTTCTCGGCGAATGCTGCTGCCGTTATTAGGTGTTCCTGCCCTATGATGTATTCCTCTATTTCCAGCAGGCTCTCCCGCGCCCCGCAGACTTAGCTCAACCACGTTGCAAGCGTCTTTCACGGAGATATGCTAGGACTTCATCTCCGGTAAATCCCCCGCCCGCCAGCACTTTCGCAACGTCCGCGTCCCAGCCCTTCACTGCTTCCCCGGCCGTAACCTGCGAGCCGTCCGGTCGCACGCCGATCACTTCGTTGTCGTCGACTAGGCAATCGGGATCGACGGCCTAATCCGCGTCGGTGGCCAGGGGCGCGGCATCCTCGCGGACCATTGACGGCGCTTGACGCTCAGGAACGGGGTAAGGCTCCGGCGAAAGGACCTCGTGCAGCGTCCGCAGCAGTAGGGCGTCATCCGTACGGGTGATGCGCGCGATGAGGGACAGCTTGAGTTCGGCGGTGGTCATGTCGGGAAGGTAGGACTAATCCAATCCTCTCGAGTGCCTACTTGAGATCGAGAAACAACCCCGCCGAGTAGCTCGGTGCCGCCGCGATCAGTTCGCCCCGCAAGGCCCGCGCCGCGCCAACGGAAACGCCGAGCCTAGGCGTGAGGTAGTAGTTGGCCTCAAGCCCGATACTCGTGAACTCGGCGTTGTTCGAGAAGATGCCCGAGCCCATGAAGGTCTCCGCCGTATCCCCGTTCTGAAAGCTCTCCACCACGTCGAGGCGCGAGATGAGCCACAGTTTTTGCGAAAGCAGATTGACGCTCGCCTCCAGACCGCCGCGGAACTCGTCGCTAAAGCCATTGGTGCGGTTATTGACCCCCGAATAAGCCGCCACGTACGCCGAGGACTTCTTCCCGACTCCGAAGCCGTGTGCCACGTCGAAGCGCAAGGCCTGATTGAACTCCCCGTCGCCGGTCTGGAGGTTGCCTTGTACGCCGGCTTCGTCCTGTCCGGTCGGGAGGCCAAAGAGCACGGTCGCCGACACGGGCCAGGCTGCGCCGGACTTGGTGATCGTGTACTTCAGTGCCAGGTCGATGTCGCCGAGGTGATTGAGGGCTTCTCCCTTTACGAGCACCTCGCCGGAGACGCTCGATTCGAGGTCGTTGACCACGTTGCGCCCGAAAACGTTGGCGTTGACGATGCCCGTGAGCCGGTCCGTGATGCCGTACGAGCCGTAGACGAAGGTGTTGTAGACGCCGGAGGTGAGATTGGGGTCCGTGAGCCCGGCGTCGGTGTAGTGGCGGTCGAAGCGCAGCCACCACTCGGAGAGCTTTACGTAGGCCTTGCCCTTGCCCTGGGGCCACGGTCCGCCGGCTTTCGCCAAAACAGGCAGCAGGAGCATCAGCCCGAGGCCGAGGAGCGCGCTGCGGGTCGTCACTGTTCTTCGATTTTGCCATCGCCCACCTTCACGCTGAAAGGTTTGCAGAAGTACAGGAGGTGGGAATAATCGCCGAGTCGCGCGTTTTCGATGAGGTAGGAGTGTGCGCCCTTAAAAGTTTCGACGCGCTCAATCTCCCGCGCGCCGTTGGTCGTGCTCGGATTATTGGTGATGTAGACGTAGAGACCCGGGAGGGCCGTGCTGGCCTCGTAATCTGCAGCCACCTCGACGAGGAGGTTGGCGCCTTCTTGGGTGATCGTAAAATCGCCGGTGAGCTTGTAGCTGCTCGTCGTGCGGATGGTGCCCTTGCGGGTCTGCACCGTGGTGACGGTCTGGCGGCCGACGACGACCCCGGTCTCCTCGCTCACCGTCTGCCCGGCCACGTTGGCCTCGGCGCGGAGGGTGGTGCTGCCGGTGGCGACGGCGATCCCCTGGCCGCGGTCGGTGACGCGAAACACCGAGGGGTCGGCGCTCGTCCAGAGGATGTCGACGCCCTCCTCGCGGCCGATTTCATTGAAGTAGGTGGCGCTCAGATCGACGGTATCCCCGAAGGCGATGGTGTCGGGCAGCGCCAGAATACGCAGTTCGCGCGGAACGCTGTCGTCGATGAGGTCGGTCCCGATACAGGCGCCGAGCGCGAGGACCGGGAGGAAGAGGAGGTGTTTCATGGGGGCGGGCGCGGATCTCAGTGCAAGTACGGACAAATTTAGCGAGAGGGTTGCCAGCGGGGGGATTAACCTGCTGCATCAATGGCACTTGAGGCTTGGCTGCAATCATGAAAGTCTCCAGCTGCTTGCCTTGACTCTGGGAGCAATTGCTGCTTCAATAGGGTAGCAAAGTCTAGGCACCGGTCGTATCGAAGCCACGGTAGTCAAATGACTACTTGAAACAGCACTCATCCAGGCACTATTACGGGCGGATTGCTCCTCTTGGCATAGTGATTGTTACGCATATGATCTCCCTTGGTGATCTGGCGGGCAACCTGCATCTCACTATGAATCTACTCTACCCTCACTCGCCGAGGCTGCCGACGCTCTGCCTCTTGCTTTTGGTCGCGGGTTCCGTGGCCCGCGGACAGATCACAAAGTCCCTCATGCCCGCGACCAATGCCGCGAGCGTCAATTGCTCCACGCCCGCGACCTTTAACGCGGGTGCCATCACTTACCTCCAAGGCAACGACGGGGTGGGCAAGGAAGGCTCGACTTATTTCCTCGGCGGTACCTCACGACCGGATTACGACAAGATCAAGATATTCATCAAGGACCCTATCACCGAGCGCATATACCTCGGCGGCACAGTCGTAGGGACCACCAACGTCGAGATGCGTATCCTCGACCCGAGTGGTGCGATCATCTTCCTCGATACCGTCGCCAAGATCTCGGGGCAGCGCGGCTACATCGAGCCCAATAAAATCCAGGCCTACGTGGGCCCCAACCAGCTCGGCGCCACCTGTGGGTACAATGCCCTCGTGGTCCGCCCGACGAAAGTCGGCCCCCACACGCTTGAGTTCCGCAACATCACCGCCAACACAGGCAAATACGTTTTACATCCCTTCGACGTCGTCGTCGGCAAGGCGGGCGCCGCCGTCCCCGGTCGGATCTACTCCCGCCGTTGGCACCTCACCACCACCTCGGCCAGCGCCGGGTCGTACACGCGCTTTTACACCTACACTCCAGACTCGGTGGTGGTCAACTTTGACGTCAACGGCATCCAGCCGTTTGGCTTCTCGGTCAACTTCAACCGCTCTGGCGCCGTCAACACCGGCAACTTGCGCGCGGATCGATTCTCGAACACCAACAGAGACAGCCCGGCGGAGTACCCGGTCTTCATCAGCCCACCGGACATCGCCGTCTGGCCCAATCCAAAGCCCTTCGACTTCCAGATCACGAGCTTTAAGGAGTGCCGCGTCGGCGATGCCTACTGCATCTCGGTCGACGCCAAGACCGTAAGCCAGTACAATGTCTACCTCGACCTCGATGGCGTCAGCGGCTATCAGGCCAACGGACGCGACGTCTACTTCCCCTACCGTACCTCTGGGGTTGGTAAGAGCTGTATCCCCTGGGACGGGCGTGACAACTTCGGAGTACTCGTAGCGCCGGGTAGCCCAGGCACCGTCATCATCGAGATGCTCGCCGGCCTCACGCACTTCCCGATATACGATGCCGAAATCCACGCCAACGGATTCAACGGCAGTATTCTCCGCCCGTCGGGCCTCTCGGCGCCACTAATGTTCTGGGACAACACCAAACTCACCAAGGCGACCCCCGTGGCGCCGGGTACTAGGTCCAACCTCGTCGGCTGTCCGTCGGGTTGCAACCGCTACACCGCCTCCGACGAGGAGACCGTTAATACCTGGATCACGGCGCTGGCCGCTACGAGGTCGCGCGCCTTTACCCTCGGCGGCGTTTGCGATACCGACGGAGACGGCCTCACCGACGACGTAGATCAGGACGACGACAACGACGGCCTCTCCGATATCCAGGAGGGTCAAGCCCCTCAGTCCGTTGTCACGCCTCAGCACTCCGCCGAGGCAGAGGCTGGCGGCACCGCCACCAATCCAACGCGCGCCCTCGGAACCAACGACGGCTACACCGCCACGCTCGCGAACGCGCAGCTCGTCGTCCTGCGCAACGTCGAGGTCGTCCCGGCGGCGTCCACGCTCTTTGTTTATTTCTCGAGCGTGGCCGTCACCGATAAGGTCAAGATCGAAGCGTGGAATGGTACTTCGTGGATCGAGCTCGCGACCATCGGCAAGGTCGCCGGCCAAAACCCGAGCACCGTTACCCCGGTCTCCGTCACCACGGGAACGTTTGCCGCAGACCGTTTCCGCCTCACGACCACTGCCGGGACCATCAACCTCGACGCTGTCTCCTACCAGAAGTCCGTGACGCTCACCCGCGCACCCGACAGTGACGGCGACGGCGTCCCCGATTCATACGATCTCGATAGCAACAACAACGGCATCCCCGATCTCATCGAGGCCGGCGGCACCGACGTCGACGGCGATGGCCGCGTAGACGGCCGCAACCTCAACGGCACCTTCGCTGCCGGGCAAGACGCCGACGGCGATGGGTGGTTCGACCGTTACGACACCTCCGGCGCGAGCGGCGGGACCGCCATCACGCTCCTGGACACCGACGGCGACGGCGTCAAGGACTTCCTCGATCTCGACGACGACAACGACGGCATCCCCGACCTCATAGAGGTAGGCGGGAGTGACCGCGACAGTGACGGCCGTTACGATACCCCCAGTGATGCCGACGGCGACGGCCTCGTAGATGCCGTTGACCCACGCTACGACCTCGCCACCGGCACCCCCGTGACCGGCACTCCGTTGTTCGTCACCCAGGTCGATGCGAACGCCGACGGCCGACCCGATAGCCCCTGTGCCATCTGCGACTTCGACGGCGACGGCAAGCCCAACTACGTCGACCTCGACAGCGATAACGACGGCGTTACTGACGTACGCGAGTCCCGCAACGTCGATGCTAATAATGACGGCCTCGCCGACAACGGCAATGCCGGTGCCCCGCTCTTCGTCGACGCCAACGGCGACGGCCTCCTCGACGCCCGTCCTGAATATACCGCTACCGCAGTCTCGACCGACGGCTCGAAGTACTCCGTCGAGCAGGACGTCGACCGCGACGGCCGACCCAACTTCCTCGACATCGACAGCGACAACGACGGCATCACCGACAACGCCGAAGCCTTCGCCACAGGGAGCTACCTCGCCCCTGCGACAACCACCTCCCCCGATGGCCTTGTGAGTAACTACGACAGCGCTCCCGCTACCCACGGCGGCAACCAGGTGACCCCCGTGGATACCGACAACGATGGCGCCCCGGACTACCGCGATCTCGATAGCGACAACGACGGCAATCCCGACCTCGTCGAGGGCCACGACACCGATGGGGATGGCGTAGTCAACGCGAGCGACACGCCTGCGAGCCGTACCGGGCGGCGCAACGGTGCCGATGTAGACGGCGACGGCCTCGACGACGGTTTCGACAACGCCATCGGCAGTCGCGCTCCCACTAACGGTAACCTCACGCCCAGCAGCCACCCGCGCTTCGCCGCCACGCAGACCAACCGCGACTGGCGCACCGTCGACCTCAACGCCATCGGTACCGTCTGGAACGACACCGACAACGACGGCATCTTTGCGGCTTTCGAATCCGGTATCTCCGGAGCCACTGTGCGCCTCCTCCTCAATGACACCGAGGTCGGCACCGCCACTACCGACGCCAATGGCCTGTACCGATTCTTGCGCCGTCCGGCGGGCACGACCTATACGGTCCGCTTCGACAAGCCGAGCGGCTACGGTGCCCTCAGCGCCCGCAAGGCCAGCTGGAGTCCGGACAATGACTCGGACCCGTTCCCCGGCACGTTTACCACTGCACCGTTCGCCCTCGCCGCCAACACCGTCATGCCTCCGCTCGGTGCCGGCTTCCAGGCCGCGCCGCTGCCCGTGGTCCTAACCGCGTTCGATGTCGCCCCCGTAGGGTGCGACCTCAGCGTCCGGTGGACGACTGCGAGCGAGTCCGACGCCAGCCACTACCTCGTCGAGGTTTCCGTAGACGCCTCCGCATGGACGGTCGCCGCGCGTGCACAAGCCCGTGGCACGGGTAGCGCCTACCGCGTATCGGTACCGGCTTTCGCCAAAACCACCTACGTGCGCCTTACGGCCGTCGACCTCGACGGCACCGCCATCCGACACGGTGTCGTGGCCACGGCTACAGATTGTGACTCGGCCGCAGGTACGGTGACGGCCTACCCGAATCCCAGCACTGGGTACGTACTCCTGCGCGGCCTCGACGAAGTAGTACGGTCGGTGTCGCTCACCGACGTATTGGGCCGGGCTACCTACCGTCTCCCGGTCGAGAGCCAGACGATCGACCTCAGCGGACTCCCCGCCGGGATCTACGTCGCCCGCGTTGGCCAGCAAGGCCTGCGGATCGTGCGACAGTAAGGCTCAATTCGCCATCGTGAGGCACTTCAGCGGTGATGCGGCCAATCGGCTGCGTCACCGCTGGAGTGTCTGGCCCTACCGCACCTTCGCCCGTCGCCAGTTCGCCCATCGTACGGAACGATCGCAAAGCCCCTTCAGGCGAAGCTGCCCCTTCAGTAAGCGAAGCGAGGGCCCCGCCTCACAGCATATTCCCCGCCGCGCGGTACACGACCGCCATCATCACCTGCCCCACGTCCCCGAGGGTCGATTTGTCGATCACGTCCAGGTCATCGTCGTGGGTGTGCCAGTGCTTCCCGAAGGGCGACGAGCCGTCGATGGGCTTGTAGATGACATCGACCGTCGGCCACCCAGCCATCGTGTTGACGAAATAGTGGTCGTCCGTCACCGGACCGATGTTGGCATCCACGAAGCGCTCCCCGCGCCCCATCGACTGCGCGAGCTTCCAGATGGCGTCCTGGACGCCGCCCGCGTACTGCCGGCTGTACTGCTCCCGCCCGAACACCGCGCCCTCGGCCCCGACCATGTCGAGCAAGACGCCAAACTGCGGTGAGTACCCCGCTATCCAAGGATTGTTGGCCCAGTACTGCGCACCCATAGCCCAGAAGTACATGTCTTCCTGAGTCTCGCCATTAGGCTTGCCGTAATCCTCGAGGTCGAAGAAGACCAGGTCGAGCCCGAAGTCCTCGACGGTGAGCGGGTTGGCCTGCACCAGGCGCGCTATCTCGAGCAGGACGCCCACGCCCGACGCCCCGTCGTCGGCCCCGTCGATCGGCTCGTCGCGCCGCTCCTTGCTGAGGTCACTGTCTGCAAACGGCCGCGTGTCATAGTGCGCGCTCAAGAACACTCGCCGCGTGGCCTCGGGTCGGAAGGAGCCGATGAGGTTGTATCCCTTCACGCGCCGCCCATCGAAGAGCTTGGCGTCGAACTCCTGAACCGTCACCGTGGCGCCGTAGCGCTCGAGGGTCCGCTGCACGTACGCACGCGTGGCCGCGTGACTCTCGCTCTCCGGCGTCCGCGGGCCGGGCTTCACCTGCGCCACCACGTGTGCATAGGCCGAGTCCGCAGTGAAGGCCGGCACCGGCAGCTGCGTCTTGACGAGGGGCGCCGTGGGCTCGATAACGGGCGGCTTGGGGTCGGATTTGCAGGCTTGCGCCAAAACCACCGCGCATAGGAGGACTGAGAGCGCGGTTTTGGAGGAGGAGTCACCGATGTACATGGGCGTTTCGGAAGTAGGTTTGGACAAGACAACGGTAGGGTGCGGGTAGGGGCGTACCTAAGGGCAAAGATGTCGTAAACGGGGGCTCCCGGTGGCGGCCGCGCCAACGCGTCTGCGGCCTGCTGGCGCGAACGCACGAATCGGAGCGAAGGCGCTTACACCATCGCAGAGGCCGAACGCTCCTCCTTCAGGAACCGCGAGGCTCCACGTCGAGCGCTACCACGGCAAGCAGCACTACGGGAGGATACTAACCAGGGAGCCTTACATCACTCCGACGTAGCACGGTAGCCTAGTAGCGCCGCAGGCCCCGCGCCGCAGGCACCAACTCCCCCCTTTGTGTCAACAATCCCTTAAACGTCTTCCACACGCCGCAGCCGGCCCCGAGCCAATCGTTAATGTTGCGAAAGGACCCGCTTGTGGCGTAGAGCTTGCAGTAGTGCCGATGCTGCAGCCCTCGCCCGCTCGCTCCCAAACCGCCGACCATGGAACCGATACACCTTGACCCGCCCGCCACCCCGGAGATGTTCCGCCTCAACCGCACGCGCTTCGTGCGCCAGATGCTCGAGCAGTCGGTAGCTGTGTTCTGCTCCAACGACCTCGTGTCGAGCAACGGGGAGTCGAGTGTGCGCTTTCGCCAAAACCCCGATCTCTACTACCTCACCGGCGTCACGCAGCCGGACACGGTCCTGGTACTCGCGCCCGACACCGCCCGCGAGGGCTACGCCGAGGTGCTCTTTATCCGCAGGCCCGACCACCGCGACGCCCGCCAACGCGGGCAGGGCCTGAGCATCGCCGAGGCCAGCGAGCGCTCCGGCATCCAGCGCGTGTGTTTCGTCGACGAACTCGACATCGAGTTGCACCGCCTCATCCTCCTGGCCTCCCGCATCTACGTCAACGGCCGCGAGGATGCTTACGCCTACTCCGACGCCGCCACCCGGGATCTGCGTTTTGCCGAAAGGCTCATGAAGCAGTACCCCGCGCACAAATACCACCGCGCCCAGCCGATCCTCAAGCAAATCGGGATGGTGAAGAGCCGCCCAGAGATCGCGCTCATCAGTCGCGCCAACCAGCTGGCCCACGAGGCCCTCGTCGCCGCCGCCGCGCAACTCCGTCCCGGCAACACCGAGTACCGCGTCGAGGCCGCCGCCACCGAGGCCATCATCGCCGGCGGCGCGGAGGCCTTGGCGCACCCCGTCAAGGTCGCCTCGGGCGCCAATAGCCTCTACCCGAATTACGATTCGAACCGCGAGCGTCTCGCCGACAGCGGCCTCGTCCAGATCCAGATTGGGGTTCGCGTGGCCGGTTACCACGCCTCGATCGCGCGCGTCATGCCGCTCGGCGATGGACTTACCGAGCGCCAGCACGCCGTCTACGAGCGCGTGGTCGGCCTGCTCGACAAGGGCATCGCGCTGCTGCTGCCGGGCACCACGTTGTCGGAGTGCGAGCGCCAACTCCGCCTAGAACTCGAGGCCGCGTGCCGCGACCTGGGTCTCGCGCCCGACACCGCCGAGCAGCTCTTCCCCACCACCTGCTACCACCACGTCGGCCGTAATCTCTACGACCCGTACGACGCCTACGCGCCCCTGCAGCGCGGTATGGTGATCGCGTGCGGACCCGCACTCTACCTCCCGGGGGAAGGTTTCGGGATGCAACTGCGAGACGTGGTGCTCGTCACCGACGACGGGCCTGTGGACCTGAGCGCGGACGTGCCCGTAGACCTGACCGAGATCGAACAGATGTCGGGCATGATGGTCTAGGCGCGGAGCGTTTCAGCGGGGACTATGCGGAGTCTTCTACTCTCCCTCCTTGCACTTGCGATCGGCGGCGGGCAAGTTTTGGCGCAAGCCTCCGACGCCGAATTACCGTTCATGGCCCGCCAGATGGGCCTCGGCCTCGCGGTTCCGAGCCTCGAAAATCTACGCTTCGACACCACCCGCGTGAGCTTCAACCGCTGCGACCTTCGGATGCGGTGGTTCAATCGACGCGAAGGCTTCGAGGTCTACGCCCAGCTCGTCCCGGAGCCCGATAACGGCAGCGGATTGTACCCGCACATTCTCGGCGGCACCGCCATCGTCAACGCTGCGCTAAATAGTCCGGAAGATCAGCACTTCATCGCCCGCTACCGCGCCGGAGATGACGACCTCGCGCGACTCAACGCCGACTGGGCTACCTTCTGGGCCTTCACGCCGAAGCCTGAATTTAGCGGGCGGAAGTACGGCTACCAGGCCACTTATCACAAAGAAGGGCAAGGTGTGGTGCACGTCTGGGTGCTGGCGGATAAGCGAGAAGTAGTGAACGGGGAATGGGCCTACGTGCTGCCCTTCGCCGCGCAGGGCATCCCGCAGTGACTCACCTCAGCAACTCTCCCACCAGCTCCGGCACCGCAATCACGATCCGCGCCGTAGCCCCCTCGCCTTCGATGTAAATCAGTCCATCCTCCAGCGCACTCCGCGGGAAGCGCACGTCGATGCCCTCGGCCTGCACGCGCATCATCACCATCTCCCGCAGGACGGCATTGTCGTAGCGGAACTGTGGTTCGAGGGCGATGCCCTGGTCCTTGGCGGCTTTCGCCAAAACGGCCGGACTCCCATACAGCTCCTCGCTGAGTGCATCGATGTCGACCACTTTGCTCGGGCTCGCCCGCACGTGCTCGTAGGCGCGCTCGAAGGTGGCGACCTGGCTGATCATCTCGCCGGTTTCGGGGTCGGAGGGCAGTTCGACGCTGGCCAGCAGGTCGTGCAGGCTCTGCGTCATGTCCTTGGCGGAGACCGTCTCCTCGGCGCCGATCCAGTCGCTGAAGTAGGCGCTCACCTCGGTCTCGGAGCGGTGCGTGAGCTCGAGGTAGGTCGTGGCCGCGCGGCGGTAGCGACCGACGTCCACGCGGCAGGCCATGGCGAGTTGGTCGGTGTCGAGGTGCGTGACCGGCTCGATGTCGAAGCCCGTGCGCGTGCGCCGGAAGATGCGCCCGGTCGTGTTGCGGATCAGGAACACCGCGTGCCTGGAGCCTTCCGCATCATCATAATCCGCCAGCAGTAAGTAGCCGCCCTTCGCGCCGGTCTTGCCCTGGATGACGGTCTCCAGGTGTCCGAGCACCTCGCGGGAGTACTCCAGAAAGTCCTCGTCCGAACCGCCGCCCTCCTGATAGTCGGCGAATTTCTGCGGGAACAGCTTCCCGGGACTGTCGTCGAAGCGGGCGTTGATGACGCGGCTTCCGCCAAAACTGCGGTTGAGTTTGGCGACGAGGCTGTTGAGCTCCGGCGAGAGCGGCAGGAGGGCCTGGGAGTAGTGCACGGAGGCGGAGGCGTGCCCGGGCTCCTTGAGGAGCTCGTGGACGACGCAGTGGGTGAGGGTCATGTTGGGGCGCGAAGATGGCGGCGGGCGAATGTCGGCTGAATATTCCTTGGTGATACCTCGAATGGGATTAGCGGGGCGCTTGTAAATTTGATAGCTAATTCTACATGCCCCATGCGCTACGTGCTGCTCTTTCTCCTCTGCTCGCTCTTCGTCCTCCACCCCGGTCGAGCGAGCGCGCAGAGCGCCTTATCGACAGTCGTGCTTGACGTGCCAGACCACGTAATCACTTTCCAAGATGCTTTTGGCCTCCCGGATGGTGGCTTTGTAGCGGTTGGTCATGGGATCCCCCCCACTCCCAGCCCGTATAGCGCAACGAATACAGTTCTCGCCTACCGCTATTCCAAAGAAGGGATGGTACTCTGGGAAAGACGATTCGCCATTCCCGACAACGCGTCTTTCGGGAACGCCGTACACGTCGTGAATGAGGAGGTTTTTGTCGGAGTCACCAGTATTAAGCCCAATGCCTTCCAATCCGCTTACCTGTGGCGATTGAGGCTTGCCGACGGTATCGATGTTTCCACGACCGAACTGGTACACGCCAACCAGGAAGATCTCCTCGGCCGCATCAACGGTTTCGCGATCATCGATGACGCCGTCGTGGTGACGCGACCGATCCTCAACTGGAGTAGGCGGGGCCTGCTCGAGACCGTCGGGATCTACACCTTCGGCCTCGACGGAGCAGCGCGCAACGCCGATTATTCTTTTAACTGGAGACCAGACGGCACCCCATGGCCCGCGGTGGGTGTGGCCCTAGTGAACGCTGGAGGGCTCAAGTCGGTAGACTCCTCCGGCACCGTAAATCCCTTACCTCGCGCACACCAGAACTCCTCCTCTCGGACCCGACGCAGAGACGTCGTCGTCATCGGAGATCGCGCCATTTACATGAGCGAGAGGCTCTTCGGTGAGCCGGGACGCTTCCTTATCGCACAGGCCACGAATTCGGGCATTACGACCACGACCAAAGATTTCCCTACTCAGTTCAGTGATTACGAGGCGTTCGACTTCCTCAATTGGGGATTAGATTCTTTCAGCGTCGCTCTTCAGGATGCCTCGGCGCAACAGATCAGCGTGCACGTTTTCTCGAAAGAGGGAGTATACGGCAGACCTCTCCCCACTGCGGTATACCTGTTTGAAGGCAGTGGCTCCGAAGCATTCGCGATAAGCGAGTCACCAGCAGGACCAAAACAACGGCGCTACGTCTTCCCGCCTCGCTCGCGACCGAATAGCGTCGTGAGGGATCTCCTCTCCGGCGATACGATCGCGGTGAGTCCGAACCTCCGTAACCAGGCACCGCTACTGGACGATATATACCACGTCACCTTTTACGGCCGCGATCAATACGTCGGGGTAAAGAACAGCGCGTCGCTAGTCACTTTCTCGAAGACGGGACAGCCCTCGACGCTGCCTGCCGGAGCCTTCGACGCTGCCGGCAGACTATTCGGTATCTCTAATTTGTACGGCTTTCAGGGCGGCTCCGGCTACATGATCTTTGGTAGCGCGACGTCAGGCAGGG
This sequence comes from Saprospiraceae bacterium, assembly GCA_041744755.1. Taxonomy (GTDB): domain Bacteria; phylum Bacteroidota; class Bacteroidia; order Chitinophagales; family Saprospiraceae; genus CALDTK01. The sequence continues at coordinate 19,826 of JBGTKC010000249.1, forward strand.
ACTCAGTCTATGTCCTCAACGCGGACCTCTCCCTGCGGACAGTCATCCCGGCCTCGATACTCGGCACACGGTCGACGAGGAGGGCCGTAGATCCGCGGGGCGGCGTGGTCATCGCGGCCCTCCAGGGGGTCGGAATGACTTTCGTGAGGATCGACCCCAGCGGAAGCGTCTCGCGAGTTGGGCCTTTCGAGCTAGCGGTGGACAACGGCAGTTCAAACGTTTCTCTCCGAAACTTTGCCGTCGGCCCCAATGGTGAATTCGCCCTCTCCTTCACTTACGTCAACGACGCGTTCAGTACCCCGCAAGGCCTCGTGCTCGAGGTAGATCAAACCGGGGTCGTGCGGATTAATGGCTGCGCGACGGATTGCCAGGACAATCAAGCCATCGTCCGGTACACGCCCTCGGGCGATCCATTTGTCATCGACCCGCTCACCACCAAGTACCAGCTGTACGGCACTTCTGGTACTGGAACTTTCGAGGTCCTCCGCGAGGGGACCCTTTATTCAGCCGGACACCAAATTGCGGATGTCAAACTCTTGTCGGCCGATAGCGTGCTGGCGGCGATTAGGGTTGCGGACGCCCAAGGTCGTCCGGCGGTCAGGCTGGATTACTACGTGCTGTCTTCACGCAAGTCGAGTACAATCTACACGCTTCCAAGCCCAAGCTATCCGGTCGGCCGGATGCAGGTGTCGCCAGCCCAGGACATCATCGTGCCAGTTGTCCTCGGTGGCGCCTACTCCGCCATCGTTATCGGCAAGCTCGACGGCACCGTTGGCATCCAGGAGATTACACCCGTCTCCCGTCGCCTCCGCGTCGAGAATCCCGTCAAAGAGCAGGTTTCGTTTCGCTACACCAGTCCAACGGGCATTGATAGCGCTCCTCGTGAAGCTTACCTCGTGGACGCCGCCGGTCGCCGCTCGGCCTTGGGCATTACCGAGGAGCTCGGTGAGGGTCGCTACCGGGTGGCGCTCGAGCCGAGCCTCGCCGCCGGTACTTACGCGCTCGTCGTGGATGGGGAGGCGGCGCTGGTGGTGGTACAGCAGTAGCGGGTAAGTGGCTATGTTAGTGAGCGTTGTAAGCCTTTCGGCAAAACCTATCATCGCACACCCCGACACCTACGCGCTGCCGAGTTTTGGCGAAAGCCATCCAAAAGCCTTCCCGCCGCACCCTCGCCACTACCGCACCCGGTACTCCACCTCCACTACCGCGCTATCCTGGACCGGGACCCCAAACACCGGCGCGCCCTGCGCGGTCCAGTAAAACGGCTGGACCTTCACCTGCCGATCCGTCCACCCGCCGCCTTTACTGCGGATGTGGTGGTACACGATGTAGTCCCGGCCGCCGATCCACAAGAACGAGCAGTGCCCCGGGCTAATGACGCTCTCGGTGCCCTCGAAGACCGGCCGTGGGTGCTTGCGCCAAGACTCAGGGCGCATCGGGTCAGTACCCACAAAATCCAGCTGGCCGAGGCAGTAGTCGTCCGACCAACTCCCGCTCGCGGAATAGATCAAATAGAGGTGTCCGCCTGACGCTACAACGCCGTGCCGTAGCACCTGCGGACCCTCGTTGATCGTCGGTAGGCCGTCGCCCGCCCCACGCTTCTCCCACGCGTACTCCGGGGAAGAGATGCGGACGCGCTCCGAAGTAATGGCGGTCGGGCCGGCCATCCGCGCGATGTAGAGGTGCTGCGCCTCGTTGACCTCACCCTCCCAGCCCGACCAGACGAAGTAGCGCTGGCCGTTGATCTCGATCACGGTCCCGTCGATGGCCCAGCGGTCGGTGGCGTCGGTGACCTGCCCTGAGAAACTGAAGTCTGACGAGAGCTCGGCCGTCGCGGAGGCGAGCGCGTACATGCGGTGGTTTTGGTTGTCGCCATCGTCGGCGGCGAAGTAGACGTACCATTTGCCGTCGAGGTAGTGGAGCTCCGGGGCCCAGAGTTCGCGGGAGTAGCGCGTGCCGGGCGGCGGGGTCCAGAGCGTTCGCTCGGGCGCGTCCGGCAATCCGGACAGACGGGGTGCCGACTTGAGGCGGATGGCGTTGTCGCGGGAGTAGCAGTAGTGATACTCGCCGTCGTGCTCGATGATCCACGGGTCGGCGCCCTTGGCGAAGAGGGGGTTGACGAGCAGATCGACCGCGGGGGCGCGGGCGAAAGTGTCGATGGCGCGGACCAGCTCCGGGCCGGCGGGCGCATGCCTGTTGCAACCGCTCCCGAGCAGAAGACACGCCGATAGGAGTAGTAGACAACCGCTTTGCCGCAGGAAGACACCGGCTAGGCGAGCAAGCCTGTGCCGTGCGTGATCAAGACTGTGCAATGCGCGACGCGGAATCATGGCCGCCAAACTAAACCCTATGAGCGCGTGTGCAGCTCGCCCGGGGGAGGCTCGATTGACTTACATCTTCCTTTTCGCCGTCGTCTTAAAGTCCCCCATCGTCGTGCCCGTAAGCATATCGGCCGTACTTACTCCCTTGAGCACGATGTCGACGTTGGCCTGCGCGTCGGGGTAGTAGAAAGTAGCCGTCATGCCGTCGTCGCTCACGGCGGCTTTTGTGAGCGTGTAAGTCTGGCCCTGCGCTACGAAGGTGCCGCCGAGTTTGCCGGCCGTTTCCTCGACTGTGAGGAGGCCGCTCACCGTCCCGAGCGGTGTGTCGCTCATCGTCACGTCCCAAGCGTCGACGAAGGATTTGGCGGGCGTCATGCTCGCGGAAGTGTCGGTTTTGGCGGAAGCCGGACCAGTAGCCTTAGGGGTACAGGCGAACAGGGTGAGCAGCGAGAACAACAGCGCAAAGGTCTTCATGGTCGTACGGTAAGATGGTTTGGTAGCAACGGTAGCGCGCGGTTTGTTCTGTGGCTACCTTCCGGTTCGATGCTCGTATACGCCGTCTGCAGCAACTGCCGTGAGAACAGCACCCTCACTACCTCGGCCACTACCCCAAACGACCTCGCCCGCGAGAAAGGCGATCGCTTCATTGTGCCATGCGGCAACTGCGACCAGAGCTTCGACGCGGAGGCTATGCAAACTCGCGCCCGCCCCAATCCACGGAAGCTCCTTCTTGGAATGGGCCTCAGTGCCCTACTCTTCGCCCTCATCTGGAGCTTCGGCTACCTGGCTGTCATCGCTGCGGCCCCGGCCATCATCAGCTACAAACTCGAGGAAAACGCCGTCACCAACTACAACCGCCTCTCCAACCGGAAGTGGGGCTGAGCGACAGCAGAGCATACTGCCGGAGCAACGCCGCAGGCAAAGCGCCGCAGGCCCAGCGCCGCAGGCAACACGCGCCCCGTGCCAACAACCCCCCGCCCCGCCCGTTCTTGCCCCGTGGCCAACTACAAAACCGAGGATCACTTCGATCACCTCCTCGACCTGCTCGAAGTCGAACTCGAGGCCGACCGCGAGCGCTTCCGTAACGAAATCCAGAAGCTGCCCCTCAAGGAGCGGGTCCGCCGAGGCTACACCTGGTGGCCCTTACAAGTCGTCAAGACCGGCACGATGGTCGGCGACAGGGCCTTCGTCGTCATGGAGCGGCCCGCCGGGCGCCAGCGCGACTCGGCCATCAAGGGCGGCTCGCCGGTGCGCTACTACACCACCGTGCCCGGCGTCGAGCGCCCGGAGGTGAGCGGCGTCGTGCACTGGATCAAGGACCGGCAGGTGATGGTCGTGCTCGGCGGCCGGAGCGTGCCGAGCTGGAGTGACGTCGTCGGCCAGGGCCTCGACCTGGAGTTCGACGAGAATAGCTACAAGGAGATGCGCCTCGCCCTCGAGAAGGCCGCCAACGCCAAGGGGCGTCTCAAGCAACTCAGCTACATCCTCACCGGCAATCAGGCGCCTGCCCTTAAGGCCGGCTACGCACCCGCCCCCGACGCCGCCATCGGCAATAGCCCCGCCTACGCGCACCTCAACGACTCCCAGCGCGCCGCCATCCAACTCATCGACGAGGCCGAGGACGTCGCCATCATCCACGGCCCGCCCGGCACCGGCAAGACCACCACCCTCATCGCGGCCATCGAGCACATCGCCCGCAAGGAGCGCCAACTGCTGGTCTGCGCGCCCTCCAACGTCGCCGTCGACCTCCTCGCGGAGCGCGCCCAGGCCGCCGGGCTTACCGTCGTGCGCACAGGCCACATCTCCCGCGTTTCCGCGGAACTGCTCGACCTCACCCTCGACATGCAGGTGTCGCTACACCCGGAACACAAGCAGATTCGCAAGATCAAGCTCGAGGCGGCCGAGTTGCGCAAGCAGGGCTCCGGGCAGGGCCGCGGCCGCTCACCCGACAAGCGGGAGCGCGGTCACCTCTTCCGCCAGGCTGGCGAACTCGACGGCTGGGCGCGCCAGCTCGAGAAGCGCATCGTGAGTGACGTCCTGGACTCGGCGCAGGTGATCTGCTGTACGCTTACTGCTTCGGGCGCCGAGTTCCTCCGCGATCGCACCTTCGGGACCGTCGTCGTCGACGAGGCCGCGCAGGCGCTGGAGCCCGCCGTCTGGATCCCACTGCAGCGCGCCAAGCGGATCATCATGGCCGGCGACCCGTTCCAGCTCCCGCCCACGGTCAAGAGCATCAAGGCCGAGCGCGGCGGCCTCAACGTGACGATGATGGAGCGCTTGCTGGCGACCTACCCCGAGGCCTCCGCCCTGCTGTCGGTCCAGTACCGCATGCACGCCGGCATCATGGGGTTCTCCAATGAGTACTTCTACGGTGGCCAACTCGTTGCCGCCCCCGGCGTCGAAGCCCGTGGACTACCGCTGCCCGACGAGCCCTCGGTACGCTTTATAGACACCGCCGGGACAGGTTTTGCGGAAGCGAAAAATCCAGAGACTAACAGCCGCTACAACACGGATGAGTACCTGCTGATAGCCACTTATTTGTATGGATACAGGGAGAGATTTGCGGTTGAAACTATTGGTTTTAATCACGAGCCAGACGCACACGTCAGCGCCGCAGGCTCCCCGCCGGAGGCCCCTCGCCGGAGGCCCTCCGCCGGAGGCACCACACCCTGGCCCACCATCGCTCTCATCTCCCCCTACCGCGAGCAGGTAGAGCAGATGCGCGCCGAGGTATCGGAAGACCCGCTCCTCTCCAAGCTCGACATCGTCGTCCACACCATCGACGGCTTCCAGGGCCAGGAGCGGGACTGGGTGCTGGTGAGCCTCGTTCGCAGTAACACCGGCGCGGAGTTGGGCTTCCTCAAAGACTATCGCCGCATGAACGTGGCCATGACGCGGGCCAAGCTGCAACTCGTCGTGGTCGGGGACTCGGCGACCATCGGCAACGATCCATTTTATGGCGCCTTCCTGGACTACGTCGAGCGCGTTGGCGATTACGTGAGCGCCTTCGCGTACATGCACACGCCCTGACGGAGACCGGTATCCGCCCCGATGGCCGTCACGCGACACATCTTCGCGGCAATTCGCCGGCACAGGCGCCGTTTGACAAGCTTATGGGAGTGATTACGCAGCTCGTTTCGGCGATGGCTCTACGGAGACTTCGGCTGTCGGGTCTAGGGAAGACTAGTTCGACGGCTTTCGCGAAAACCTTCGGCACCTGCCTAGCGGTCGCTCTGGCGGTAGGTTTTGGCGAAAGCCCCCTCCACGCGCAGCAGACAGATAGCCTCCGTCAATCCATCGGGGAGTGGCGCGCGCACCTCAGCTTTTCGGAAACCATCGACGCGGCGGCCTGCGCGAGCTTCACGGCCTGGGCTACGACCGGGGGCGTGGTGCTGCGCTACAACGACAGCGGCGAGATCCGGCGCCTCGACAAGACGAACGCCCTCTCGCAAGGCCGCGTGCGGCGGATCACCTGCGACCCGGAGCGCGACGGGCGCCTCGTCGTCGTGTACGAGGACGGTGCGCTCGAGGTCATCGAGGACGAACGTTCGGTGTACTACCTCACGGCGATCCCGAACGCCCGCATCCCCGGCCGTCGCAACATCAACGGCGTACAGTCCGTGGGTGAGTCCCTGTTCGTGGTGGCGGCCGACTTCGGGTACGTGCTTTTCGACGCCAACGAAGGCGTCTTCCTCGACGACGTGCGCCTCCCGGAGCGCGTCTACGACGCGGCGGTGCTTACGGGTGACCTCTACCTCGCGACCGATGCCGGCCTGCTGATCCTGACCGACTACCGCGGGCGGCGTACCCTGCGTGACGTGACCCAGTACACGAATCTCGACGGTGTGCTCACCAATGCCTTCGGGCGCTGCCTCACCGTGGAGACCTTCGGGGACGAGGTGTACGCCGGCTTCAACGACCGCCTGTACGCCGTGGCCGCAGGGGGCGCCTCGAGTCGCATCGTGCAGGAGGACGGCTGCGTCGACTGGGTAGACCTCGACGCGGCCGGTGGCAAGCTACTGGCGTTGTCGCGGCGGAGCTGCGACGGCGGCCGGGCGCGCCTGGCGATCTCCGAGGACGGACGGGCGTTCGGAGAGCGCGATCTGACCTGCGCGATCGTCGTGGTCGGGGCGGCGCTCGCGCCCAGTGGCGAGGTGGCGATGGCGGGTATCGGGCCGACCTACGACGGTTCGGCGCTGATGTTGACCGAGGGTCCAAACGCGCCCTGTCGGCAGATCGCGCTGGACGGGCCGCGGTTCTCGACGGTGTTCGACGTCGTAGCCCGCGACGGGGTCGTGGCCGTGGCCGCGGGCGCCATCTCGCCCAATCTCGACTATACCGGAAATTATAGTGGCGTCTCCGAGCTCAGGCAGGGGCGCTGGACCAACTTCAACGATAGGACCCGCGAAATCCTCCGGGACATCCGTGGCGACGGTAGCGCCCCGTACGACTTTTCGGCGGTGGCCTACAGCGACAAACTCGAGCTCTACGCCGGAGCTTACTTCGAGGGCGTCTACCGGCTCGACTACAAAGATCCTAGCCTCGACGAGCGCTACGACGAGCTCAACTCCTCCCTCAACTTCGTCCCCGGGGACGCCGACCGCGTCCGCATCGCCGGCATGACCTTCGACAGCCGCGGCAATCTCTGGGTGGCCAACTACGGCGCCCGCCAGGCCCTCAGCGTACGGACGGCCGGAGGGGAGTGGTTCTCTTACGATCTGCGGGCCTGCGGCTCGGACAACAAGCTCCGCCGCATTGCCCTCGTCGAGCGTTTTGACGGAAGTGTCGTCGTCTACGCCACCGACGCGGGCAACGGCCTCATCGTCTTCGACCCGAAGGGCACGCTCGCCGATCCCTCGGATGACGTCTGCCGCGCGCTCGGTACCTCGTCGGGCCTGCCGGACGTCGACCTCAGCAGCGTCGTGACCGACCGCGAGGGACAAGTCTGGGTCGGGACAGTTGACGGTATTGCCACCATCAACTGTCCCGACCCGAGTGACGCTGAGCGCTGCCGGGCCAGTACACCACAGAGTGAGGCGATCGTCGATGGCATTCAAGGCCTTCTCTTCGAGGACAGCGGCATCACGGCGCTGGCCGTGGACGGCGGCAACCGCAAGTGGGTGGGCACCAACGGCGGCCTCTTCCTCATCGACGACGCCACCAACAACCCACAGCTCGCCACCTACACCAAGGACAACAGCCCACTGCTCTCCAACGAGATCACGGCCCTGAGCTACGACGGCTCCACGGGCCTATTGTGGATCGGGACCAGCAATGGGCTGGTGAGCCTCCAGACCGGGAGCAGCACCGGAAACAAATTCACGCACGCCGCCGAGGTCGAGATCTTCCCGCAGCCCGTACGCCCCGATTACGACGGCCCGATCACGATGCGGGGCTTCGCGCAGGACAGCAACGTCAAGATCACAGATACGCAGGGGCGCTTGGTGTACGAGGTAAGGTCCACGGGCGGCACCGCCGTTTGGGACGGTCGCGATTACACCGGCCAGCGCGCCGTGACGGGCGTCTACTTCGTGTGGGCCACCGCCACGCAGTCGCAGACCAAGCCGGCGACGGTGGTCGGGAAGATTGCGCTGGTGCGGTAGCGGAAGCGGCCGTGGCGCTCACGCTCTCGAACCCGCACCCGCCCCAAAGCATTCCATGACTATGCTCACTCCCATCGACCTCCACGCCAGTCATGCCATTGGCTTCGCCATCGACGGCACCATCACGTCTGCCGACATCGCCACGCTCAATGAGCGCCTCTCCGCGGCAGCCAGCGACGGCGACCGGGTGCGGCTCTACGTCGAGCTCCGCAGCTTCCCGTCCCTCGGGGGCGTGAGCGACATGGTCAAGCTCATCCGCACGAAGCTCGACGCCATCGACAAGGTCGACAAGTATGCCATCGTCACGGACAAGGGTTGGGTCGAGCCCCTGGCCAGCGTAGCCGGCTACGCGCTGTCGAGCATGGAGATGCACGTGTTCCCGCTCGCGAAGGCTGGCGAGGCCCAGAGCTGGCTCGTCAACGACGAGGCTGCGCCAGCGCCCCCGGCCAGCATCGAGCGCGTCGAGTTCTTCGACGAGCCCAACGTGGTCGGCGTCGTCATCAACGGCAAGCTCCGCAAACCCGACTACGCGGTGTTCAACCGCCTCATCAACGAAAAGCCCGACGCGACCTCGATGTACGTCGAGATCCGCGCCATCAAGGGCCTCGAGCTCAACGGCATCATGAACGAGCTGCGCTCCGAGCTCAAGACCCTCGACAACTTCGAGAAGTGCGCCATCGTCGGCTACCAAGCCTGGCTGCCGGCCGCGACGCGGGTGGCGGACTGGCTGACGCCCAACTTCGACGTACGCTACTTCGACCTCGACGACGTGGTTGGGGCGCAGCAGTGGCTCGGGGTGAAGAAGAACCGTGGGACGGGGCTGGCGCCTGCCTAAGTGGTGATTTGGTGGTTTGGTTGGAAGGTGGTTTGGTGACACGGCAGCTGGTCTTACGTCCTTTACGCGGAGCGAATCAATCAGCCAGACAACCTTCCAACCAAGCAACCAAACAACCAAGCAACCAAACAACCAAACAACCAAATAACCAAATAACCCGCCAAGAAGCACCCTCTCCGCGGTATACCCCTCACCCCTTACGCCTCCCTATCCTTGCCTTATGCTAGACGGCAGCCTAGAGAGCGGCATGTTCTCGACCTTACCGAGTGACGTTGACGCAGCCGGTGCCAATCGCCACCTCAACGTAGCCAACGAGGCCGTGCAGCGCATCAAGTACGCACGATACATAGGCTTCGGCCTCGGGGTGCTGGTCTTCATCCAGGCCGCCATTATCGCCTACGGGGGCGTCACCGACGAGGCGATTGGGGTCGTGGCCCAGGGCGCGCTGTACGTGGCCCTCGCCTACGGGAGCGTCCGCGCGCCCATGTCCTGTCTCGGGGTCTTACTCGCGATCTACCTCGCCGACCACGTCTATACAGGTTTCGCCACGCCCAAGGAGGCGCTTTCGGGAGCGGCCGTCAAGGTGGCCCTCGTCATTTTCCTCGGACGGGGTGTGGTGTCGGCGTACCGCCTGCGGCAATCGAGGGCGGCGTTGCGGGAGTTGGGGATGGCGCCGGGACAGTTGGAGCCGCTGGCTAGGCTGGAGCCCGTACCCCTGGTGACGGTGGGGTAAGGTCGACCCGTCGGCCCTAGTACGCCCGCGCGAACAGCACCCGCCGCCGGCTCGCCTCTCCGCTGATCATATCTACGCCATCCTCCTCGGGCGCGTCGAGTGGGATACAGCGGATCGTCGCCTTGGTCTCCTCCTTGATCCGCGCCTCCGTCTCCGGGGTGCCGTCCCAGTGCGCGAGCACGAAGCCGCCCTTGCGGTCGAGCGTTTCCTGGAAAGTGGCATAGTCGTCGACCATGGTGGTCATCTCGGCGCGGTAAGCCTTAGCGCGCTCGAAAAGATTGTCCTGGATCTCGTCGAGTAAGGTTTTGACGTAAGTCGCCACTCCCTCGCGGGGCACGCTGGTCTTCTCCTTCGTGTCGCGACGGGCAACCTCCACGACGCCCTTATCGAGATCGCGCTGGCCGAGCCCGAGGCGGATTGGGATGCCGGTCAGCTCGTGCTCGGCAAACTTGAAGCCGGGGCGCTTGCGGTCGTCTTCGTCGTAGAAGACGCGCACACCTTCGGCCTTAAGCTCGGCCATCAACGCTTTAGCTACAGCATCCAACTCCGCAGATGGCTTCGGGATAGGCACGATCACCACCTGTTTTGGCGCAAGCCGTGGAGGAATCACCAATCCCTGATCATCGGAGTGCGTCATGATGAGCCCGCCCATCAATCGCGTAGAGGCGCCCCAGCTCGTGGCCCAGACGTACTCACGGACGTTCTCCTTGTTGGCGAAGGTCACGTCGAAAGCCTTTGCGAAATTCTGCCCGAGAAAGTGGCTCGTGCCCGACTGCAACGCCTTGCCGTCCTGCATCAGCGCCTCGATCGTGTAGGTGTCGACGGCGCCTGCGAACCGCTCCGAGGCCGTCTTGACGCCCTTGATCACCGGCATCGCCATGTACTCCTCCGCAAACTCCGCATAGGTGTCCAGCATGCGTAAGGTCTCCTCGACGGCCTCCTCGGCGGTGGCGTGCGCGGTGTGGCCCTCCTGCCACAGAAACTCGGCCGTGCGCAGGAACAGGCGCGTGCGCAGCTCCCAGCGGACTACGTTGCACCACTGGTTGATGAGCAGCGGGAGGTCGCGGTACGAGTCGATCCAATCCTTGTATGTATTCCAGATGATCGTCTCGGAGGTCGGTCGGATGATGAGCTCCTCCTCGAGCTTGGCCGTCGGATCGACGATCACGCCGCCGCCGTTCGGGTCGTTCATGAGGCGGTGGTGCGTCACTACGGCGCACTCTTTGGCGAAGCCTTCGACGTGCTCGGCCTCGCGACTCAGGAAAGACTTCGGAATCAGGAGCGGGAAGTAGGCATTGACGTGCCCGGTTTCCTTGAACATATCGTCCAACTGCCGCTGCATCCGCTCCCAGATCCCGAAGCCGTGCGGCTTGATGACCATGCACCCGCGCACCGCGGAGTGGTCGGCGAGGTTGGCCTTGCGGACCACGTCATTGTACCACTGGTTGTAATCTTCGGCGCGGGGGGTGATGACGTTGGACATGGGGGAGTTGTGCGGCTTGCGCCAAAACGGGAGACGAGTGGGAGGCTTGCGCCAAAACGGGCCGCGAAAGTAGCCGTTTCGGTGTAGCGCAGGTTTTAAGCGGGCGTTTGGCCGACTTTAATGGTACCTTAACGCTCCGAAGACACTGCGTGAGCGACCTTTGGAACGTCATCGGGCGTTACTGTTAATAGCCACCCAATCGAGCTAGCCATGAAAAACTCAACTCTACAAATTGGCCTCGCGGCCATCTTCGCCGTAGCCGGCGCCCAAAGTGCCCTGGCGCAGTTCGACGACGTGTACTACGATCCTTCGGCCGCGCGCGAGACCAACGTCCGGACCTACGCCTCGAACGACGACTACGCCAGTGATCAGGCGTACGCCGAAAACGACGGCTACGATTCCGAGTTCATCAACGCAGACGTCCCGACCTACGCCAATAGCACCCGCAACAACCGCCCGATCACCACGGACGACTACACCGGCTACGAGTACAGTTCGCGCATCCGTCGCTTCGCGCAGCCCTACGCAGGCTTCGGCTACTATGACCCCGTCTACGTCGACCAGTACTACTATGGCGGGGGCGTCCGTCCGGGCGTGACCACGGCGTTGATCTACAACTCGCCTTACACCTACAGCGCCTTCAGCGCCAATCGCTACGGCTCGTTCAACGATCCGTTCTTCTACAGCCCCTACGCCTCGGCGCGGTTCCGCAACCGTGGCTTCAACAACGGCTTTTACGACCCGTTCTACGATCCCTTCTACGGTGGGGCTAGCGCCTTCGGCTACGGCGGACGCAGTGCCTTCGGCTACGGCAGCGGCGCGTTCGGCTACGGTAGCTCCCTCGGCTACGGCGGCGGGTTTGGCTCTCCTTTTGGCGCCAACGCCTACTACTGCCCACCTTCCTGGGGCACCAATAACGTGACTTACAACACGCCGAACGCTCTGCCGGCCAGGACATCTACCGTCGCCGAACGCGGCAACGCCCGCAGCGTCGGGACCCGCGGCGCGACCCGCCCCACGAATACCGACCGGACTCCGGTGCCTACCCGCTCGACGCGCAGCAGTGACGATCAATCCCTCGGCCGTCGCAGCAGCGAGCCTACGTACAATACGCCGAGCCGCAGCACCACGCCAGCCTCGCGTGACAATGGTCGCGTAGCCCCGAGCCGGGAGAACAGCCGCGCCCCACGTCCGAGTTCCAACTCGAACGAGGTACAGGAGCGCAGCAGCCGTCCGACCTACTCGACTCCGACTCCGAGCCGGAGCAGCGAGCCAAGCCGCTCCTCGTCACGTCCGAGCTACTCGGCGCCACGTGAGAACTCTAGCCCGAGCTACTCGGCGCCGAGCCGCAGTTCGAGCCCAAGCTCATCGGGCAGCAGCCGCGGATCTTCCGGGAGCAGCAGCTCACGCGGTGGCAGTCCACGGAGCCCACGCTAGGCACACCCGCAGCGTCTCCTATGCCCGGTGTGGCTTAACCGGGTGGGGCCAACTTTAACATGTCTTAACGGGGCCGTCGGTGAACCACACCGGCGGCCCCGTTTTATTGATAAGTACCTCTCTCCCAAACCTTATGCTCCTCCGCCCGCTCGCCCTCACCCTCGTCTCACTTGCCCTCGCCAGCGTGGCGCACGCCCAGACTCTCGACGACGCCCTGCGCTACTCGGAGACCTTCCCCGTCGGTACGGCCCGCAGCCTCGGCGTGAGCAACTCGATGTCGGCGCTCGGGGCGGACTGGTCGGCGGTGGCGAGCAACCCGGCGGGCCTGGCGGCCTTCCGTCGTAACGACTTCACGATTACGTTCGCGGGCGTCAACACCGGGTCCAATGGCGCGAGCCTCGACGGAGGACCGACGGCCAACAACGACGCCAAAACGAAGTTTGCCGTGCCGCAAGTGGGCCTCGTGCTCACGCGTCGCCCGATTGCCAGCAAGTGGACGCAACTGAATTTTGGAGTAGGCGTATCGCAGTCGAACCGTTTCGAGGAGCGGCTCAATTTCAGGGGTACGAGCCCGGGGTCGATCACAGACGTTTGGCTCGATGAGGCCAATCAGTATGCTTTAGACGATCAGGACAACCGAGGTGTAGATAGAGACGGCAATTTTATTCTCAATCCAGTGACGCTCCCAGAACTCAATGACTTTAGTACGGGCCTCGCATTCGACGCGGGCATTCTTATTCCGGGGGACCTTACCGACGCTCCGGCCTTCTACGAAACCGACTACGATGTGGCACGCCGGCTGGGAGGTAATGGCCCGGGACCCCAGCTCGACAAGGCTGGTAATTTTATGCGCAGTGGCCGCAACGCCACCATCGACCTTTCTTTCGCAGGCAACTACGACGAGAAGCTCATGATCGGTGCGACGCTCGGCATTTCACGCTTGAAGTACAACGGCACGACCATTTACCGAGAGGATGACGCGGCAGAGAGCGTTGATCTGTTTGAGCGACTGGCCTTCAACCAGATCTCGGACATTTCCGGGACGGGCGTCCAGTTTCGCATCGGTGCCATTTACCGCCCAGTACAGGCGCTCCGCTTCGGGCTCGCCTACCACAGCCCGTCGCGCTACAGCTTCGAGGATTCATTTACTGCCAACCTTCAATACGTGTACCGCGACCCAGACGACGGCGGCACCGTTAATGGCAATTCTAGTCCAGAGCAGCCGAGTGTGCTCAACTACAGGTTTACTACTCCGAGCCAATACAAAGCTTCGGCAGCGCTGTTGCTGGGACAGCGTGGCTTCGTGAGTACGGACCTAACCTACATCAACTTCGCCGGCGGGAGCTTCAAATCGGATTTCGAACAGGACGACGCCGACATCAATGGCATCATCGATCAGAGCCTCAAGGGCGCCCTACAGGTCCGCGTCGGCGGCGAGCTCAACGTCAAGCCTTTCCAAGTGCGCGCCGGTTTCCAGTACGTCGGGGCACCGATCGACAACGAGGACGCCGTGCTCGGGGCTACCGCAGGGGTCGGCTTTCGCCAAAACCGCCTAGGTCTCGATCTAGGCTATCAGTTGCTGCTGCGCCCGGACCGTAATTTCGTTCCTTACGACGCCATTGCGCGGGATTTTCCAACGCCCAACGTCACCTACGCCCCCACCAGCCACACCGTCGCCCTTACCCTCGGGTGGAAGCTCGTCTCCCTCGACTAGGGGAATACATGTAAATTTCTTCACCTGTTTGGCGCGGACTTTGCCGTACGAGGGCTTGAGCCCAGATCCTCAAGCCCCCCGTTATGCCTGACCAGCACTTCCGCCTGCCCGCGCTCCTCGCCGCCGCCCTGTGGCTGCTGGGCTCGGTTTTGGCGAAAGCCCAACCCCCCGTGGATAGCGCCCTCATCGAGCGCACCATCGTGGAGGCGAAGTGGAAGTACGTGTACACACTGCACGTCGGGTCGAACACCATTATCCACGAGGCCGGCAACGAGTACGACTTCTTCCTGTACTTCCGCTACGACTACACGGCCGAGGAGTTCCTCAACGGCCGTTACGAGCGCAAGGCCTGGGCCCTGGCCGGTGACCAACTCTTCTACCCCTTCCGCAATGTCAACCTCTTCCGCGTACGGCAGGCCGGACAGTCCAACCTGGCGCTAGAGTTTACGCAGCCCAACAGCAAGGGCAACTACCAGTACCACTTCATCCGCGTCAACGACGACGACGCGCCATTCATTAAGCCCGTCAACCAGCTGCCTACGGCCCTGGTCGAAAGCTTCTCCACGCAGAAGAAGCCGCGCCGCAGGAGCGCCGACGATCACGTCACGGGCGTCAAGAAGGACCGCCGCTGGTGGCCTTTCGGCAAAAACGAACGAGACAAGCGCGGCCGCGGTACCGACGCCGAGGACGACGACGAAGGCAGGGACGACGAGCCGAGTCGCCGCGAGACCCGCGTCGCCGAGCGCGAGGAGGCCCGCGAGGAGAAGCTGGAGGCCCGTCGTTTCGGCAAAGAAGGCGAGGTAGCCACCGACATGATGATCGAGATGACCGGCGGCGGCTTCTTCGGGGGCATCGACCCCGTGATGCGCGACCATACCGTCATCAAGCCTGGTGGCCACATGGTGAAGGAGTTCAAGACCGTCAATCTCGACCTGCGCCGCACCTCGGTCGACATCGACGTGGCGGAGTACAACCGGCTCGCGAAGTTCATCAAGGAGCAGGGCTTCTTCGACCTCGAGCGCAGCTACGAGTGCCGCTCCGAGATGTGCCAAAACCGGATGCGCACCAAGCCCACGCCCGTGCCCCTGCGCATCGCCGTCGGCACCGGCAACGACAAAAAGGTGGTCAACATCGCCATCTGGGGTCAGGACGATCGCGGCGTACAGTACGTCGACTACCCAAAGGGCCTCGAGGAAGTGATCCAAGCCGTGCTGAAGGTGAGCAACGGGGCGACGTACACGCTGGCCAAGTAAAGTGTACCCAAGGCCCTAAATTCTCTAGACCTGAATCGTTCTCACCTCCGCTCACCCCGTTTACGCCCTTGCCCCTCCCGTGCCCTTGTCCCGTACCCTTGCCCTGAGCCCAGCTGCGGGAAGTCATCGAAGATGACATACACCGGCGCGTGATCCGAGAGCCGTGCGGCGCGCTCGAGGTCGTAGCCGAGGTAGGCCACGATGTCGCAGATCCCGCGCTCGAGCACCTGCACTTGGTGCGCGGGCACGATGATGTTGTCGCTCTCCTTGGCGTAGTACTCGTCGCCGCGCTCGGGGGACTTGCGCTTGAGGGTGGTGCGCTGGCCGGTGAGCGCGAGCTGGAAGTTGCGCTTGCGCCAGGGGTCAAAGACCGTGTGGCGGCTCACCACATTGAAGTCGCCGAGGACAAACAGCGGTACGTCGTGGTAGGTGTCCATTAAGGTCTTGAGCTGTGCGATCTCCTGCTCCGGCTGTTGGTCGTGCGGGCGGGCGTGGAAGTTGGCGACGCGGAAGCGCTTGCGTTGCCACTCGAACTCGGCCAGGTAAGGCTCACGCTCGATGGTTTTGGCGAAAGCCGACAACAGCTTCGGGCGACCACACAACTTGATTTTCGAAGTGCGCCAGATGAAGGCGTAGCGTTCGCTAATGTGCGCGTTCGAGCTCGCGGTGGGA
>JBGTKC010000250.1:0-15757 GCA_041744755.1 Saprospiraceae bacterium
AAGAAGGGGATGGCGTAGAGGACGACGGTGGCGTAGGTCTGCATGGACGGTGGGTGAAATTACGCCTCCTAGTCCGGCAACAACTCCGCCACGGTCACGTCTCCGCAAAAAGGGCTGGCGAAAGAAGAGCCCTTGCCGAAGCGCTGAATGGAATCGTAGACGCCGGTCGTGGTGTTGGGCTGGGTGTAAACCTCGACCTGGTCGTGCTTGAGGTTGATGATCCAGTACTCGAGGATGCCTGCCGCTGCGTAGAGTGGAGCTTTGACCTCGCGGTCGAAGGGTAGGCTCGAGTCGGCGACCTCGATGACGAGGGGGATGTCTGGCGGTTCAGGATTGCCGGACCGCTGACTGTAGGACTCGCGGATGACGAGTGCGTAATCCGGCTCAGGCTCGGAGTCGGGTGCTAACGTCACGGGGTTTTGTACTGCGCAGATGTGGGTCTGGATGTAGCGCGTGGTAAAATAGGTATTAAGCCTGTCGACACAGTCGCGGTGCGGTTTTCCTATAGACATTTTCTCGATTAATTCGCCGTGGATAAGCTCGATCCGATCGTTCTCCGTGAGGACGCCGGCCTCGATCGCCTCGTGGTAGCGATCGAGGGTGTAGCGGAAGGGGCGGGGCGCCGATAGAGCGACGGGCGCGGGAGACGGATGCGGCGGGGCCTGCGTCTCGGGTGCGAGAGCGGCGTTAGACTGGGTGACGGTCATGCGCTAAAGGTACGCTCCTCGAGGTCCCGAGACGTGCCGCTGGAGTGGGCTGTTCGACGCGCTCTGCGCGCTTGCCCCCCCCCGCCTACGGGCCGGAAGACGGGATGTAACTGCCTTGGTGATTTGTATATCCTCCTCGCCCCTTTTTCGTGGGCGCCGGGCGGTGCGCGCAGAGCGCGTCGAACCGCCGCCCGGCGCCCGCGACAAAGGACTTAGCCCCTCCGCGGGTCAATGTTACCTTGGCCGCTATGCGATACTTCATACTATTGATAGCCGCCGTTTTCGCGACAGCGACTTTCGCCCAAAACACGGCCTACTTTCGCCAGCCCGCCCTCTCCGGCCAGACGCTCGTCTTCAGCTCGGAAGGCGACCTCTGGGTAGCCGATCTCGCCGGCGGAGAAGCGCGTCGCCTCACGAGCCACGTCGGCGACGAGGCTTGGCCCGTGCTCTCGCCCGACGGCAAGACGGTGGCCTTCAGCGCCGAGTACCAGGGCAAGAGCGATGCGTACGTAATGCCCGTGGCCGGCGGGACCCCGAGGCGCATCGCCTGGCTCAACGGCCGGCCCGTCGGTTGGACGCCCGGGGGGGAGGTGCTCGTGCGCACCTTCGAGCGCTCGGGGATGCCGCAGGCGCGCCTCGTCACCATCGCGCCCAGCACGCTCCAAATCACGGAAGTCCAACTCGCCGAGGCAGCCGAGGGCGCCTACGCTCCCGATGGCACGCTCTACTTCGTGCGCCTCCCGCGCCAGGGCTCTAACTCGCGCTGGTACAAGGGCGGCACGGCGCCCAAGATGTGGAGCTACAAGCAGGGTGACGCTTCCGCAAGACCTTTGACCAACGACTACCCCGGCACCTCGCGCCAACCCGTCGTCCTCGCCGATGGCCGCGTGTACTTCCTCTCGGATCGCCAGGACGCGATGAACGTCTGGTCGATGAACGCCGCCGGCACAGACCTTCAGCGACACACGAGCTACACCGACTTCGACCTCCAGGAATTGAGTGGCTCGGGCCAAAACCTCGTCTTCCGCATGGGAGCCGACCTCTACCGCATGACGGCGCCCGCTGGCCAGCCGGAGCTGATCCGCCTCAACGTCCGCTCGGACGCCGAGCAGAGCCTCACCGAGTACGAAACCGAGCCGATGGAGCGGCTCTCGAGCGCCAGCATCTCGCACAACGGCAAGCAGGTGGCACTCGTGTCGCGCGGCGAACTGTTCGTGGCGCCCGCGGGGGCCGGTCGCCTCGTACACCTCGACGCCAACTCGGGCGTCCGCTACCGCGAGGCGGTGTTCGGCAAGGACTCGAGCGTGGTGTACGCGCTGAGCGACGCGAGCGGTGAATTGGAGTGGTACCGCATCCCGGTCAACGGCGTCGGCGAGACCAAGAAGATCACGGACGGGCCGGCGGTTTTGCGCGAAAGCGGCCTCCTCTCCCCCGACGGCAAGCGCATGGCGCATACCAATTACCGCGACGGTCTGTGGATCGTGGACATGAAATCCGGCAAAACCACCCGCATTAGCGATCGTGCCGCCGGGCAAGTCGCCTGGAGTCCCGACAGCCGCTACCTCGTGTACCCGAAGGCCCAGGACGCCAACCGCGACGCGCTCCACGTCTACGACACGAAAGACGGCAAGTCGAAGCAAATCACGCCGGGCCGTTTTAGCGACAGCCGACCGGCCTTCTCTAAGAGAGGTGACTGGCTGTACTTCGTCTCGGCGAGGCACTGGGAGTCGGACGTGGACTCTCCCTGGGGCGAGCGCGCGCCGCAGCCGCACTACGGCAAGCCGGAGGGCATCTTCGCGATCCCCTTACGGGAAAACGCCCGTTGGCCCTTCACGCCCGACAATGAGTTGCTGGCGGTGGCGCCGAAGGATTCCAACAAGCTGACCGACCCGATGCGCTTCGACCTCGGGGATCGCATCCGCGAGGCGCCCATCAAGCCGGGCAGCTTCGGAGCCGTACTCGTGGGCGACAAGCGGATCTTCTACCTCGACGACGAAGGCGACCTGTTCTCCCACGAGATGAAGGCCGAGGCCAAGCCCGTGAAGGTCACCGACAAGGTGGAGTCGGTGGACCTGTCGGGGGACCGCTCGACGCTGCTCGTGTACAAGACCAAAGGCACGAAGGCGCTCTACACCCTCAAGACCGACGCCGGTAAGGACGCCGACCTGAAAGACGCCGGGGTGAAACTCGAGGACTGGCGCTTCGCCGTCGACAAGCGCGCGGAGTGGAACCAGATCTACCACGACGCCTGGCGCCTGCACCGAGACTATTTCTGGGACCCGAACATGCTGGGTGTGGACTGGGTCGCGATGCGCGGGAAGTACGAGCCGCTGCTGGGGCGCGTGGGTTCGCGCGCGGAGCTGAGCGACCTACAGGCCATGCTCGTCTCGGAGCTGAGCCTCATGCACTCCAACGCCGGCGGCGGGGACGTGCGGGGGCCGGAGGTTAGCGCGGAGGTGGGCCAGCTCGGGGCGGTGTTCGCCAAGGACCCCAAGAGCGGTGGCTTTCGGGTCGTGGAGCGCTACGACGGTCACCCGGATTTGCCCGAAACTTGGAGTCCGTTGCAGCAGCCCGATGTGCGGGTCAGCGAGGGCGACGTCATCCTGGCGGTCAACGGTCGTTCGACGGCGGACGTGGAGCAGCTCGAGACCTTGCTGCTAGATGCGGCAGGCAAGAACGTGCTACTGAAAGTCCGCGACAAGGGCGGCAAGGAGCGGTCGGTTTTGGCGAAAGCCCTCGACAGCCGCGGGGCGTACAGCCTCCGCTACGAAGACTGGGAGCGCTCGCGACTCGCGGCCGTGGACTCAATGAGCGAAGGTGAACTCGGCTACCTGCACATCCAGGCGATGGGCGACGGCGACATCGGCCGCTTCACGCGGGACTTCTACTCGCAGCTCGGCAAGAAGGGCATGATCGTCGACGTGCGCCACAACAACGGCGGCAACATCGACTCGTGGGTCCTCGGACAGCTGATGCGTCGGGCGTGGAGCTATTTCGCGCCCCGCAACGGCGACATGGTGGCGCCGAACATGCAGGAGAGTTTCAACGGGCCGCTCGTGGTGCTGGTCGACCACCGCACCTCCTCCGACGGGGAGAGCTTCGCGGATGGTTTCACGCGGCTGGGCCTGGGCCACACGATCGGGACGCGGACCTGGGGCGGGGAGGTCTGGCTGACGGGCAGCAATCGCCAGGTCGACGGCGGGATCGCGCGCGCCTCCGAGATCGGGGTCTTCGGATTAGACGGCACGTGGCTGGTGGAGGGGTGGGGCTTTGAGCCCGCGCAGGAGGTCGACAATGAGCCGCACGCGAGCTACCTGGGCACGGACGCGCAGTTGGAGGCGGCCGTCAAGTATTTGGAGGGACAGCTTTCGCAAAAACCTGTGGCCGTGCCGATGAGGCCGGCGTATCCGGTGGTGGTGCCGGGGCAGGGGTATCCGACGCCGTATCCTGGGTGGGAGGCAGGCCGGTAACTCGATTGCCCCGATCCGAGGTGTCCACTGGCTGAGCCAGAGCCATCGCTGTGGTCGCCATGGACGCGCGGCGAAAGGTATCGAAGCAAAACACGGGGAGCACTCGCAATGAACTCCCACCAAACTACCGTTTGCCAGTGTCAAGCGTGCGGCGTACGCCTCACTTAAACACCCACCCCGCCGTCACCGACCAAGTACCCGTCTCGACGATATTCCCCGCAAACGCAGCGTCATTGCTCCGCACCGTCACCCGGTCGTCTCCCACGGCCAGGCGCTTATCCTTTCGGAACGCCTGCCCCGTTTCTTTAAACCACACACCGGGCGTACTCGAGAGATTGTGGTGGTAGGTAGCCCGCAGATATAACTCCCGGCTGTGGCGTGTCTCCACGGCGAGCTCGGCGGCGAAGTTGAGGTTGTGCTGATTGCTGCCGTAGCCGAGCCTCACCCTGTCGCCTTTGAACTTATCTCCGTCCACGCGGATGGCCGAGCCCTCGGAATCGGCCTTGCCGAGTGTCCGGTAGTACCGGAAGAAGCTGTACTGGGCCACGGTGCGTAGGATGACGGGCCGGTGACGCGGCCGTAGATTGGTCTGCAGGCCCAGACCGATCGCGCGGTCTCGGTAGGTGTTGTTGCTGAAGTCGAAAGCCGAGCTGTACCGCACGAAAGCATTTTTGTGGAGCACCAGGTCGAGGTCCCAGCGCAGGATGACCTCGAAGTTGCGCTCACCGAGTGCCTGACCTATATCGAGGAGCCGATTCCCACCTTTGTCGCTGTAGGACACCGAGAGGGTTTGGGGGCCGGATGTAAGTAGGTGTGGACCGACCCCGAGCGAACTGCGGAGCTTGACGTCGCCAATTGAACGACTCACCGTCGCGGAGCCCTGGCTTACGGCCACATCGATGCCTGCTTCCGGATCAGCAGCCTCTGACTCACTCGACTGTGCCGCCAACTCTGCCGCTCGTCTCGCCAGCGAGTCGCGAACCTGCCGTAGGGAGTCTTGGTAGGCCCGCCCGAACACCTCCTGCGCGAGCCGCATCGTCTGAAACTGTCGCATCCCATCAGCGAGGCCCTCGCTCATCGGCAAGACGTTGTAGTCGCGCCAGAAATCGGCCTCGTAGCGGCCGGTGAGGTTGACGAACTGATCGTCGCGCGTCATGCGGCTGAGGTACGGCACAGGATTTCCGGAGCCCTCGACCAGCTCCGTGGTTTTGACCTCGTTGGTGTAGCGTGCGCCATTGCGTCTTTCCCCCTCGCGAAGGGCGTCACTGAAGTACCAGCGATCGCCGGACTTACGGTAGTTGACGGTGTACTTGTTTGCGTTCCAACTACCGCTGTACAAAGGGTAATCGTTGTTGCGCTTCAAGCCTTCTTCGGTGATCTCGAACTCCGCCCGTAGGAAGGCATGACTATCCTTCTCGATAAATACCCGCCCCTCGAGCCGCGCCTTGGTTTCTGAAGCTGGCTCGTCCTTGGCGTCGAAAATTCCGGTGAGGACATTGAGAAGACCCGGCTTGCGTTTTGCGACAGGGGAACTAGCGGCCTCTCCGTTCTTACTAAACGCGATGACGTAGACCGGCTTGTCGTTGTAGGTCGTCATGCGCTCCAAGCGGTACTGGTACACCGGGAAGAGCGCCTCGTCGATGAAGTCCTCGCGGTTCTTGACGAAGTCGAAGCGGTGGGCCGCCATGTGGCCGGAGGTAAAGCCCGAGCGCACGGTCGTGTCGAGCGGGTCGCGTAGGTTGACCTTACGCCCTTGCACGAGGCCGACTTGTCCTTCTTTGGTGTTCTCGTAACTCGTCTTGTAGACCTGGAGTACGCCCTCGGCGAGGTACTTGTAGCGCAGGCTATCGTCGGTAAGGGACTCGCGGTAGAAGGCGAGCGAATTGGAGGGAGAGGTGGGGTAGTTCTTGGGGATTGCTGCGACCGCCTTTCGGATGATGTTGAGGATCGCGTTGCGGTCCATGACGATGACTTCCGTCAAACCTGTTACCGCGGGCTTAAGGGAGACGGTCGCGCCGTCCTTCACGTCCCGCACCCGCCGCCGGTACGTCTCGTACCCGATGAAGGACACGCTAAACTCGCCGTCTTGCATGTCCTGCGGCAGCTTCAGCTCATAGCGTCCGTCGTAGCCGGAGGTAGTCCCGATGGCTTTCTCGGCGATGCCGACGTGGGCGTAGGGGATGGGTTGGCGGGTCTTCGCGTCGAGGATGCGGCCGGTGAGGAGGAGGGACTCGGGCTGGGCGAGGGCGGTGAGGGAGGCGAGTATCGCGAGGACAAAAAGGGAGTAGGTGTGGCGTCGCATCCGGGTGGGTTTGAGGCTGGACGATGTACGCTAAGGAAGGTTACAGCGAGTGCCCTGACAGGACTCACGCCCCCCCCCCCAAAAAAAAGTCGCACAGTTGCGCCCCTCGTGCGCAGGGGCTAAGTTGGCCAGGTGCCTGGCTCTTCGGCTTGCCGTGTCTAAGGACTTATAGATCACTACGCTTGAGCCCAGTTTGCGTAGCGACACGCGACACCATCCTTAGACCCACTCCTTCGAGCACGGCCGGAGAGCCTGTGCCTGCGCGCTTGACCGACGAGCCAATCTTGAACAGAGCAGTACAATGCTTTTTCGCCTCGGCAGCCCGAAACCACTCACGCTGCTTCCGCGGTGAAGAGACCGATTAGGTCTGGCACTTCTTCCCCAGGCTCCAGCCGATCGGCCATGGCCCGAAGTGTACCGGTCTATCCACTACCTCCGCTATCCAACGGCGGTCCGTCTCCCGTCCAGTATCGATCTCGATGGGTAATATTTACCTGCAAGGCAACACGGCCGCCGGATGCACCACTAGCTATACGAGTGCAGATCGTCGGCGCACGGACCACAGACTTACGTGAGGGCCTAGTCGGGGCCTGAGTCCGGCCACACTTCAGTACCCATAGCGCGATCCCAAAAGGTAAAATACAAGCCGTAGTTCTTCGTAAACCGCGTATGGTGTAGCCCGTGGTGCGTCGCCCCAATCACGTTGCGTCCCCACCAAGTCTTCTCCAGCGGCATCGGATACAACTCCACGTTTAGGTGATTGACGATAGCGGATACCGTCATCAGCGTAAGCCACAGGACCAGCACAACCCCATGCATCGGTAGCACCAATAGTATGACCGGTATAATCCCCGCCTGCAGCACTGATTCCAATGGGTCGAACGCAAAGCTCGTCCACCCACTCGTCACCACCGAATCGTGATGTCCTCTGTGCAAGATCGGATAGACCCGCGGGTGGTGCATCCATCTATGTAGCCAGTAGTAATACGTCTCGTGGACCAGCATCCCGATCGCCAGACTAACCGGCAGATACCACAGCGGATATTCACGCCAATCCAAGTAGATCTTCAGCCATCCCACGTGCCACGCGTACAGCATCGCCACCGCACTCGCGCCGAAGATGAAAGACGTGTAAAAGGACATCAACAGCTCCCGCTTCGTTTGGTCGTCCTTACGTGGTTTTGGCGAAAGCCGTAGTCGCCTTGCGGCAAAACGCTCCGCGTAGCGACCTGTCCTGAAGGTCCACTCGAAGGCGCCCGTCAGCAGGGCGTAGCGCCCGAACAGCATCAGCCCCAGCACCACCGCCGCCGCCGGCCAAACCCACCAGGGCCACGTCGTAATGTCGAAGTCGGGCATCGTCGGTAAAGGTCGCCACGGCGCGCGTCATTGCTGCGCCACGCTTGGTCCGCCCCGCAACAAGCGCAACCCTCCGGGCCTTTCGTCGGGGGTATGCAGGAGTTCGACGTTTTCATCATCGGCGGTGGCCCCGCCGGTAAGACCCTCGCCCAAAAGTGTTCGGAGGGTGGGCTCAGGGTAGGCATCGCGGAGCCCTACGGTTTCGGCGGCACCTGCACCCTGCGCGGCTGCGACCCGAAGCGCATCATGGTGACGCGGACGATGCTCATGCAGGACGCCGACAACCTCAATCGCAAAGGCCTCGAAGCCGCGCCAAAACTCGACTGGCCCACAACCCGCGCCGAGGTCGCCCGCATCCTCGACCCGAAGCCCGGTGAGATCGACGAGCAATTGCGGAAAGCCGGCGTCAAGACGTTTTTGGCGAAAGCCGCCTTCACCGAACCGCACAAGCTCAAGGTGGGCAGCGAGGCTATCGAAGCCCAACACGTCGTCATTGCCACCGGCCAGCGACCTGCGCCACTCGAGTGTGAGGGGGCGGCTTTCGCCAAAACCAGCGACGACTTTCACCACCTCGACGCGATCCCGAAGCGCACAGTATTCATCGGCGGCGGCTACATCGGCATGGAATCCGCCCATTTCCTCGCCAAAGCCGGCAGTGAGGTCACGATCCTCAACAACGACGACGACCCACTTCCGATGTTCGAGCCTGATCTGGTCGAGCGATTCCTGCGGTGCACCAAAAATCTGGGCATCGACTACGTGCCGAACGCCAAAGCCACCAGGATTGAGCAAACCGACGGCGGCAGTTTTTGCGTAAGCGCCGAAAACAAGGACGGTAAGGTGTCCACGTACGAGGCCGATCTCGTCATGAACACCGCCGGACGCGTCCCTAATTACGACGCTCTCGAACTCGGGAAGGCCGGCGTCGAGTCGGATAAGGAAGGCATCCCCGTAGACGAGTTCTTCCGCACCAACGTCGCGGGCGTCTACGCCATCGGCGATATCGCCGGCAACGAGGGCGCACCGCTGACGCCCGTCGCCCAGCTCGAGGCCGAGGCTCTCCTAGCCACCCTACTGGGCACCGACACTAAAGTCGACTACAGTGGCGTCGCCACGGTCGTCTATGGCCTCCCCGAGCTCGCCACCGTCGGACTCATGGAATCGGCCGCCCGCGAGAAAGGAGTGGGCATCAAGGTCGTAGAGCAGATCGAAGCCGATGGCCGCTTCAACGCCGAACGGACTCACGCGAGGGCGTACGGCTACAAAGTCATCCTCGACGAGGCCACGGACAAGGTCCTCGGCGCCCACCTCATCGGCCCCCAGGCCGGCGAGCAGATCAACCTCTTCGCCCTCGGCATCCGCTACGGCCTAACGGGCGAGCAGCTGCGGCAAATGCCATTCGCCTACCCGACGTGGGGGAGTGACGTGAGTGGGATGGTGCGCTAGGCGCCGCAGGCAATCCACTTACGCCCGCCTGCGCAGCAGCAACTCCAGCGCCGCCTGCTTCTTCTCGAAGGCCATCATCGCCTCCTCGTCGAGGCTCGGCGTCGTGGGCAGGCGCCGCAGCTCCCGCTGGAAGTCCACCTGCTGGTCGTTCTTCCAGAACCGTAGACAGACGTGCGGCCCGGTGGAAAGCCCCGTAGAACCGACGTACCCGATCACCTCACCCTTCTTGACGTGCTTACCCGGGCGCAGGCCCTTCGCGAAGGCCTTCATGTGCAGGTACTGCGTGGAGTAGGTCTTGTCGTGGTGGAGCTTCACGAAGTTGCCGTTGTCGCCGGAGTTGGCGCGCGCGATCACGACGCCGTCACTGAGCGCGAGGATCGGCGACCCGAGGGGCGCGGCGAAATCGGTCCCGAAATGCGGCTTCACGGTCTGCAACACGGGGTGCAGGCGTCGCATATCGAATGCGCTCGAAAGGTACGCGCCCTCCACCGGGGCGGCAAGCCACGTCCGCATGGCCGGCGACCCGTCGGCGAGGAAGAAGCCATCCACGTCGAGCTCGTCGTTCGCGAACCGGAACGTCGTGCGGTCCTCACCCTCGACCTTGTACCGAATGGCCTCCACCTCTCCGTAGCCGCGCACCACGCCGTAGTCGTCGCGCTTCGCGGCGTAGATTAGGTGTACCAGCCCGGTCTCGAAGCCCGCGTCGAGCGGCATGTCCTTGACGAGTGCACTGCGCACCTTACCCACCAGCTCCCCACTGAAGCCCGTCGCCTCCGCCAACATCGAGTCCACGTTGCCGGTGTAGAACATGGTCATGGTCTCGAACTCGGAGTGGATCCCGTCGGCGTCCTCGATGGTGACGGCTTCCGCCAAAACGTCGATCCGCAGGTACGCCAAATCGTTGAGCTCGATCATGACGAAGGCCACGCGCCCGGTGGAATCGAGGACGACGGTCCTCTGCAAGCCGTCCACTTTCGTCTTGCCTAACTTGGCCTCGGCCAGCTTGCTGAGGCGCCACGCGAGCCCGCGCTCGAGGCCGGCGTCACGCAGCTCGTTGACGACGCGGGCCTTCGCCCCGATCCTCGTCGTCGTGAGGCCGCCGTAGCGCTCGACCTCGAGGCCGAAGCGGATCGTCGGGACCACCAGCGTGAAGGCTCCGAGCTCGGCCTCCGGGGAGGCGCCCGTGAGGTCGGCGAAATCTATGCGGATGGTGTCACCGAGCCGGAAGCCGGAGGCGGCCATGGCCACGGTGAGGAGGGTCGTGAGGGCGAGACCCCGAGTGGCGACGTCGAGGGCCTGGCGGAAGCGTGTGTTCAAGTGCTGATCTTTAGGGATGCGAAGCAGGAGACGTGCGCGTCTCGACCGGCTTCTTTCAAAGAGCATCCCAAAAGTATCCGGCCAGACAATTTTTTCTGTTAACGAGCCCCGGGGCGATCGAACAAACGCAACATTCACGTCCCGAACCCCGGCATCGTGGCGAAACCGTGACAGCCGGCAGGCAGCGTAACGCGGGTCAGTTACATTCGCACGAGCCATTCACCGCCACACCCGTCATGACCACCGTCCGCAAACGAAGATTCAACAGCGCCTTCACGCTGATCCTCGTCGGGGCCGTCGTGCTGTACCTTGGCATCGGCTACGTGCTCTCCGGCCTCATCATGGCGCCGCCGCCGCGGCGCACGGTCCAGGAGAGCCACGAGGCCCTCAGAGCGGGGTGGGACTACGATCAGGACAGCCTGTTGCGCCTGCTCCCGAGGCCTGAGGAAGTAAGCTTCGCGAGCGCCACTGACGGCACCACGCTGCGGGGCTGGTGGTTCGCGGGTCGTGACTCGGCGGCCTGCGGGTTTGTAATGGCGCACGGGATCACTGAGAACCGGGCCAACCCCATCAAGTACGCCGCCATGCTCCGCGACTGCGGTTGCGATATGCTGCTGTTCGACCACCGCGGCCACGGCGCGAGCGATGGGGAGTATCTGTCCGGCGGTTTTTACGAAAGTGAAGACGTGTTGCAGGCCAAGCGCTTCCTGGCCCGACACTCCGGTATCGACCCTTTCCGCATTGGCCTGATCGGGGAGAGCTGGGGTGCGGCGGCCGTCTTGGTGGCCGCCGCCAAAACCGACAGCATCGCCTTCGTCCTGGCTGACTCGCCCTTCACGAGCTGGCGCGACGCCATCGTGCAGCGCTCCGACAAGCAGTATGGCAAGTGGCTGCGCACGTTCCTGCCCGGTGCCTTCCTGTGGATACGCCTGCGCACGGGCGCCCGCCCGCGGGACGCCTCCCCGGTCGCCTTCGCGAAGGACATCGTCGTGCCGACGCTGCTCATCCACGGCCGCGGCGACACGATCACGCCTTACACCCACACCGAGCGTATCGTGGAGGCGATGGATCCGGACATCGGGAAGGCCGTCATCCTGGATTGGGGCGCCTGGCACGCGCACAATGCGCTGGCGCGACCGGAGGAGTACCTGGCGATAGTCGAGGAGTACTTCGGCGAGCGGGAGGCGTGGTTCTGTGGGGAGCGGTAGTTGCCTGCGGCGCTGGGCCTGCGGCGCTGCTGTACTGGTGGCTCCTCTAACGTTTTCGTGGTGCTCACGCACCCCACAGCACTTCAGCACAGCAATCCATCAGGCGGCCGCCGGTCCATCGTCCATCGTCTCTCCTCTATCAGGCGTAGTCGATCATTTCACGAATACCCAGAATTGGCTACCTTCCACCCGTTCAACAACCTTTGGTAACACCTAAAACCCTACAGACATGGCAAAATTCGATGACGTCATCACCACCGCGACCGCCCACCTCGAGAAGCACTTCACCGGTCACGCCACCGATGGAGAGCTGCTCCGTAAAGTCGGCAAGGGCCTCGGGCCGAGCCTCTACAGCAGCGACTCGAGCCAGGTGAGCTGCGGGAGCAAGGACGAGCTCAAGACCGTGAAGGATAAATTTCTCATGAAGAAGCACGGCCTCAGCGACGAAGCCGCCGCCGATCAGGCGATACAGGAGGTCTGCGAGCAGTACAAAGGCGCGCGCAACAAACTGCGCATCGTCTTCTACTATGTCCTCGTCAAGAAACTTGGCCTCGAGGCGGCGTACGCGTGAACGGTTTTGCCGAAAGGCCTCCGACCAAATCTCGAGCACCCCTCTCAGCCCAGGCTAAGCGGGGTGCTTACGCCTTACGCAACGAAGCTCATTCTCTAGGAACGGCAACCGACCCCCTTGGAGGCTAGGACGGGCTACTTCTTCCCGCCCCACTCCGGACACTTCAGGTCCCCGAAGTAGTAAAACAGCCCCACCTTGAAGGTGGCGTACTGGTCGTTGTCCGAGGGATTGCCGCGCTGGCGGCCGGTCAGACCGAGCTTGCGATCGTTGACGCCCTCGATCAGGATCGAGGGGTCGGACAGCAGCAGCGCGTCCGCGCCCCGCAAGTCCAGCAGGTCCTCACGGTCCGGGTACGTTCCCGAGACATCGTCTAGGTAGTCGCTGAACAACTGCCGCGCATTGATCTCGAAATTGAGGCTCCACTGGTAGCTCAGGTCCAGCTTCAGGCCGATGCCGTAGTCGATCCCAAGAGAGGTGGTGTAGTACTCGTCGCCCGAAAACTGGCCCTCGGTGCCGTAGTCGCGGAGGTTGACGTAGCTCCCGTCGAGCTTGGCCTGCGGCTGGAAGTTCGACACCAGCAGGCCCCCGAAGATGTACGGCGTCCAGTTGCGGTCGCGACTGCCGTGGTCGTACTGTAGGAAGTTAAACTCCATCCCCAGGGCCCCGTCAAAGATCCGGCTGCGGAAGTCGAGGTTGCGCGCGCGCTCGTAGATATTGCGTGAGTCCGCATCCGAGGCCGACACGCGGGAGTAGGCGCCGCTGAGGCGCACCGACCAGCGGTTCGAGAAGTTGTAGCGCGCCATGGCGCCCGCGGTGACCCCCGGGTCATTGAGCGAAAAGTCCGTGTTGAGGTCGCCGAAGTAGTGCCCGGCGCCTACGAAGCCCCCGAGCTCGAAGCCCTCCTGCGCCCGGGCGGCGGAACTCAACACGAGGAGACACAGGACCGGGAGGAGCGTACGCACGGGCGGGACAGGATTGGGCGGCGAAATGGACGTGGGCGCGCGCCGGTGGGCGTGGCCAGGGCATCAACGGAGCACTAACGGCAATGGTATGCCAAAAACGCGCCGGTTTCGCTGCGTTCGTGTCCGGCTTGCGCCAAAACTCGCCATCCAGTGGGGGTCGGCCGCGCGAGAACTATCTCGCCAACGGGTCCGTTCGACTTCCAGAACGAAACCTCCAGCCGCAAAGCCCCCCCATTGGCCATCTACTCCATCGGCGATCTCGCCAAGCTCTCCGGCATCCGCGCGCCGACCTTGCGGATGTGGGAGCAGCGCTACGGCGTCCTTGAGCCCAAGCGCACCGAGAACAACACCCGCTACTACGACGACGACGACCTGCGGCACCTGCTTAATATCGTGGTCCTCAACCGCCACGGCGTCCGGATCTCTCAGATCGCCGAACTCGACACCCGTGAACTCTCCCGCCGCGTGGCCGAGATCGCGCTCGACAACGACGAGGCCGACACCGTCCTCGACGCCCTCACGCTTTCGATGCTCGAGATGGACGAGGCGCGCTTCGACCACATCTTCGAATTGAACGTCGAGCAGTTGGGCTTCGAGGAGACGATGATGACGCTGGTGTTCCCCTTCCTCGAGAAGCTCGGCGTACTCTGGCTGACGGGGTCCATCAAGCCCGTGCAGGAGGCGTTTACCTCGGGGCTCATCCGCCGTAAGCTGCTCGTCGCCACCGACGCCATCGAGGTCGTCACCGAGGCTTCGGCCCCGACGCTGTTGCTGTTTTTGCCGAAAGGCGAAGGCCAGGAGATGAGCCTCCTGCTGCTCAACTACCTCGCGCGCAAACGCGGCTACCGCACCTACTACCTCGGGCGTGACGTGAGCGTGGCCGATCTCGAGGACGCCTGCGCGATCGTCAACCCGGAACTGCTGTTCACGATGGTGACCGAGACCTTCACCGGCGGCCACCTGGACGACTACGTGGCGGAGGTCCGGGCGGCGAGCCCGCGGGCGAAGCTCTTGCTCAGCGGCTACCAGGCCGTCGCCCAAACCTGGGAGCCCGACGCCCAGACCCACATCCTGCGCAGCATGCAGGACACGATGACGATGATCGAGCGCTGGCTCGAGGAGCGGACCCTGCGGGCGCCGAGGGGCGCAAGCCTCGCGGAGGCGGCGTTCGCCTAACGCGGATCACGATTCGCGTGCCGTCTCGTCATGGTGAACCGCGAAGCGGGCGTGGCAGTCTCCTCTACGCAGACCGCGATCCCCCATCGAGGGCTTCCGCCAAAACCTACTACCGCCCTCGTGCCCGGTGTTCACCCGCGGACCAAATATTTTCGGCCCATTTTTGCAACGCGGCAACCAAACCGCCTAATAGATGTATATACATCAAATCTCCAAACTCAAACCCCTTAGTATGAACCGTAACATCCTCCCCCTCCTCGTCGCCGGGACGCTCCTCGCCGCCTGCGGCGGCAGCACCGAAGGTGTCGAAGTCGAAGTCACCGACGACGTACAGTCCGCGGCCCCCGTCGGCCAGGCGACCGTCTACAACGTCAGCCCCGCCGAATCCTTCGTCACGTGGACCGGCGCCAAGCCCACCGGCGAGCACAAAGGCACCATCGGCGTTGCCGAGGGCCGCCTCGCCGTCCAGGGGGACGCCATCACGGCCGGCGACTTCGTCATGGACATGACCTCGCTCACGGTCACCGACCTCGACGAGGCCACCGGGAAATCTAAGCTCGAGGGTCACCTCAAGGGAGATGACTTCTTCAAGACAGGCCAGCACCCACAGGCCAAATTCACGATCACCAGCGTCGAGCCCATCGCCGGCGACGCCACCACGACCCACAAACTGACTGGCAACCTCGAGATGCTCGGCGTCACGAAGAGCATCACGATCCCCGCCAACGTCAACGTCACCGGCGACGCCGTCACGGCTACGACCCCGCCCTTCGAGATCAACCGCACGGACTGGAACGTTAAGTACGGCTCCGGGCTCATTGGTACCGCGCAGGACAAGCTCATCAACGACGAGGTGGTTTTGGTGATCAACCTCAAGGCAGGTCGCGGCTAGGTCCGTGCAGACTAGGTGGCTTGCGCCAGAACGTATACCGAGTGCCTCGTTCCCAAGTTATGGGGGCGGGGCACTCTTGCTATGGTGAGCCAGCGGGATGCAACGCCACCGTCGCAGCCCCACACCCGCCGACAAACCCGGACGCGGGTGCCGTGCGGGATAGCACTGGGCGGCGTCCCGTACGTTTACCCCGTATGATGCGCACCCTCCTCTCCATTTGTATCGCCGGTTCGGCCATCGCCTGTCAGTCGCAATCCACCCCGGCCGCCGCCCCGAAAGCCGCCGCCGAGGCCCCGGTGCGCAGGCTCCCCCCGGCCACCGCCGCCGACACCACTGAGCCGGCCTGGATG
>JBGTKC010000251.1:0-11287 GCA_041744755.1 Saprospiraceae bacterium
AGCGGCAATTTCACTTTGCGGTCGGTACGGAGGGTCTCGTTGGCGACTTCCACGAGGAGGTGAACTTGCCCGGCGGTTGGGTGCGCGTGAACATAATTATCTGGCCGCATGTCGACTACAGAAACATCAGGCTCAGGTACACTGCGGGGCGGTAGCGATATCGGCCGCTCTGTGTACACCGCCATCTCGCGATCGCCGATCAAGCGTTCGAGGAGTCGGCGGGTAGCGTACACGCTACTAGCGTGGGGAGGGTTGGTGGGCATTTTTTCATTTAGTTGCCCATCCAACAATTCCACCTTATCATCCTCCGTCAGCGCCCCAGAGGCCACCATCGCGTGGTACTTCTCGATAGAGAGCGCGTAAGGACGCGGTAGCGCGATAGGTCGTTGAGCTTCGAGCGTCTGCATGCCGCTAAAGGTACAGCCCGACCGCTTTACCGCGTCAGGTACATGCTCCGCTCGTTGTGCAACTTGCGGAAGTACGGATCGGTGATGTCCTTGACGAAGCGGATCTCCTCGCCGGTGGACTTCATCTCCGGACCGAGCTGCTTGTCGACGTTCGGGAACTTGTTGAAGCTGAACACCGGCACCTTAATCGCGAACCCCTGCGGCTTCGGGTCGAAGGTGATGTCCTTGAGCTTCTTGTGGCCGAGCATCACGTGCGTGGCGTGCTTGAGGTAAGGCTCCTGGTAAGCTTTCGCGATGAAGGGCGTCGTTCTGGACGCGCGAGGATTCGCCTCGATGACGTAGACCTGCCCCTTTCGGATGGCGAACTGGATGTTGATGAGGCCGACAATCTTTAGGTCGCGCGCCAGCAGCTCTGCGTACTCCACCATCGTGGCCACCTCCTCGACGGTGAGCGAGTAGGTCGGCAGCACGGCAGCCGAATCACCGGAGTGGATGCCGGCCGGCTCGATGTGCTCCATGATCCCCATCACGTAGACATCTTCCCCGTCGCAGATCGCGTCGATCTCGGCCTCCTTGGCGCGGTCTAAGAAGTGGTCGATCAGCACACGGTTGTCGGGCATGTGCTTGTAGATGTTCAAGACGTGGCGCTCGAGCTCCTCGTCGTTGATGACGATGCGCATCGACTGGCCGCCGAGCACGTAGCTCGGGCGCACCAGCACAGGGTAGCCCACCTCGTGGGCCACTTTGATGGCCTGCTCCACGTCGTCGGCTACGCCGTAGGGCGGGTAGGGAATGTCGAGGGCCTTGAGCCTGTCCGAGAAACGGCCGCGATCTTCGGCCAAATCCATCGAGTCGAAACTCGTCCCGATGATTTTGTAGCCGTTTGCGTGCAGCCTCTCGGCGAGCTTGAGGGCGGTCTGGCCGCCAAGCTGCACGATGACGCCCTCCGGCTGCTCGTGCTCGAGGATGGACTGGAGGTGCTCCCAGAACACCGGCTCGAAGTAGAGCTTGTCGGCCACGTCGAAGTCCGTGGACACCGTCTCCGGGTTACAGTTCACCATGATGGCCTCGTAGCCGGCCTCGCGCGCTGCCATCACACCGTGCACGCAGCAGTAGTCGAATTCGATGCCCTGCCCGATGCGGTTCGGACCAGACCCCAGGATGACGACCTTCTTCTTGTCCGAGCGCACCGACTCGTTCTCGACGTCGAAGGTGGAGTAGAAGTAGTTGGTGTGACTCTCGAACTCCGCGGCGCAGGTGTCAACCATCTTGTAGGTCCGCGTGATCCCGAGGCTGAGACGATGGTCGCGCACCTCGTCCTCGCTGGTATTCATGAGGTAAGAGAGCTGTAGGTCGGAGTAGCCCATGCGCTTGAGCCGCAGCATGTAAGCGTGGTCCAGATCCGTCACACGCTTCGTCTTCGTGAGGGTGGCCTCCTCATCGACGAGGCGCTTGATCTGCCCGAGGAACCAGGGGTCGATCTTGGTTAATTTGTGGATCGTCGACTGCGGTATCCCGAGGTCGAAGGCGTCCTTGATGCGGAAGAGGCGGTCGTCCTGCGCCACCTCGAGGCGCGCGAGTACGTCGTCGATGCGGACGAAGGGCTTGTTGTCGGCCCCGAGGCCCGCGCGCCCGTCTTCGAGTGACTGACACGCTTTCTGCAAGGCTTCCAGGAAGGTGCGCCCGATGCCCATGACCTCGCCGACGGACTTCATCTGAAGGCCGAGGCTCAGATCGGCCCCCGGGAACTTCGCGAAGTTCCACCGCGGGATCTTGACGATGACGTAGTCGAGCGCCGGCTCGAAGAAGGCGGAGGTCGTCTTCGTGATTTGGTTTTTGAGCTCGTCCAGCCGGTAGCCGAGCGCGAGCTTCGCGGCGATCTTGGCGATCGGGTAACCAGTGGCCTTGGACGCGAGTGCCGACGAGCGCGAGACCCGCGGGTTGATCTCGATGACGATTAGCTCCTCGGTCTCGGGATTTTGCGAGAACTGCATGTTGCACCCGCCAGCGAAGTTGCCGAGCGAGCGCATGGCGAGGATGGCCTGGTTACGCATGTCTTGGTAGGCCTTGTCTGAGAGGGTCATCGCCGGTGCCACCGTAATCGAGTCACCGGTGTGGATGCCCATCGGGTCGAAGTTCTCGACCGTGCAGATGATGACTACGTTGTCGGCCGCGTCGCGCAGTAGCTCGAGCTCGAACTCCTTCCAACCAAGTACCGCCTTATCGATCAGGACTTCGTGCGTCGGGCTCGCCTCTAGGCCGCGACGCAACATCTCGGGGTAGTCCTTCTCTACGTAGCAAAGCCCGCCGCCGTAGCCGCCGAGGGTGTAGCTCGGGCGAATCACGACCGGGAAGCCAATCGCCTGGGCGGCTTCCATGCCCTCCAGAAAGCTGTTCGCAATCATGGCCGGGGCGCACTTCAACCCAATGCTCTCCATGTGGAGCCGGAAGGCCTCACGGTTTTCGGTGAGCTCGATGGCGGCGAGGTCGACGCCGATGAGCCGCACGTTGTGCTTTTCCCAGAGCCCGACTTTGCCGGCCTCGATGGCGAGGTTGAGGGCCGTCTGCCCGCCCATGGTCGGCAACACCGCGTCGAAGGGTTGCTCGGTGAGGATTTGGTCGATGCTCTCGACGGTGAGCGGGCGCAGGTACACGAAGTCCGCTGTAAGCGGATCGGTCATGATGGTGGCCGGGTTGGAGTTGACCAGTCCGACGACGACGCCCTCCTCCCGCAAGGAGCGCGCCGCCTGCGTACCGCTGTAATCGAATTCGCAGGCTTGCCCGATGATGATCGGGCCGGAGCCGATGATAAGTACCGAGCGAATCGAGGTGTCCTTGGGCATGGGGGTGGGTTTCCGGGCGGGGTGTAAGTTGTTTGAGGTTCGGTCGTGGGCGCGGCAAATGTAGGGGACCACGTGTGGGGCGCTTCCGGGTTTGTCGGAGACGTTTTCCCCGCCGCACCTTCGCGCCATGGACAGAGGACGCGTACTGGTGACCGATGACGTGCACGAGGTGTTGCCGACAGGCCTCCGGGACCTCGGCTACCGCATCGACCTCGAGCCCGACATTACGCTGGCGGAGGTCCGGCGGCGCGTGGGCGACTACGAGGGCCTGATCATCAACTCGAAAATCCTCGTCGACCGCGACCTCCTCGACGCGGCGACTCGGTTGCGGTGGGTCGGGCGCCTCGGTTCGGGGTTGGAGATCGTCGATCAGGCTTACGCCAAAACCCGCGGCGTGGATATTATATCGAGCCCAGAGGGCAACGCCCCGGCGGTGGCTGAGCACGCGACGGGGATGCTGCTCGCCCTACTCACCAAGATGCGGCAGGCCGACCGCCAGGTGCGGGAGTTTGCCTGGGACCGGGAGGCGATGCGCGGGTTGGAGTTGCGCTCGCGAACGGTCGGGATCATTGGCTACGGGCACACCGGACCGGCTTTCGCCAAAACGCTCCGCGGCTTCGGTTGCGAGATTATCGCTTACGATAAGTATCGCGCGGGCTTCACCGCGGAGACGCCGTGGGTAAGGGCGGCAGCCTCGGCGGAGGAGGTTTTGGCGAAAGCCGACGTCGTGAGCCTCCACCTGCCCCTAACCCCGGAGACCGTCGGCTACCTCGACGCCAGACGCATCGACGGCCTGCGACCCGGGTGCATCGTGTTAAACACCTCGCGCGGGCTCGCGCTCGACCTCGAGGCCCTCACGTCGGCCCTGGAGTCTGGACGGGTTGCGGCAGCGGGACTCGATGTCTTCCCGAACGAAAAACCGGCTACCTACAGCACCCAAGAAAGTAGCCTCATGGCGCGTCTGGCGCGCCTGGATCAGGTCGTCATGAGCCCCCACGTGGCCGGGTGGACGCTCGAGAGCAAGTACGGCCTGGCGGAGATCGTGCTCGCGAGGGTGGCGGATTTGCTCATCGTAAACGAAGGCGCTTAACGCGCTCGGCATCTGTCGTTCCGCACGCAAAGACTCCGGGAGTCTCTGGGATGCAGATTGCCTGAAGTATTATTGCCGTGGTGCAATCTCTCGTTGTAAAGTGAGCGATCGTAGGCTCGATTAGATACCCCCCGCGTATGATCCGTACTCTACTCGCTTTATCGTTAGTCCTCACCGGTCTCATTAGTGCACGGGCCCAACAGACGATATTCGGCAAGGTGATCGACGAATCCGGGGAGCCGGTGATCAACGGGGCCGTGGCAGTCTATAACGGGTCGAGCCTGGTGACGGGCACCGTTACCGATTTGGACGGCAACTACCGCATCAACCTCGACCCGGGCACCTACAACGTCGAGTTCTCCTACATCGGGTACTCGACCCGTCGCATCAATGACTTCGTGGTGCTCGCCGGGCGCGAGAACCAGCTCAACCTCCAGCTCGAGGCCGGAGTCGACCTCGCGGAGATCCTCGTGACGGAGTACAAAATCCCGCCGATGACCGTGGACGAGACTACGCAGGGCGCCATCATCACTAGTGACGAAGTCCGCAAGCTCGGGAGCCGTAGTATCAACGCGATTGCTGGCATCAGCGCCGGCGCTACGTCGGCCGACGAGAACTCCGCCGTGAGTATCCGCGGCGCGCGCACTGACGCGACACAGTACATCATCGACGGTATCCGCGTGACGGGCAACGCGCTGGTGCCCGAGACGGAGATCGACCAGATCCAGGTAATCACCGGGGGCGTGGAGGCCAAGTATGGGGACCTGAGCGGCGGGATCATTTCGATCACGACCAAGGGTCCCTCGAGCGAGTACCGCGCCTACGTCGAGGCGGAAACCTCGAGTTTCCTCGATCCGTACAACAACAACTTGGTGGGGCTCAACGTGTCCGGTCCGCTGTTGAGCCGGACGCTGGACAACGGCAGGAAGCAGTCCCTCCTCGGCTTCCGGCTCAGTGGCCGCTACACCTACAACCAGAACGACGACCCGCCGGCGACCCCCGTATACTACCTCACGGACTCGGCGCGCGTGGCCCTCGAAGCCAATCCCGTGATCGCGCTGCCGGGCGGCGGCATCCTGCAGAGGGCCGCCTTCCTGACGCCGGCCATGGTGCAGACCCTTGACGCGGAGCCCTTCGAGGCCCTCGACCAGATCGACATCACCGGCAAGCTCGACGCACGGCTCAACGACGCGATGGACATTACGCTGAGCGGCACCTACCGCCGCTCCAATGATCAGTTCACCCCCGGGGCCGGGGCCGGCTCGGGTGCGAGCTGGCGCCTCCTGAACGCACACAACAACCCCTTCGACCTCGACAACACCGTACGCGGCAACCTGCGATTCCGTCACCGCCTCGGCAGCCAGGGCGCGCAGCTCGCCACGGGGTCGGACAACTTGATCTCCAATGCTTTTTACACAATTCAACTCGGTTGGCAGCGGGGCACGCAGCTGCTGCAGGACCCGCGGCACAAGGATCGTTTTTTCGACTACGGCTACGTCGGACAGTTCGACTTCAGCTCCGAGCCGACGTACACGCCCGTAATCAAGATTGACTCGTTCGGTAACCTAGACGTTAGGCTCCGCCAGGAAGACTACCGGATCAACTTCAACGGCTTTACGCCGGGCACGCAGAACCCGGTGCTGGCGCGGTACAACTTCCTGGGCGGCAGCTCACTCGACGGCGTGCGACTTGAGGACTACCCCGTCACCAACGGTGTGCAGAGTACCCTCGTGAGCGACGGGGTCTACACCTTCCACACCAATATCGGACAGATTTACAACCAGTACAACAAGACACAGAATGACCTGATTACGTTCAATCTCCAGGCGCAGTTCGACCTGCAGCCCGGGGGCAGCGATAAGGGTAACCACAACGTACAGGTGGGGTTCCTCGCTGAGCAGCGCATCAACCGCAACTACCGCCTCAACCCTCGCGGCCTGTGGCTGCTGGCCGATCAGCTCGCGAACGGGCGCCTGAGCGGACTCGACACGAACGCCGCCCCGAACCGCCAGGTCGCCATCGACACGGTAGTGCTGCCCTTCGGCCGCATCCAGCAGACCGTGGACATCTACCCGTACGCCACGACAGCCGCCGGTGGAGACGAGCGTTTCTACGACGCGATCCGCCGCCAGCTAGGTCTCGCGGCAAACGAACGCGTCAACGTTCAGGGCCTGACGCCCGACCAGCTCTCGCTCGACTTGTTTAGCGCCCCGGAGCTCACCAACGACGACATCGTCGACTACTACGGCTACGACTACCTCGGCAACCAGGTCGGGAGCAACTTCGCCTGGGAGGACTTCTTCACCGCCAAGGACGCCGATGGGATCAGGACGTTCCCCGTGGCCCCCGTCCAGCCAATTTACTTTTCCGGCTACCTGCAGGACAAGTTCACCTTTCGTGACATTATTCTCCGGGCCGGGGTGCGCGTGGATTACTTCGACGCCAACACCAAAGTCCTCAAGGACCCGTACGAACTCTACGACATCCAGACGGTCGAGAATTTCGAGTTTAACGATGACACCAACAACCCGCGGCCGGCTAATATCCCGGACGGTGCCAAGGTGTACCTCGAGTCGGAGGGTTCGAAGGAGGTAAAAGCCTACCGCGTGGACGATACCTGGTTCACGGCCAGCGGTCGGCAGGTCAACCGCGCCGCGGAAATCTTCACGACCACGCAGATCCCGGCCTACGTCGACACGCGGGCGTCGAGCATCAACAACTACATCCAGAGCGACGAATTCGACCCGAACGCCAGCTTCAAGGATTATGAGGCGCAGATCAACGTGATGCCGCGTCTGGCCTTCAGCTTTCCGATTTCGGAGAAGGCCAATTTCTTCGCGCACTACGACGTACTCGTGCAGCGCCCGCCCAGCAATACGGTGGCCACGGCGATCGACTACTTCTACTTTACGAAGCGCGCCGGCAACTCGGTGTTCAACAACCCGAACCTGAAGCCGACGCGCACGGTCGACTACGAGGCCGGTTTCCAGACGCGTATCTCGGCTGCGTCGGCCCTGAAGTTGAGCTTCTTCGTGCGCGAGATGCGCGACATGATTCAGCGGCGGACCTACCTCTTCGCCGTCGGGGAGCAGAACCAGTACTCGACCTACGACAACCAGGACTTCGGGACGGTGAAGGGCGTCAACGTGTCGTACGATCTGCGGCGGACGGGACCCTTCCAGATGCGCCTTAGCTACGGTTTGCAGTTTGCCGACGGTACGGGCTCGGACGTGAACTCGCAGCGTGGCAGTGCAGCGCGCGGCAACCTCCGTACCCTCTACCCCTTGAGTTTTGACGAACGTCACCGCGTCAGTGGCAGCGTCGACTACCGGTACGGGCGGGGTGAAGGCCCGGAGATCCTCGGCAAGCAGATTTTCGAGAACATGGGGATCAATCTCTTCGGCTCCACGGTAAGCGGTCGGCCCTACACTCGTCTCCTCACGCCGACGGCCCTCGGGGGTCGCGTCAACGAGGGCGACATCAACGGCGCGCGCCTCCCGTGGAACGTGGCGCTCAACCTCCGCGTCGACCGGGACTTTACCCTCTTCCCCGAGACCAACGGCAATCGTGGCGTGCTGCTCAACGCCTACCTCCGCGTGAGTAACCTGCTCGACCGCCGCAATATCATCAGCGTTTATCCAGCCAGCGGACAGCCCAACGACGACGGCTTCCTCGCGTCGCCCCTAGGACAAAACGTCCGCGACGCCCAGGTAAACGAAGAAGCTTACATCCAGCTGTACAACTACCGGCTGCTGAATCCCGACTTTTACAGTCTTCCGCGCAGGATTTTCGTCGGCGCGAGCTTCTCTTTCTGATCACCGCCTACTCGGTACTATTTAGTCCGTCACGGATATGAATCTACGCTCCCTTTTCCTCGTGCTGCTCCTGGCGAGTCTCGCGCTGCCCGCCGAGCTCCTGGCACGCGCTCCCGACATCGCGCCCGGGGCACCGACGGCGGCGGCGGTCCAGGACAACAGCGGCCTAGGGCACCGCAACAACTGCCGCAACGCCACTTCGACGCGCTCGCAGAACACCAATAACGTCCGGGCGCTGCTGACCACCGGCGGTGACGTCTGGTGGAACGGGCGTGACGGGAAATACATCGTCCCCAACGTGGCCGCTGGCGAGACGGAGGTCTCGAGCATTTTCGCAGGCGCCGTATGGCTCGGGGGCCGCGACCCAGCCGGCAACCTGAAGGTGGCTGCTCAGCAATATGGCCGTAGCGCGGGTAATTTTGATTTCTACCCCGGACCGCTGGACCCGGAGGGGATCACGACCGCGGCACAGTGCACGCGTTGGGATACGATCTTCGCGGTCACCGCCTCGGAGATCTTGGAGCACCAGCGGCTGTTCCAGGCGTCGCTCGCCGGCGAGATCGAATATACCGCCGACATGATCCCGCGTGGCGTGAAGGGCTGGCCCTCGAAGGGCAACCCCTACTTTGAGTCCGTCGCGCGCTTTCCGCTGCCCGACAACGAGGAGCCGCTGGCTGGGTTTTTCGACTACTTCGACGACCGGGGCAACGGCAATCGCGACAACCTGTACGACCCTCTCCAGGGCGATATACCCACCGTCGAGATCGAGGGCTGTACCGACTACTACAACTCTGATCCGGCTGAACGCGACCTGCCGCAATTCCCGGATGAGATGTTCTTCTGGATCTATAACGACAACGGTAACCTTCACAAGAACTCCGGCTCGACGCGGGAGAACGCGCTGAAGATGGAGGTCCAGGTGCAGTCGTTCGCCTACGCGACCAACGACGCGCTCAACGACATGACGTTCCAGCGCTACCGGCTCATCAACCGGGGGAAGGAGGATCTCTTCGAGACTTTTTTCGCGATGTGGGTCGACGCCGACCTCGGGTGCTCGGACGATGACTACGTGGGCTGTGACACCACCCGCTCCCTGGCCTACTACTATAACATCGACCCCGTCGACGGTACGACGGGCTCGGTGTGTGGGTCGACCCCGACCTACGGCAGTGAGGTGCCCATGATCGGGATCGACTACTTCCGCGGTCCGAAAGGCGCCAGAACGATCGTCGACTCCGAGGGAGACACCATCACGATTACCGAGGAGTTGGGCATGTCGTCGTTCACGTACTTCCAGCGCAGCTCGGACACGGCCCCCGTGCCCCCCGGAATGCAGGATCCGACGGCCGGCCGCCCGGGGGAGTTCTACAACCTGATCAGCGGTACGTGGCGCGACGGGACGCCTTACACGGCCAGCGGCAACGGCTACCGTACCGCCGGGCCGCGGGTGAAGTACGCATTCCCCGCCGAGCCGAACCTCCGGGGCCCCGGCGTTTGGTCGGCCTGCGCCGACAACATCGGCGAGGGCGACCGGCGCACGATTCAGGCGTCCGGCCCCTTTGTGCTCGTCTCGGGTGCCGTTAACGAGTTGATCATCGGCGTGCCCTGGGTGCCGGACGTACGGCTCCCCTGCCCCGACATGACGCGTCTCTTTGACGCGGACGACCTCGCGCAGAACTTGTTCGACAACTGCTTCGACATTACCGATGGACCCAACGCCCCCGATATCGACATCGTCGAGCTCGACCAGGAGCTCATTCTCGTTCTCACCAATGACGAGCGTACCTCCAACAACGCCTTCCAGCGCTACTCCGAGGTCGACCTGCTCGCCCCGGACGGCGCGAGCGATTCTCTCTACCGGTTCGAGGGCTACAAGGTGTACCAGCTCCGCAGCCCGGAGGTGTCCGATCTCGACGACCCCGCCGACGCACGACTGATTTTCCAGACCGACCTGCGCAACGGCGTCGGCGAGATCTATAACTGGCGACGGATCGAGAACCCGAACGACCCCGGGAAGCCCGTCTTCGAGCCCGTGGCACAGGTCGAATCCGGAGCGATCGACAACGGGATATCGACGGTGTTCCGCGTGACCGTCGACCAGTTCGCGCAGTCGAATCCACGCCTCCGCAACCACACTCCCTACTACTTCAAGGCAGTTACCTACGCCTACAACAACTACCGGGATTTCGATCCGCTAGTCCCGGGTGGGAGCGGGCAGGCCAAGCCCTACCTCGAGGGCCGTCGCAACGTCAAGACCACCACCGGGGTCCCCCGCCCAATCACCGACACGAAACTTAACGGCCTCGACGTAGCCGGCATGGTGCAGCGACTCGACGGCCTAGGTTCGAGTAGTTTCTTCCTCGACTTAGCCACCGGTGAGCGGACGCGGATCTTCGAGAATCAACAGGGCCCGCAGCCGACCTACAAAGAGGGCCGGGGGCCGATCAGCGCCCGGGTCTTCAACCCGTTCGTCGTACGCGACGGCGTATACCAGGTCATCTTCTCCGATGAGAATATGGATGACAATATTCTATCGCCACGAGGCACGTGGCGCTTGATTCGCAAGTCGGAGCAGGGCGATTCGACCGTCATCCAGGACCAGGATTTTACGAGCTTAAGCGAGATTGCCATCGGGAAACTCGGCTTCTCGATCAGCTTAGGCCAGGTCGAGGAGCCCGGCGTCCGGCGTGCGGGTACGAATGGTTGTATCGGGAGCGAGGTCGAGCGACTCACGGAGGGGCCGAACTGGTACAGGATGATCCCGAACAAGTTCGGTGCTTTAGCGCAGTTCCAAGGCGGGGCACAGCTGTTCAACTTCGCGCAGACCGTCAACGGGGAAGACCTCGGCTCGTCGGCCGTCGAATTCGATCCAGCGCAATCGCTGACCAATTGCTTCGACGGGGAGTGGCTCCCGTTCAAACTCACCGCCGCCAGCAACTCCGCTGCCGCCCCCGGTGCGGGAGGCCTGTCCTTCCTGACGCCGATGCTCCGCGTCAACTCCGGGCAGCTTATCAATGCGCTGGAGCTCAAGGACCTCAATAACGTCGACATCGTTTTCACTAAGGATAAATCTAAGTGGAGCCGCTGCGTCGTGGTGGAGACGGCGTACGGGGACTTCACGGCGGGTGCCGT
>JBGTKC010000252.1:0-2803 GCA_041744755.1 Saprospiraceae bacterium
GACGTGCGCGTCGGCGCGGACGACGAGCGCGTGGGCGTGGTCGGGCCGGGGCTCGACAGCGTAGGCGGCGGCACGCGGTTCGCGATCCAGAATGCCGGTAGCTACCTGGTGACGGCGACGACGCCCTTCGGGTGCGACACGAGCGCCACCTTCGAACTGGCACCTTACGTCCCGCTCGACCTACGGCTCCTTCCGGATACGAGCATACGTTTTGGCGACAGCCTCCGACTCTGGTCCCAGGTCAACTACGCCGATCTCGACTACCGCTGGGTGCCGAACGAGCGCTTCCCCGACTCCGCCCTCGCGGCGCCCTGGGCGCGGCCCCTCAACTCGACCACCTACGAGCTCTCCGTGGCGCGCGGCAGCTGTGTAGCGCGGAAAGTGGTGCGCATCACAGTCGTCCAGCGCGACCCCGTCTACGCCCCGAATGTCTTCAGCCCCAACGGCGACGGCATTAACGACCTCTGGGAGGTCTTCCCGAACGCGAGCATCCGCGAACTCCGGAGCCTGAGCGTTTTCGACCGCTGGGGAGGGTTGGTATATTTCTCCGAGGGCCTCGGCGACTGGGGGGGCGGGGGCCTCCCGCTCAAGGCCTGGGATGGCCACTCCCGCGGGCGCAAGGTGAATCCGGGTGTGTACGCCTGGCTGCTCAAGGCCGAGACCTTCGACGGGGAGGTGACGGTGTTGACGGGAGATGTGACGGTGGTGGACTAAGGGATGGCCTGTCGCGGTGGGGGCCTTGGACAAGGAGTTGGGGACCAGGAGGCGCGCCGTCCAGTACGGCGTATCATCCGGGCGGTGGTGGGGGGCGGTGGCGAAGGTGAGGGATGATGCGCCATACGCCCTCTACGCCCGCAGGGCCTCTCCCCAGTCCTTGATGTCGACTACGCCTCGGACGGCGTGGAGGTACTCAATTGTGGCTACGGCTTTACGGAGTCTAGTCTCTTCGCCTTTTGGGGCACCGACGCCATACAATATGCGCCGTTGCTGTTGGGGGCTGAGAGCCTCGAAGTAGGCTTCGGCCTGGGGGTCGTCGGCCAGGAGGAGTTCTAGCTCGACGGGCACGGGGAGTCCATACTTGCTTAGGTCTGGGGTGAGCTTGATCTTGAGTGTCCGTTGGTCGGCGGGCTTTTTACGGCCTTCGCCAAAACTTGCTTCGAGTGCCGCTACACGCTGCTGGTTGACGGCGACGAAGTAGCCGCCGCGGCCGTTGCCCTGGATCTTGGCCTGGTAAGGTTCGAGCTTGGCGACGGCCACCCAGACGCGGCGGGTGCCGTCGGGGCGCTTCGGGACCGCGAGGGCGACTTCTTTCGGGACGGGAAGTACGGTCCCGGTGCCCTGGGGGGTGGCGGCCTCGGCGCGGTGGAGGGTGGCGGCGAAGGAGAGGGCGAGTTTGGGAGGCACGGGGGAAATATACGGGCGCGCGCTTCGCTTGCTGGCTGGGCGCTATTCCTCCCTTACGGCCGTTCTTAGCGCGGTGAGTAAGCTCTGGCGATCGGCGATGGTGTGGACGGCGGTCTTATGGGCGGTGGGCGCCTCCGCCCAGGAGCCCTACCTCGTCTCCGGCTCGGA
This sequence comes from Saprospiraceae bacterium, assembly GCA_041744755.1. GTDB lineage: Bacteria > Bacteroidota > Bacteroidia > Chitinophagales > Saprospiraceae > CALDTK01. Next base: position 1,573 of record JBGTKC010000252.1, read on the forward strand.
TGCCCTCGACAAGTGCCTCGCCGAGCGAGCCTCCAAGGTGACGCTCGCTGCGCAAACCCCGATCTGCGCCGCCCAACTCCGCGCCCAGGGGTACCTAGAGTTCAGCGTCGACTCCAGCTTCCGCCGAGCGGACACGCTCGTGTTGCTCGCGCACGAAGGGCCGCTCTACGCGCTCGGCGCTTTCCGCGCGGCCGTCGACACCAGCGACGTCCACGGCCCCGTGAAACGGGAGGCCTTCCAGCCGGCCGGCTCGATCGCGAAGTTGAATGCCGATCTCCGGGACTACTCCCGACTCGGGGCCCAATCCGGCTACCCCTTCAGCAAGGTTCGCTTCGACAGCCTCTCGACGGCGGCCGAGCGGCTCTCCGGTCGCGCCACGACGTGGAGCGGGCCGCTAATGACGTACGGGGGCGTGCGTTTCGGGGACGCGGCCGAGGAGCCGGTGAGCGCGCGCTTTCTGACGCGCTACCTCCGCCTGGAGGAAGGGCGCCGCTACCGCCAGTCCGAGATCGCCGACCTCGGGCGGCGCCTGCAGGGGCTATCTTATCTAGAGCTGCTGCGCGAGCCCGTGGTCATCTTCGAGTCGGGGCAGGCCGTGGTGTACGTCGATGCGCGTGCCCGCAAAACGAGCCGCTTCGATTTCCTCCTAGGCTTCCTGCCGAACTCTGACAACAACAATGGCCAACTACTCCTCACCGGCGATGCGACCCTCGAACTCGATAACGCCCTCAAGCGCGGCGAGCGGCTCTTCTTCTCCTTCGAGCGCCTCCAGCCCCAGAGCACCGAGGTCCAACTGCAGGGCAGCTACCCGTACCTGTTCGACAGTCCCTTCGGGGCCAAGGTCGAGTTTGGCTTGTACCGCCAGCAGGAGGATTGGCTGCGGGTCAACTACGAGGCCGGGCTCAATTACGCCTTCGGGGGCGCAGATGCGTACGAGTTGTTTTACGAGGGGGGCGTGGCGCAGGCGCTCGGCTTCGACACCGTACGCGTGCGAAACGCACAGCGCCTCCCGGAGGTCCTCGACGCGCGGCGCAACGGTTTTGGCGTACGCCTCCGCCTCGACCGCCGAGACGACCTGCTGGACACGCGCCGCGGCATCCGCTTAATCGTGGACGCCGTGGCCGCGCTGCGGGAGGTGACCGTCGCCAACGGCATCCGTGAGCTCGGCGAGGCGCTGGCCCTGGCGGCGGACAGCGTGGGCGGACGCACGGCGCAGTACCGACTCGGCGTC
>JBGTKC010000253.1:0-3634 GCA_041744755.1 Saprospiraceae bacterium
CCCCTATGCCCACCTTCCCCCTCGACCACGATCAACTGCCGGCCGACGGCAAGATGGCCACCATCACCCTCGACGGTACCGAAGTCCTCCTGACCTGCGTCGACGGCGACTACCACGCCCTCCACCCGAGGTGTACCCACTACGGCGCACCGCTCGTCAAGGGCGCCCTCAACGGCCATCGCCTTGTGTGCCCGTGGCACCACGCCTGCTTCGACGCCCGCAACGGGCAGCATTTGGAGGCCCCGGGCTGCAATGCCCTCCAAACTTACCCCGTCGAGCACCGCGACGGCCAGTACCACGTCACGCTCCCGGAGCACGGCGTCGGCACGGGGGAGGTCCTCAACCCGATGGAGCAGGGCGGCCGCCGTGACGTTGGCGCACCCTACGTCGTGATCGGCGGTGGGGCCGCGGGCCAGCGCTGTACCGAAGGCCTGCGTGAGGCCGGCTACAAAGGTCCGATCGTGCTGCTGAGCGCCGACGACCAGTTACCTTACGACCGCACCCAGCTCTCGAAGGGATTCCTGACCAAGCAGAAGACGGCCGACCAGCTGCCACTGCGCGACGCCGACTTCTACCGCCTCCACGATATCGACGTGCGCCTGGCCACCAACGTGCTGCGCGTCGACCACACCACTAATACCATATACCTCGAGGATGGCAGTACGCTGGCCTACACCAAGCTCTGCGTCGCGACCGGTGCTACCCCACGCCGACCGTCCATGCCGGGTGCGAGCCTCAAAGGCGTGCACACGCTGCGTAGTCTCAATGACGCCCGAGCGCTCGTGGCCTCGATGGCGCAAGCCCGGACGGCCGTCGTGGTCGGGGCCAGCTTCATCGGGATGGAGGTGGCCGGGGCCTTCCGGGCCGAGGGTCTCGACGTGACGGTGGTTGCGCCGGAAGAGGTGCCTTTCGGCAAAACCTTAGGCACCCGCGTCGGCGAGGCCATCCGGAGCTGGCACGAGGAAAAGGGCGTGCAGTTCGCCCTCGGGCAATCGGCCGTCGCGATCCACGGCGACGGCGCCGGGGAGGTGTCGGAGGTCGAGCTCGGGGACGGTCGGCGGCTCGCGGCCCACGTGGTGGTGCTCGGGGTCGGCGTCGAGCCGAACGTCGCCTTGCTCGAAGACTTAGCCAGCGAGGACGGCGGCTTCGACCTCGACGCGCACGGCTACCTCGGGCACGACATCTGGTGCGCCGGCGATGTCGCGCGCCTCCCGCAGGGTCCGCTCGGCGAGCCCGCCCGCATCGAGCACTGGCGCGTTGCGCAACAACAGGGCCTGATTGCGGGCTACAACATGGCCGGCGTCGAGCGCGACCTCCAGAGCGTTCCCTTCTTCTGGTCGGAGCACTGGGGCCGCAAACTCCGCTACGTCGGCCACCACACCCGCAACCACGACGTGCGTTTTGACGGAAGTCCCGAAACCGGACCCTTCATCGCCTACTACTACCAAGACGGCCAGCTGGCCGCCGCCCTCGGGGTCGGTCGGGACCAGGAGATGGCCGAGTTGCAGGAGGAGCTCTTCGCTGGCAATCCAGCCCTTAACTAGCGAGCAATAGTAGCCTCGCTCCAAAATTGATCCCTATGACCAAGTCCTCCCGCCGCCGCTTCCTCCGCCAGAGTTCCGCCGCCGCCGCTGGCACGCTGCTGCTGCCCAACCTCATCGCCTGCGCGAGTTCGAACGGCCAGTCGGAGACGCCGACTACGGCACCTAGTACGGCACCTGTTACGGCTGCCGCCAAAACCGGCGACGACACCCGCAAACTCGGCGTCGCGCTCCTCGGACTCGGCGGCTACGCGAGGGGCCAGATCGCCCCGGCGCTCGAGCTCACCGAGCACTGCGAGCTTCGCGGACTCATCACCGGCAGTCCCGACAAACTGCCCGAGTGGAAGTCGAAATACAACATCGCCGACGAGCACTGCTACACCTACGACACGATGGATCAGATCGCGCAGGACGACGCCATTGACGTCGTCTACGTCATCACGCCGACGGCAACCCACCGGGACTTCGCGATCCGCGCCGCCAAGGCCGGCAAGCACGTCTGGTGTGAGAAGCCGATGGCCATGACGCCAGCCGAGTGCCGGGATATCATCGACGCCTGCGATTCGGCCGGCGTGAAGCTGGCCATCGGCTACCGCATGATGCACGAGCCGAATACGCAGCAGTTCATCCAGGTCGCCAAAGCCAAGACCTACGGCGCCGTCGAGTCCGCCCGCGCCGACGCTGGATACGGCGGCAATAAGGAGGGTGCCCCGGCGGACTACTGGCGCGGGCAACGGCACATGGGCGGTGGCGCCCTTTACGATATGGGCGTTTATGCCATCAACGGACTGCGCTACGGTACGCAGATGATCCCGGAGGCGGTGGTGAACGCCACGCAGAAGCGCCAGGACCGCCCCGACGGCACCGACCTCACTACGGAATTCACCCTACGCTTCCCCGGGGGCGTCGAGGCCCGTGGGCGAACGAGTGTCGTCAACGAGTACAACGTCCTCCACGTCGAGGCTGCCGGTGGCTGGTACGAGATGGAGCCGATGCAGCCCTACCAGGGCGTCCGGGGCAAGACGTCCGACGGGAAGGTGTTCGGTCCGCCGGTGCCCAACCAGCAGTCGATCCAGATGGACGACGACGCACTCGCCATCATGAACGGCACGTCGCTAATCGCGCCGGGCCGCGAAGGGCTTATCGACGTGGCCATCGTGCGCGCCATCATCGAGAGTGCCGAGAGCGGGCGAGAAGTGCCGATTGTGGTGTAGTATCAGTAAGTAATGGGCCCCCCGCTTCAGCTTAGGATACGACCACCTACAGCAGACTCATCTCATAGCAGCTCCGCACCAGTCCAGCCGTGTTACGCGCGCCCACCTTCGCGAGTATGTTACGGCGATGGGTCTCCACGGTACCGAAGCTGATGTTGAGCAGTTCGGCGATCTCGGCGGTGGTCCGCTCCTCGAGGATGGCGCGCGTGACCTGCTTCTCGCGCTTGCTGAGCTTCGGGCACGGGCGCGCCTCCACCTTCGGGTCGTACGCCCTGCGTAGGCCAATGAGGTACTGCGCCGCCGCGGTCGAGATGAAGCTGCCGCCGCTGCCCACGAGGCGGACCCCCTCCTGGAGCAGCTCCGGTCCGTCGTCGTCGAGCACGCACCCGGCTGCCCCGCGGTGCAGCATTCGCTTCGCCTGCACGACGAGGTCCGTGCTGCCGTAGACCAGTACACGCGTGCGGGGCGAGTACAGGTGAACCTCCTGACAGACCGGAAACGACTCCCCGCCCTCGAAGTGCGCACCGATGAGCACGGCCCGGACCTCGAGGGGGGTGAGTCCCTCGAGCATGTGCTGCCGCTCCTGCGACACGTGTACCACCTGTAGGTCTAGTGCACTGCGGAGCTGGAATTGTAGGTCGCGCGCCACCACGATATCGGGATGCAGGACGGCGACACGGATCATACGGCGGGTTTGTGGGCGAGAGCAGGCTTACCTATACGATGTGGAAAAGATACAAGGGTTATCCCCTGATCCTCAATACCTTGTAAGTGGCCGAAACATACAGCGCCCGCTGGCTGACTTCCAAAGGAAGGGGCGGGGATGGGGATAAGTCGGGGCTTTCGTTATCCACCTTGGCCCTGATGGTAGACTGGATT
>JBGTKC010000254.1:0-17330 GCA_041744755.1 Saprospiraceae bacterium
GGTTGGAGATTTACGCCCCGATGCCTTAACGGCGACGGGAGCGCGAAGTTACGCCGCCGCCAGCACATCTCACGCAACTCGGCGATGAGGTGTGGCCGGCGGCGGCGCTACGGCGCCGGAGGGGCTCAGGCTTTCTTATCGCCGTGGCAACCCTTGCCGCCATCCTCTGGCGCCTTGCAGCAGCCCGGAAGTGCGGACTGGGCCTCGGCGTCGGCGGGAAGTTCCTCGGCGGAGTAGCCGATCTTCGTGATCGCCATGCGGAGGCTGGCCTCGCTCTGTTTGGCGTCGTCGTAGCTGATCTTGACTTTCTTAGTGGTGAGGTCGAGCCGGACGGACTCCACGCCGTCGAGGGCGGCAAGGGCCGTCTCGATGCGGTCCTTGCACATCTCGCACACGGCGTTCGTCTGGATTTTGACCGTTTTGCTGGCAAGCGTAAACGCGCTCATGACGAGCGCGAGGGCGAAGAGGAGGAAGGAAGACTTGATGAGCTTCAAAGTAAGATGATTATTGGGTGATCTGAGGGGCGGTGGAGTTGTCGGTTCCAAAACTAAGGCACGGGCCACAAACGTCGGGCCGCTTTAGTCTTTGTTTAACGTGTAGCGCAATCCGGCGTAAGGCATCCGCCCTACCAGGGGCGCGTACACGCGGCTCGCATCGAAGTAGACCGCCTGCGCAGGGTTCTCCGCCCCGAGGATGGCGTGGCGCTGCCGGTAATCGGTGAGGTTCTCGGCCCCGGCGTACACCTCGAGGAAGTCATTGAAGACGTAGGTCGCCTGCACGTTGACGAGCACGAAGCTCGGCGACGTGAACACGAGCGGCTGTGCGGGCGCGACGTCGACCGCGACGAAGGCGTCCTGCCCAGGGAGCCGCTGCGGCCCTACCCACTGCACGTTACCGTTGAAGCGCCAGCGCTTGCTCGGGGTCTCGTAGTCGCTCGCGAGCAGGCCTCGGAAATGGGCCACGTACGGCACCTGGCGCTCGACGCCGTCGAGGTAGGTCTGGCGACTGTCTACGTATTTATAGGCCAGCTTGACGCCAAAACCTTGGAGCAACTCCAAATTCAGACTCGCGAGCGCGGAGTAAGTCCGCGCGGGTGCCGGGGCATTAGCGACGCGGGTGAACCCGAGCGTCGTCTCCTGGTCGACGGTGGCGATGTTGTCGAACTGCGTGGCGTAGAGGTCGAGCCCGAGTTGGGCGTTGGGCCGGAAGTTGCGCTCCGTACCGGGTTCGCCGATGTTGTGCGTGACGGCGAGGCCATAGTTCCAGCCGGTCTCCAGTCGCAGCGGCTCCTCGAGGAGGAAGTTGCGGCTGCTGGGCAGGAGGCGGATGTTCTCGGCGATGACCTGCGCACTGCGGTACGCGCGGCCGACGCTCGCGCGGAGGGCGGTGTTCCCACCGGGGCTGACCTTGACGTTGACGCGCGGCAGGGCCTGCCAGCCGCCGAGCGAGTGGTGGTCGACGCGCAGGCCGCCGATGACGGAAAGCCCCACCGCGCGACGGTTCGGGCCGTCGGCCAGGGGCCGTTCGTACGTGTACTCCGCGAAGGCACCAGCCACGCGCTCGGTGCGGTCGTACGTCACGTCGGACAGGCGTTCGTCGTAGTCGTCCACCTGCACGGTGCCGCCGACAGTGTAGGTGTGGGCGGTATTGCCGAGGTAACTCGTGTAGAGGGTAGAGAGGTAGCCCGAGCGCTGGTCGGCGAGGTGCCGCGTCGGTCCGTAGGCGTTGTCGAGCTTGTGGTAGGTCGCCCCGCCGATGACCCCGATGCTCGTGAGCGCGCGAGCGAACCCGAGGTAAGCGGTTTTGGCGAAAGCCTCCACCCTGTCGTTCGCTTGCGTGATTACGTAGCGCTCCTCGCCGTGGGCGTGACCCTGCAGATCAGTGGCCGCGTGGTCGGTCTGCCCGCCCTCCCGCCGGTCGGTGACGCCCCAAACATTGACCTGGCCGGCCCACTTATCGGTACTCACGAAGTGCCGCGCCATGCCCGACAGCGTCCGGCGCCCCGGCTGCTCGTAGAAGCCATCGCGGTCTCGGTCCATCGACTGAAGATTCTGGCTGCCGTGCAGCAGCAGGCCAGTCGATTGCCGGTCGTCCCACTTGTGCATCGTGTGCACGTTGGCCTCGAAACGCCCTGTACCAGCGCCGAAGAGATTGACGAAAAGTGGATCCGAGGTGCTCGGCTTGACCAGTTCGGTATTGATCTGTCCGGCGAGCGCGTTCGGGCCGGTCTGGACGCTGGCGGCGCCCTTGCCGATCTGGATGGACTCCAGCCAGGTGCCGGCGATGAGGTCGAGCGCAATCGGGGCAGCGAGACCGTAGAGCGTCGGCCGCTTCTCGATGAGCAGCTGCGAGTAGATGCCGCGCAGGCCGAGGACCTGCATCTCGCGCGCGCCCGTGGCTGCGTCGCGGTAGCTCACGTCGACGGCGGCGTTGGTCTCGAAGCTCTCGCCGAGGTTGCAGCACGGCGCCTTCTTGAGTTCGTGGCTCGTGATCGTCTCGACGTGGCGCGGGTCGAGCACGGAGGTAAACGTGCCCGACTTGCGAGCCGCGACCACAATCTCGTCGAGGGCCTGGCTGCCGCCGAGCACAACGCGGCCGTCTGCCGGGAGCGCGCCAACGGCGATCGTCCGCGTGCCGTAGCCGACGTAGCTAAATTGCAGGCTGTCGGCATCAGGCGCGGTGAGGGTCCAGCGGCCGTCGACATCGGCGCTCGTGCCCTGGAGGCCGGGTCTGGCGAGGACGGTGGCGCCGATGAGGGTTTGGCCGGCTTCGTCGACGAGGGTACCGACGAGGGTGCCAGTGGGGTTTTGGGCGCTGAGGGGAGCAGCTTTCGCCAAAACGAGACACAGCGCAATCGCTGAGCCTAAATTGATCAAAGGGCGAATCGAGGATTTGACGCCAGAGAATGAGACGTAGGCAAAGTTTGCCATAATACAGAGGAAGATCTACTAACAAGAAGAAACGGAAACACACGGTGGCCGCGGCGGCGCGGCGAATGGCTTTCCTAGACGAGGTAGACCTGGAGGGAGGCGCGGTACTGATCGCGAGTAAGTGGCGGGTGACCGTCCATCGGGCGGCCGCACTGCCTAGTCAGCGAAAGCTGGACTTCCAAGGCGAAGGCCCCGATCCACGATTTCGGCGTGTGAGGCCGAGCAACTCCAGCTACTAACGCACCAAACTGCGCTCTTTGGCTAGCGGCGACCACGTTTTGTACATCCCATTGGACTTCGTCCAGGCAGCAGTCATCCGGCTCGGCGCTTTGGATACGCTCGGTAGCGTGATGCAGGGCCTGGGGTTTGGCGATTCCCGCGAGAGTCGTTTCCGCGGGACACGTTTTTGCGCCAGCACAACACATGTGATCGACCCCTAACAAAGTCACCTCCGCGATCGCGCCGCCGCACCAGTGCCGTTCTAGAGGCGATCCGAGGCTTTGGAGCAGGAGGAGCGCCAGCAGGGAGAGGGCGTGGAGGCGGGGCATTCGACTGTGGAACGGCTCATGCGGGCGAGGGGTTGCGCGCGGGGTTGCCCGATCAGCCCGGAGGAACGCCTATGAGCCGCTCATCGATGGGAAGCGCGACGGATTGGCGGGCGTGGGAGGTGTACGGGGACGCGCGCTCGGTGGTGTGGGTTGGGGCGGGAGTTGTGGTGGGGGTCAATGATGGGGTGGCGCTGCGATACAACATACCTTCCTGGGAAAACGAACGCTTAGGAGGCGTGCGACGCACATTATCTCAGCTTCCCTACCGGCTCGTAGCGCCCACTGGCACTCCCCATCCCCATACCGTATGGCGTGGCCAATACTCCAGACGGAGTCAAAACCTGGGCACTACCGCTTCGGCGTTTCTGAAATTGCGCTGCGGAACGTGCGTCGCTCGCGCCACTCGCCCTTCCTCCGGCAGTAGCTATGGCGAAAGCCCGTAGCGGCCCCTCATTCTGACCCGAGACGTACGCCAACCGACCGTCCGCGAGCAAGATTTTCACAAGCGCCTTGCTGTCGCCAGGCAGCGCGAGCCCTCCTCGCGCGTAGTCTACGGCGGACCACCCCCCGAGGCCGTCCGCGAGAAGGACGAGGCCGTGGAAGGCGTCGGAGCGCCCCATGCGTTGCTCAGCGCCGAAATCGTTACCGCTCAGCAAGAGGTCCAGCCGACCGTCGCCATTGAGGTCGGCAGCGGACATCCCGCTGATTGGTGCGAGCTGGGCTTCACGCGGGAGATCTTCGGCCTTGAACTCGCCGCGGCCATCGTTGCGCAGGGTGATGCTCGACAGGCTAGTGGCCTCGACCGTGGCATCCGCCACCTTACCGAGTCGACGGATGACCTCGTCGGCGCCGACGGCTGCCAGGTCGCGGTGGTTGGGGAAAAGCCGCTTGAAGGCCGGGAGCTGCTTCTCCATCTCCTGGCGCTGAAAGTAGGGAAACACGCCGAGCGCGCCGTCGTCCCCGAGGAAGCGCGCCGCCGGGAGAAGGTCGACGTCACCGCTGCCGTCGAAGTCGCCGGCGTAGATGCGTAATAGGTCCTGTCCGCCGGCCTTGAAGAGGTGATTGCGGCCGAGGTTCCCCGCTACGAGGTCGAGATCGCCATCGGCGTCGAGGTCGGCGGCTAGGAGGCTCGTCCAGCAGCCGGAGAGCCCGGCCGCGGCCGGACCCAATAGGCGCAAACGCGCGCTCGTGGCGATGTCGGGCCCGCCGGCCACCAGGTGTAGCGGACCGAAGTCCGCGGCAATGACGATGTCGGGACGGTCGTCCCCCGTGAAGTCTGCGATTACAGCGTCGGTGACCATTCCGACTCCTTCGAGCCAGGGTGCGCTCGCGGCCGTGAACCGGCCCGTACCGTCGTTGATTAGCAGCGCGCTGCGCTCGACGATCGGGAACCGCCCCGGCACCGAGCGAGCGCCAACGAATAAGTCGAGATCACCGTCGCCGTCGATATCGCCCGCGCGTACGCAGCTGCTGGCGGTCGCGAGCGGCGGGAGTGCGGCGGTATCTAAAATGAGCCCTGTCGCGGTCTGTCGGTAGAACCAGTCGCGGTAGGTCGGGTGCCCGGGCGGCGCCTCGACGCTCCCGTGCGCGATGTATAGGTCCTCATCACCGTCGCCGTCGGCGTCGAAGAAGAGTGCCCCCGTGGTCTCGCCCCTTACCGGATCCCCCGCGACGGACTTGGGTAGCGCCAGGGGAGGAGCGGGGTGGAAGCGCGCGTCCGGCCCCTGGAGGAGGAGCTGGTCGGCGCGCCCGAAGCTCCCGCCGACGAGTAGGTCGTCCAGCCCGTCGCCATCGGCATCCCCGACGGCGAGCGCGGGCCCGAACTGCGAGAGCTGATGCGGGAGGAGACGCTGGTGGTTGTAATCGATGAAGAGATCGTCCTCGTAGACCACCGCGCCCAGGCCGAGTGCGGCGGTAAGTTCGGAGAGGTAGGGCACTGCCGGCTCTCCCACCGCGGCTAGGGGGAAGGTTTTGGCGGAAGCCTCCTCGACGCGGAGTAGTTGATTGGCAGCCACCCGCGTGGACGCCGTGCGTCGCCCGTTCGGCCACGCGACGATCACCGTATCGACGAGGGCGATCGAATCGAGGCCAAAGCTGAGGTCCGTCGAGACACTCGATAGATACCCTCGGTAGGGACTCTGGTAGGCGACCTGTCGCCGGCCTCCGGACACGACCGTGACCGTAGCCCCGAGGGCGTGGGTGTTGGCGCCCGCGCCGACGAGTCGGACCGAGAGGTAGTGCGGTTGGGCGAGGTCGCCTCCCGGGAGGGCCCCCGGGCTGCGGGTGTCATTGCGGTAGACGAGCACTGAGTCGTTGATGCGGTTAACGACGTAGTCGAGGTCCCCGTCGCCATCGAGGTCGACGGTCGCCGCGCCGCTCGAGAAAGACGGCAACGCCAGGCCCCAGGCCTGAGTCACGTCCTCGAACTGGGGCACTGCGTGTCCGTCGTTGGCGAAGACGTAGTTACTCACCTTTACGCTCGGGATTTTATCGCGCAACTCCACGGGCGTGGAGTAGGCCCCGAGCTGACTGGAGTAGTCGGTAAAGTCGAGATCGGTGACGTCTCGCGGGAAGCCGTTTGTGACGAGGAGGTCGCGGTCGCTATCTAGGTCGAGGTCGGCGGCGAGGACGCTCCAGCTCCAGTCAGTGGCCGCGATCCCGCTCATCATCCCGATTTCGCTGAAGACCGGGAGGGGATCCCCGCGGCGGAGGCGGCCGCGGTTGAGCTGTAGGGTGTTGCGCATGTACTGATACGGATACCCGAGGAGGTCGGTATTGACCTTGGTGGTGAAATTGGCCGCCGGCATCATCGTCTTGCGGCGACGGTTGTCGGCCGGGAGCATGTCGAGACTCACGAGGTCCACGCGGGTGTCGCCGTTGAGGTCGGCCGCGTCCAGGCCCATAGCTGAGTAGCTCGTATGGCCCAGCAGGGCACGACCGCGGTCGAGGAAAGTGCCGTCACGCTGGTTCATCCACGCGAGGTCGGGGCTGAGATAGTCGTTGGTCACATACAGGTCGGGCCAACCGTCCTCGTCGAGGTCGCAGACCACCACCCCGAGCCCGTACCCGTCCTCCCCAATCCCAGCCGACCGGGAGACATTACTGAAGGTGGGATGGCCCGCGGGCCCCGGACCGTCGTTGCGGTAGAGTTTGTCATTGCGCGTCGAGGAACCGTCCGTCACGCGGGGGATGAAGCGGTTTGGGAGTCGCTTGTCGTCCATGTGGTTGACGAGCACGTACAGGTCGAGGTCACCGTCGCGATCATAATCGAGCCACGCGGCGCTAGTGGTGTGGGAGGTGTCCGCGAGACCGTAGGCTTGAGCGCTTTCGCGAAAACGGGGCACGCCCTTGTCTCCGGGGCCTTCGTTAATATAAAGGAGGTTAGCGCGACGGTGATTGGGGCGGAGGACCGTGGCGCACACGTAGATATCGTCGAGGCCGTCGCCGTTGACATCGGCCACGGCTACTCCGGAACTCCAGCGGTCGGCGGCAGCGACGCCGGCCCGCTCGGTGACGTCCTCGAAGCGAAAGTCGCCGCGGTTGAGGTACATCGCGTTCGGAGCGGTGTTGCCGGTGAAGTAGAGGTCCGGGCGTCCGTCGCCGTCGAAGTCGCCGACGCCGACGCCGCCGCCGTTGTAGACGTATTCGAGCGCCAGTATATTAAAGGTGTCGTCTTCGAGGATCCGGTTGGCGAAGTGAAGTCCGGTGGCTGCGGGCGAGAGTTCGGCGAAACGTGGGTCGGTCGGCTGTACCCCACCCCCATCCAGACGGCAAGCGGGTAGCGCGACAGATAGCAAGGCTGCGAAAATGAGTGTGGGCGCAACTGGATTGCCACGGTCGAAGGGTGGGGCGATATAGAGGCGCCGCTCGCGGAGGGTTTTAATGGACAGGAGCGGACGAGTGCGGAGGTCTGACATCTACGGCACGAAGATATGGACGCTATGCTCATGAAAGGACGAGCATGATCGGCGAATCGATCGTGCGCGATCGGAATTCCACGTGGCGGGAGGCGGCTTGAGGGAGGCTATCGATAGGCCTCAGTGGATTCCACAGTACAATGTTGAACTTTTTCTCGGAGAAATTGATGGCGCCTGCGTGAAAGTGTGAGGAGCCAACTAGCTTAGCGTCCTAAACTACAAACTAGTCTCTCACATGTACAAATTACTACTCTCACTGTTCTGGGTGTGCTTCGCGGTGGTAGGGTTCGCCCAACAAACCGTGACCGGCACCATCCGGGACGACGCCGGGGAACCCGTAATCGGGGCGACCGTGATGGTAGCCGGCACCTCTGTCGGCACCGTGACCGATATCGACGGCAATTATTCGCTCACCGTGCCGCCGAATAGCAACTTCTTAGAAGTAGCCTACGTCGGGTTCGACGTACAGCGAATCCCCTTGACCGGAGCCCCGATTTACGACGTCGCGCTCCGCGAGGGGGTCGCCCTCTCGGAGGTAGTGGTGACGGGCTACTCCGTTGGCACCAAACGTGACGCCACCGGGGCCATCGCCACGATCGACGCCGAAAAGCTACAGGCGATTCCGTCGGGCAACGTCGAGCAGCAACTACAGGGTCGGGCCTCGGGCGTGACCGTGATCACGAACGGACAGCCGGGCACGACCTCGAAAGTCAGGATCCGCGGTTTCGGGTCATTCAACTCCAATGCTCCACTGTACGTAGTCGACGGGATTCAGACCAATGATGTTAGCTTCCTCGCCCCCGACGATATTGCAACGACGAGCATCCTCAAGGATGCCGCCTCCGCAGCGATCTACGGTGCGCGTGGCGCCAACGGTGTTATCGTCTACACGACCAAGAAAGGGCGTCGCGACCAGGGCTTGCGCGTGAGCTACGACCTACTCGTCGGCACTACGCTCCCGGGTAGTGGCCAGCCTATCCTCACGCCGCAGGAGCAGGCCGATTACACGCTCACGGCCTTCCGCAACCAACTCACCAACAGTGGCGCCAATCCCGACACCGCCAGTTTCTCCCACCCACAGTACGGGCAGAAAGTCAAGCAGTTTACGGTTCCAGATTACCTTCTCGTAGGTAATCGCCGGGGCGTGAGCGCGGCGAATGTCGACCTCGCGGCCGAGGCCTTAAAGTACAATGATGATTACGCAAAGGGTGCTATCTACCTCGTAGTGCCCGCCAACAAGGCCGGTACCGACTGGTATGATGCCGTCACGGACCCGGCGCCCATCATGCGTCACAACCTTGGCTTCCAGGGCGGGACAGACAAAGGGCAATTTTACCTGAGCTTCAATGCTCAGACCCAGGATGGGATCCTACGCAACCAGGAGTTTGAGCGCTATTCTTTCCGGGCGAACTCCGAGTTCACCATCATCCCCCGCGTACGCATCGGGGAGAACCTGCAGTTCACGTACGGGTCCACGCTGGGGCTCATCGGCGGCGGCGGCGGCGCCGGCATCGCTAACGAAGAGTCCGATATCCTCACGGCCTTCCGCCTTGCGCCAGTGATCCCGGTATACAATTCTTTTGGGGGCTACGCTGGAACGGGCGTGAGTGGATTTAATAACCCACGTAACGTCGTCGCTCAGCGCGATGCCCGCGTCGATGACAAGAACCGCAACGTCGGCGGAACCGGTAATGTCTACGTCGATGTCGACATCGTCAAGGGTCTGTTCTTCCGCACACTCGCCGGCGGCCGGTACAACACCTACGCCGGGAGCTTCTTCTCGCGCCGGACTTACGAAGACTCCGAGAACTCGGCGAGTGTCGGATACGGGGAGTACTCCGGGAACAGCTACAATTGGCAGTTCACCAATACGCTCAACTGGGACTTCCGCGCCGGCGCCGCGCACACCATCCGCGGATTGGTCGGCTACGAGGCCGTCAATGTGAATACGAACTACAACACGAACTCGAGCGGGATTAACCCCTTCAGCCGCAACGTAGACTTCGTCGACATCCGGCAGGTGTCGAACCCGTTCGTGTCCTCCAACCGCTTCAACGGCGTGCGCTACTCTTCAGTCTTCGGCCAGGTCCAGTACAACTACAACGAGAAGTACTACCTGACGGGCGTCGTGCGCCAGGACAAATCCTCAGCCTTCGACCCGGACAACCGCACGGGGGTCTTCCCATCGGTGTCGGCGGCCTGGCGCTTAACCGGCGAGGACTTCTTACAGCCGAACGAGTTCTTGTCCGACCTCAAGATTCGCGGTGGCTACGGCCAGATCGGCAACTCCGATGCAGTCTCCTCGCTCAACCGCTTTAACCTCTACGGTGGTACGCTTGGCGCCAGCGCCTACGACATCAACGGTACGGGTACCTCCGTGCAGACGGGGTTCTTCCGCTCGCAAATCGGCAACCCCCGTGCGCAGTGGGAGACTAGCACGACGGCCAACGTCGGAGCAGAGGTTACGCTGCTCAATGGCAAGATCGACTTCATCGTGGACGTGTGGCAGAAGCGCAACACCGACATCCTCATCCGGCAGCAACTTCCCGATCAGGTGAGCGGCGGATCGACAGCGCCCTTCGCTAACGTTGGCACCATCGACAACAAGGGTATCGACTTGGAGTTGACCCTCCGCGATACGAGGCAGAAGCTCAGCTACGAAGCCACTTTCACCGGTTCATTCCTCCGCAATGAGGTCGTCGAACTAGCGGAGAACATTGAGTTCTTTAACTCTGGTGGCACGCGGATCGGGGCCCCAGTACGCAACCTCGTCGGCCAACCGATGTCGACTTTCTTCGGCTATCAGGTCGAGGGCCTGTTCCGTGACGCCGCCGACATTGCCGATTCTCCCACGCAGTCCGGAGCAGCCCCCGGGCGCTTCAAGTTCGCGGACATTAACGGCCGCAACGAAGAGGGCGACCTAACAGGCCGCCCCGACGGCATCGTCAACGAGGCTGATCGCACGGTAATCGGCAACCCTATCCCGACATTCACCGGGGGCCTCAACCTACGCGTCGCGTACGCCGGTTTCGACATAGAGACCTTCCTCTACGCTTCGCTCGGCAACGAGATCTTCAACTTCTCGAAGTGGTTTACCGACTTCTACCCTTCCTTCCCCGGAGCGGCAATCAGCACGCGCGTCAAGGACTCTTGGACTCCTAACAACCTTGACGCTGAAATACCGGTCTTTGAGAACGTGTCTAATTTCTCGACAAATACGCAGATCAACTCCTTCTACGTTGAGGATGGCTCCTACCTGCGGATGCGTCACATCACCCTCGGATATACCGTACCCCAGGCGGCCTTCCGAGGTGTGTTCTCCCGGGCGCGCGTATACGTGTCGGCGAATAACATTTTCACCATCTCCGGATACAAGGGCCTCGACCCACAAGTCGGAGGCTCGGCCGATACCGATTTCGGTGTCGACGTCGGGAACTATCCCGTCACTCGTTCCTTTAACTTCGGGCTCGGGCTCGGCTTCTAAATATAATCTCACATGCGAAACTTAATCAAAATCGCCACCCTGATCGGGGGCGTCGCGGCCACTGGCGCCGTGCTCACCTTCCCTGCCTGTAGCGAGGATTTCACTGAGGTAGCCCCGACCGGGGTCCTCAGTGAAACCGTCGTAGAGTCGCGGGCAGGAATCCTCAATCTCCTCATCGGCACTTATGCGCAGATGAACGGGCGGGGGAACCGCCTCGGGAGCACCGACAACTGGGTCCACGGCTCAATTCGCGCCGGGGATGCCACCAAAGGTACCGACCCGGGAGACTTTGCGTCGATCAATCCAGTGCAGCGCTTCGAGTTGCAGACTACCGATGGTGCTCCATCCGACAAATGGTCTGGGAGCTTCAACGGCGTTGTGCGCGCCAATCAGGCCATCCGGATTGCGACCGACTCCAAGGATCCTACCGTCACCGAGGACTTTCGCGCTATAGCGATTGCTGAAGGGCGCTTTCTCCGTGCCCACTTTTATTTCAACCTCGCGCAGACCTTCAATAAGGTGCCCTTCATCGACTTCACGCTTACCGACGCCGAGGAGATTGCCAACGTTCCCAATACTTTGGTCTGGGACCAAATCGAAGCCGACTTCCAGGCAGCGGTCGATGGTCTGCCCGCTCAGCAGACTGCCGTCGGGCGCGCTAACAAGTGGGCCGCGAAAGCCTACCTCGGCAAGGTTCAATTGTACACGGGTAAATTCGCTGAGGCCCGTGCTACGTTCGAGGATGTCATTGCGAACGGGATCACCTCCGATGGTAAAAAGTACGAACTCCTTCCTGAGTATTCGCAGGCCTTCAACGCGGCGTTCGACAACTCCTCGGAGTCGGTCTTCGCGATCCAAGCCGCCGCCAACACAGGTTCGACTAACAACGCCAACCCCCAGTGGGACCTCAACTACCCACACAACACCGGCGCCGGCGGTCCAGGCAACTGCTGTGGGTTTTTTCAGCCTACCATCGAGCTCGCGTCGAGCTTCCGCACCAATGCCGACGGCCTACCACTGCTCGACGAGTCATACCGCGCTCCCAGCAATCGCATCAGCACCGATCTCGGGCTCGCGAGCACCGATGACACCTACGTCGAAGACAACGGAAGGCTCGACCCGCGGATCGATCATTCGATCGGTCGTCGTGGCATCCCCTACCTCGACTGGGGTAACCACCCCGGACAGGCCTGGATCCGGAACCAACCCAACGGCGGGCCTTACTCGCCGAAGAAATTCATCTACTACAAGTCCCAGGAAAACACTCTTTCCGACGGCTCGAGTTGGACGAGGGGTTACTCATCGATGAACTACAATGTTATTCGTTTTGCTGATGTCCTCCTCATGGCTGCCGAAGCCCACATCGAGGACCCGGCCGGAAGCCTCGAGCGAGCCCGCGAACTCATCAACCTCGTCCGCGACAGAGCTGCGGACTCATTCGTATTCGAAGCCGATGGCACCACGCCGGCAGCCAATTACGTCATCTCGACCTACGATTCACCTTTCGCGGACCGGGCGGCCGCACGTACGGCTCTGCGGTTCGAGCGGAAGCTCGAACTCAGCGGCGAGGGTCACCGCTTCTTTGACTTGGTGCGCTGGGGCGTTGCTGCCGAAGAGGTAAACGAATATCTTACCTTTGAGTCGCAATTTCTTAATAACGCGCTAGGTGGTGCGAAATTTGTGGCCGGTAGGGACGAGTACTACCCTATCCCGCAGAACCAGATCGACCTGACTAACGGCGCGCTCATTCAAAATCCAGGATACAACTAATAAGTTGATTCCGATTTCTTAAGCCAGTCGCGTAAGGGCACCCCGAGAGATCGTGGTGCCCTTACGTCTTATAAGACGCTGTAGACCGCCTTAGTACCCGTCTCAACGGCACGTTATACATCCGAAGCTGCATGCTCGTATCACTGCGTATAAACTGTTACTATTATTGGTGCTGGTGTGCGTTCACGTTCACGCTCGGCGTGCCGACGTTGATGGCTCAAGAGCAACCCGATCACACCCTGTGCCAAGGCTCATACTTCGAGCTACGAGCCACGGGTGGCTACGAATCGTATTCCTGGCTCCCGGATGGAGCTTTCATCGTCGCCCAGGGCGCGATCGCGAGTATTCGACCGGCCCGCTCCCAGGTCTACACCGTGCGCGCCCGTCGGCGCTTGCCGCTAGAATATGTCCTGGATCCCACCTTCGCGCGCGGTGGACTCGGCATCGAGTCTGAATTGGTCCGCTCCGCCGCACCAGCTTTTGCGCCGGGGTCCTACGTCATCGTTTCCGACGCAGAAGATCTCGACGGCGCCCATGAGCCCTGCCCTAATCTCGGGCTCGATCCCGACGACCGGTTCATGGCCATCCACGTCGAGGGCGGCCGAAGTGCGCGCGCCTGGTGCCAACAGGTGGACGTGATCGCGGGCGAGGAATACGCTGCTCAATTTACCGCCACGACCATGGGTCGCGAGCACTTACCGAGCCTACGGCTGTTCGTTGACGACGTGGCGTTTGGCCCCGCACGTCGCACCGACAATTTCCCCTGCGCCTGGCGCACCTTTACGCAGACGTGGCGCGCCGAGACGAGCGCCAAGGTGAAGGTCTGTATTGCGGTTGAGAGCCCTTCGAGCGGTTCGACAACCACTGGTCTCGACAACGTGTCGATCCGGCGCTTCGACGTCGACTTACGCGATACTTTCAGGGTGGAGGTGGTGCCGGTCCCGCGGGAGGCAGAGGTAAGCAAGGCAATCTGTGCAGGGAGTCGTTTCCGTGATCAAGGATTCGATCTCAGCGATGGCCAGACGGGCACACTGCGTTACCCACTCGCGTCTGGGTGTGATTCGGTAGTCAAGTTCACCGTCGTCGAAGTGGACGCCTTGCGGCAAAACTTCACCTACGCCGATGTCTGTTCCGGCGATAGCCTATCGGTTGCCGGAGTGGCGCAGCCCCTCCGCCGGGACACCTCCATAATTCAGACGTACGTCTCGCGAGCCGGTTGCGACAGCGTCGTGACGACGGTAGTAGAATTTTTTGGCGTCGATGACCTCGCGGTCGTGCAGTTCGACCCCGAGTGTGGTGAGGCTTTTGGTTCAGTCGAGATCGAAGGCTCCGCCGCGGGACGACTCAGGTTTGCCTGGAGCGACGGGGTAGACGCCGGCGGCGCGCGGGCCGACCTACCCGCAGGTTCGATGAGTCGCGTGGTCGTAACCAACCAGGCGGGTTGCGAGCAGCCACTCGAGATCACGATCCCGCTGTCGACTAAGTTCGAAGTCGAAACAAATACGCTCACCTCACCCAGTTGCCCAGAGTATACCGACGGCGCAGTTGCCTTGAGCTTCCGAGGGGCAAGTTTTCCCGTAAGGGGACTGCTACTCGATCCTTTCCGGGAGATAGACAACTTGTCTGATCCGGAGTTAGAACTTCGATCCTTACCTGCAGGAGTATTCCGCCTTACGCTAACCGACGCCCGCGGATGTGGCGATACCGCCACGTTTACTATTGCCGAACCACCCCAACCAACGGTACAACTCTTCGGCGAGGCTCGGATACCCTTGGGGAGCTCAGGGCGGTATCGATTTAGGGCCACTGGACCGTTCACCCCTGGGGAGAGCGATTGGCGCTTCGTCCCGCTCGGGGGCGACACCTTACGCCTTGAGCCAACGGCTGATACGCTAGCTTTCCGACCGCCCTTCGCTGGCTCGCTACTCGTTACACTGATCGACTCGCGTGGATGCGTGAGCACCGTTTCCAAGGAGATCACCTTCGAGACTCCGGGAAATCCACTGTTTCCTTCGGCGTTCACGCCAAATGGGGACGGGTTGCATGATGTCTTCGCGGCCGTCGAGCATCCGGGACTAGTAGCGGTGGAGGAGCTACAGATCTTTGATCGCTGGGGCCGCCTGGTGGCACGGCCTGCCGATGGCTCCCCCGCCCGAACCGCCTGGGCGGGAGAGGGGTGCGCTCCTGGGGTGTATGCATATACCGCGAGCTTGCGCTTCGCCGACGGCACCAAATACCGAGAGAGCGGCTCGGTGACCCTGCTGCGCTGATTGGCCAGCTTATTCAGAACTCCGTAGATGTCCCGTATTCAGAGTTAACCCTGGCCTACGCTGGGAAACCGCGCCGACTGAACTATTCGCCGCTATGACGGGTACAACATGACCTCAAGATGCAGCGCCCCCACCCTTGCAGGGCCTGGATTTATTCAATTGCGATAAGTCCGGTGGAGGCTGACTACCCCACTCCCACCACCCAGGACTCCACTGTCCCCGATAGCACGTCCAAGGCATCGAGATCCGATTACGCCTACGCAGCGCCTGCCGGTATTCCGCGACGAAGCCAAGGGTTACTGGCCTAGTCGGCACTCCGAGTCCTTGGTGTCGCTCGCGCCAGTACGCGAGGCAGGCGTGAAGGCGGCCGGTGTTGCTGGTCGCGAAGGGCGGGTCGGGCTGGGGGTAGAGGCGGTGGAGGTAGGCCTGCGACGGCGCGGGTCGGACGAGTCTGTGCTGTGCGACGGCGCTGGCCTCCGTGAGTTGCTACATCTGGGGGCGCGGGATGAGGAGAAGGAGAAGCAGTATCGGGACTATCGTCGGGGCTCTAGGCACGCTGCAGCCAACTTCGGATCGATGCCGCGGAATGGCGCGATACGTAACCGCCAAACGCATTGTAGATGACTTCAGTGCAAGTCGGCCGGGCCGACGCCTAGAGAACGAAGTTTTCATTCGATTCGCAGTAGTACAAGTGCGCTTGGCCCAACGTGCCCCACGGCCGAAAGAGCGCACCGCGCCCTTCCATCCACCGAGCACGCCCTCCGCGGCAGCGCATTCAACAATTCAACCTTCAAAAATTCAACAATCAACTCCTCCTCGGCACCGTCGTCGCGTTCCCATCCCGGATCCCCATATAATGCGGGCTCATGATCTCGACATTCGCATCCCGGAAGGCGTCCTAAATATTGGCGTGCAGGTTGGAGTACGTCCGTGGCATCCCGTGGGAGTTGCGCGTGTAGGCGTTGAGCTCGTACTCGACGTACCAATCCTGGAGCGACTTCTGGAGGATGAACGGCTCGGGTGTCCGCTCGATGTCGTGGGTTTTGGCGGCAGCCGCAAGCATGAGCTCGTGGACCTGCGGCCACGGGACGTCGTAGCCGATCGTGATGCTCGTGTGCAGGACGAGCCCTACCGTGTCGGCGAGGGCGGTGTAGTTGATGATCCCGCCGCTGAGCAGGTTACCGTTCGGGACCGTGATCTCCTCGTTCTTGGTGGTCCGGATACGGGTGACGAGCAGCGTCTTCGAGACCACGTCCCCGACGGTATCGCCGATCTTGACCCGGTGCCCGATCTGGAAGGGCCGCATGTAGGTAAGGATCACGCCCGACACGGCGTTGCCGACCGTGGAGGCACCCCCGAGCGAAAGCAGGAGGCCGACGAAGACACTTACGCCCTTGAAGATGTCAGAGTCCGACCCCGGGATAAAGGGCCAGATGACCACGAACGTGAGCACGACCACGAGCGCGCGCACGAGGTTGGCCGTCGGCTTGGCCCAGTCACTGTAGAAGCCGTCGATCGCGAGTTCGCCCGACTGAATCCGCCCGGCCACCCAGCCGATGAAGTTGAGCAACTGGAGCGACAACCAGAGGATGATCACGATGAAGATCAGCGCCGGGATAAAGCCGATGACGCTGTCGCGCACGAAGACCAGCGGCGTGAGGACGTACTCGAGGAGGCGTTCGCCAAAACCCCTGGTGTAGCTCAACTGACTAAACAGAAACGGGAGGAACAGGTACAGCAGGAACAGCAGCGTCAGGATGCGCAGACCCTTGACCAGCGCGAGCAGGACGTTCATCTGCGCCCGCGGATTGACGAGCCGCATCAGCTGGCTCTGCCCGCTGATGAGCTGGCGGGACATAAAGACCTTCAGGCGCTTCTGGAGCGCGATCCGCAGGAAGTTGAAGACCTTGTTGATCCCGAACCACAGCAGTACCAACAGGGCCGTGAGGGCGAGGAAGACACCGATATCGCGCACGGTCGACAGGAACGATCGGTCTTCGTAGTCGCGGATGAGCGCGGCTACAATGATGTCGCGGTTGCGGGTCGCCACCGCGAGGGCCTTCGTGTCGAGGATCGAGGCGTCCTCGGCGCTCACGGAGTTGATGACGCGGTCCTGATAGATGACATTGTAGCGCCCGCTCTCGTCCTCCTCGACCAGCAGACTGTCCATCTGCGCGCGCGAGATGCTGGCCAGTTCGCGGATCGAGTTCGACACCATGCGCGCGCGCTGTTCGGGCGAGAAGGCGCCCACCTTGCGGTACACGCGGAAGAGCGTATCGCCCTCGAACGTCACCGGGATCCCCGAGCGCCGCAGGGAGTCCGAGCCCCGGATGATGAGCGCGCTCGGCACGAGTTCCTCGAGGGTCTGCGGCTCGTCGCTGGCGGAGCGCCCGATCTCGGCGCGGACGCGC
>JBGTKC010000255.1:0-6938 GCA_041744755.1 Saprospiraceae bacterium
ACCACCGGCCTCGCCCCCAATCAAACCGCCGCCAAATAGATCATCCACAAGGCACTACTAAAAGACAACCTGCCGGTTTTCGCGCAAGCCGCCTTCGAATTCCGCTTCCGCGACCGCATATACCGCTACCAGCGAACCGGCTGCGCCTTCGCCTACGAGCGCTGGTGGATCGACACCACGACCCTCGACACGATGCGTGACGTGCTGCACAACGACGGCTTGGTCCGCTTCGCCAACAGTGTCGAGGTAGCGCTGGAAGAGAAGAAGGCCGCGGCGTACAGCGCGTCGACCAACAGCGTCGTCTAATTCGCCTTCCTGCCGTGGGCCCTGCTCGACCCCATGTGGCGCGCTATATCGGGCGGGACACGATTAAGGGACGGGCGCTGGACCAGGTGGAGGTGAGTTTTGCGGCTGCCCCCGGGCACGAAGGGCACGACATGCACGAGGACGAGTATTTGTACTGGTTCGCCCCCCACACCCACGAACTTGCCCACTTGTCGTACTTCCACGCCAACGGGAAGGCGCCGCGCCTGCGGGAGCCGTTTACCGAGCGCGAGGTGGGAGGCGACCCCTAAATGTTTAGGTCACCCAGTCCGCGTCCGCCGCTTTAGGCGCGCGATCCGGTCCTCGTAGTACACCCGCAACTCTTCCGCGAATGTGAGCGGATCAACGTACGTCGAGAGCACCCCGTACAAATGCCGCCCCTTCGCCGCCGCCAATTCTTCCCGCACCCGCGCGATCTCCTGCGCCAAATAGTCGTCTTTCGACAAAACCTCCACCGCCACCGCCGAGGCCCCGAGCGTGACGCCCGCCTGGCCGCCGAAGATGTGCGCGTGGTAGGCGCGCAGGGTCTGGAGACTCTCCGACTGGTAGATCTCGATCAAACGCGCCGTCACCTCCGTCGCGGCGGCGGACTCGTCCTCGCGCATCGAAAACTTATCCGGGTGGACGTGCAGCATCGCCTCACGGTAGAGGCGCTTCCGCTCCCGCGCATCCTCTAGGGATTCGACGGCGGCGGCAGGCGCTTGCTCGACTCGCACTAATCCGGCCACCTCCCGGTAGTTCTTCCCTCGCTTTTTCTGCGCGAGGCGCTGGTTTTTCTTGGCCGCCTTCTGCTGTTTGTAGAGGGCGTAGAGCTCGTGTGTTTCGACGATCAGGTCGCCGAGGCTTGCGCGGAGTTGGGCTTCGAAGCTGCGGGTCTTGGTTTCGACATCCGATAGCTCTGCCTGTAGTCGGGAGAGTTCTTCTCGGAGCGCGGGCTGGGGTGTGGCCAGTGGTGAAGGGAGCAAAGGCTAGAATGTTGAAAGGCGTGCGGGGTGAGGGACCGGTGGCGTAAACTTACGTGGGGGTCTAGGAGATCTGGTTGCAACCGAAGTCATATTCAGGACGCCCAGCCCGGCTCGGGTCGCTTCGCTTCCCCTCCCCAGCCAACTCAGGGCAAGGCAACTCCCGCAAGCGGGCCCCTCTTATCCGTCGTCGCTCATGGCGGCCCTACCGGCCCACTGCGTAGTGCTCGCGTACTAAGTGGGCCGGTAGGTCCACCATGAGCGAGGCCAGTCCACACGCCGAGGCCGCAGGCCGACAGCGGGCGGGCTGGGCAATCTTGACATAACAGAGAAAAAGATTCACGATCAAACATTTTGTGTTACCTAGCACCATGGCTCGACGTTACACCCCCGCGTACATGCAACTTCTTTGGTCAGTCAAGAACCGACGCTGCCTCATGCACCCAGCATAGCGCGGGGAGGTCGAGGCGATGATCTGTTGGTGGCTTAACCATTACAAGCACACGTCTATCGTGACCCGGTGCATGCCTGATCACGCGCACCTCCTGTTTCAATATCACCCGACGCAATCAATCTCCGACCTGTGCATGGTGGTCAAGGCAGAGGTAACGAAGTTTATCAGTTCACGCGGCTTCTGTGAGGAGATGGACTGGCAGGACGGATATGGACTCTTCACGTAACAGTACAGCGTCGTGCCTATCATCAAACGATATATTGAAACACAAGATGAGCACCACCGCGACGACTATCGCTTCCGGGACGAATACCGGCGCATGCTGATCGAAGCCGGGCAGGAGTACGAAGAATGGATGTTGTTTGAGGATATGTACGACTGGGATAAATAGACTTGGCATCAGTATTTTCGAGGCCACACACCCGACAATGCGCCCCGGTCGGTAGACGAACTGGCAGAAGCGTTTGACGCGGGCGAACTCCCGCTCCTTTTAACGATCGAATTTAAAAAGGCATGCGCCGGTGAGTGAGGAGCGGCTGGAAGGCGGGCCAGTGCTGGGCTGCTGAATTACGTCACGGCTTGGTTTGTGAAGAGCGCTCGTTACGTGGCGAAGCATCCGAAGTGTCGGGCGGGCTTTGTGTCGACCAACTCGATTGCGCAGGGCGAGCAGGTGGGCGTGTTGTGGGAGGCATTGTTCGGGCTCGGAATGCAGCTACACTTCGCGCACCGAACGTTTGCGTGGCACAACGAGGCGGCGGGCAAGGCGGCCGTGCACGTGGTGATTGAAGGCTTTGGCGTGCCGAATCATACCGCTAGACGTTTTGCATCGTAGACGACCTGTAACTCCGCAGGGCATTGGGGATCACCTCGGCGAGGTAGGTCGGGAAAGTCACCAAATCCGCCGTGTGGCGGCTGATTTTCCCGAAGCTGTGCTGGAACACCGACTCCGCCGGGGCCTTGGGGTCGGGGTTCCCGGCGCGTCTTGCCGACCTTGCGGCTCGCGAGCACCTTCGCGACGGCGACGTGGGGCTTCGGGCACCCTCGCGCGGAGGCACCAACGAGGGTGTGGTAGGCTCGCGGTACACAAGGAGAAATATATCAGAAACCCCTTCCGAATAGCGAACTATTTGCAAAAAGTTATGATGCGACCTGTACATATAATGCCTCTCAATTGAATAATTCAGCCAGTATCGCGACCCTCAGCCCAACCGAGGCCGCCATGCGCGCCTACTACGCTGAGCCCGTCGACCTCGCGAACTGCGAACACGAGCCCATCAACCTCATCCAGGTCATTCAGCCGCACGCCTGCCTGCTTGTGGTGGACCGGGTGAGCCTGCGGATCGAGGTGGCCAGCGAGAATACGGCCGACCACATCGGGCACGACTGGCGCGATTTGCTAGGCCAGCCGCTTGATACCTGCCTCGAGGGGGCGGCTATCGCTCAGATCAAACGCGCCGTAAAATTTGATACCGACCAGCGCCGGCCACTCTTCGCATTCTTTCAACTCAACGGCGTTACCGAGGGGCGGCAGATCATCTACCACGCCACGGACAACGGGCGACTCATTCTCGAGATCGAGCCCGTCCAGGAGGGATTCGAGACCGCCGTCTTTCAGCAGCGCCTCGGGGAGGCTATCGAGCAAGTCCAGCGCCTCACCGACTTCACGACGATGTTTGAGGATGTCACAAAGGTCATCGCGCGGGTCAGCGGCTATGATCGGGTGTCGCTCTACCGCTTTGACGGAGAATGGAGCGGGGAGGTCGTCGCGGAGGCCGTTCACCACGATGGTGCGGAGTCGTGGCTCAACCTGCGCTACCCAGCCACCGACATCCCGCAGCAGGCACGCGACCTGTACCAGCGCAACCGCATCCGTATGCTGTCCGATATTGAGCGGCCCCAGGTGTTTTTGCGGAAGCATGTCGACGCAGAAGCCAACGGTGATGCGAATCCTGTGGAATTAGACCTCAGCAAAGTCGATTGCCGTGGCCTTAGCCCCATACACCGGGAGTACCTCCAGAACATCGGCGTCGCCGCCACGATGAGTATCGCCGTCGTTCTCGACGGCAAGCTGTGGGGGCTGTTCGCGCTACACCACAACGAGCCCCGCTACCTCGACTTTGAGCTGCGATCCTTTTTGAAGGTCGTCGGCCACGTCTTCAGCGGCCACCTCACGCTCCGAACCGCGAGCGAGTACCGCCGCCGTGTGCTTGAAATCAATGCCTACCGCTCGCAACTCGGCGACCAAATCACCGAGCTCAACGATATCGGGCTAGCCCTCACGGAGGGCGCGGTGACGGTGCTCGACCTCATCCCAAAAGCCCACGGAGCCGCCATCAGCGCGGAGGGCAAGATCAGCACCATCGGCATCTTTCCCCCCGACCATCAGATCCGTGCACTGGCCACCTGGATCCGTAATAAGGCCGACGACCTGCTGCTCTATCACAGTGACCATCTCAAGGCCGACTACCCAGACACCGCCGAGCTCGGCAACGGCATTGCCGGGGTACTGCTGGTGTGGCTCGACCGGGACCGCAACGAGTACCTCACGTGGTTTCGCCAGGAGATCGTACGCCACATCGACTGGGCCGGTAATCCAGCCAAGCTAGCCATCCCGACCAGTGACGGTGGACAGCGCCTCGCACCCCGCAAGAGCTTCGCGAAATATACCGAGACGGTCCGCGACCGCGCCCAACCCTGGTCTGAACTCGACATTGACGCCGGCTTGGCCCTCAGGAGTCACATCAAGGACGTCGTGATGCGGCGCTACCAACAAGTCAAGCGGGTCAACTCCGAACTGGCGACGGCCTACAAAGAGATGGAGACCTTTAGCTACACCGTGAGCCACGACCTGCGAGCGCCCCTGCGCGGGATCAACGGCTTCGCGGAGATCTTGCTCGAGGACTACGGCTCCATACTCGACGATGCCGCATGCGATATGTTGCGCCGTATTCAGAACAGCGCCGTCAAGATGAACTTTTTCATTGATGACCTGCTCCAGCTCGCTAAGCTCGGCGTGAGCGCACCTAAGCTGGCACCAATCAAGCTCGCAACTATCGCGGAGGAGACCTTTGCCGATACTTCTTCAGGCTACCGAAAGCGCAAAATCGACTTCCGCGTTGCGGAGGACATGCCGCAGGTGCTGGGTGACAAGCAACTCATTGGTATTGCGCTCAGCAACCTCATCGGCAACGCCATAAAATACTCGCAAAACCGTGAACACACCGTAATTGAGTTCGGCTACAGGAGAGACGACCCGTACGGTCCGGTCACGTTCTACCTGCGCGACAATGGCGAAGGCTTCGAGCAGCGCTTTGCTGATCGCGTCTTCGAGATGTTCACGCGCCTTTCCGAGGATGGCGCCATCGAGGGCACCGGTGTGGGCCTGGCCCTAGTACAACGCGTCATCGAGAAGCACGGGGGCAAGATCTGGGTGGAGAGCGAGGTGAACGTCGGCAGCACTTTCTTTTTTACCCTAGCATCGGTCTAGCTAAAGCCTTTACTTTTCTCAATCCCTTCGCTTTGCCCAATTCTTTAGATCTCGTTTACGTGGAAGACGATCCCACAGACGCACAGTTCTTCGAGCGGGCACTGCGCAAATGGAACCCGGCTTGTAAGTTTTGCCGCTACATAGACGGAAAGCAGGCCGCCGATTACATCGAGTCCCTTGCCGTGAGCAATGATGCGCTACCCAAGCTGCTCGTGTTGGACATTAAGCTGCCAAAGCTCCTCGGCTTTGATGTGCTGCAAATCACGCGGGATCGCTCGCGGACTCGTTGTTTGCCGGTCATTATGTTATTCGAGCTCGACTCTGCAGCAAGATATCAACCGCGCCTACGAACTAGGTGCCAACGGCTACCTCAGCAAGCCACCTACCATGCAAGAGCTTATTGCCACCGTGGCCACGATAATGAATTTCTGGGTCGGGGCCAATCGAAGAGCCGTCGTTGAGCATGCATGATGAGCTGATTTTCTTATCGGCGACAGTCCGCTTCAAACAGGGACGACGGGCGCCCCTTGCACTGGCCGGTCGAACTAATTTTCGGAGTTTCAAACTGAGCACGCTCACTTGAGCGGCATGCGCTCCTTTCGACCCTAGGTAGCGCTCAAGGGTCGAAACAAAGAGTTCTCTCTAGAACATCTGGATATCCACGTAATCTAGTGCGTTATGGCCGACCTCCTCGAACAACTCCGCACTGGCACGCGCCCCCTACACGACCGACTGGACGGGGCGGCGCTGTCTGCCCGGGTTATGGACGGCACGCTGAGCGCGGAGGACTACCGTAGGCTGATTGACTGGCAGTTGCACGCGCACCTCGTGACTGAGCACGGGCTACTCGGATTTGCCTGGCCCGGCGATTATCGGTACGTGTCTCGGCTGCCAGCGCTGCTTGCGGAGATGACGCACCTAGGGCTGTCGATGCCCAACGTTGAGCCGCTGGCCGTGCCTCGTTCGATGGCAGAAGCCACGGGCCGTGCTTACGTTTGGAGCGTTCTTCGCTCGGTGGGCGACATGATCTTGGGGCACTTGCGTGGAAATGTTGCCCTGCGGGACTGCGGGCCTTTCCCCTTTTATGATTTCCAGCGGCGGGAGGGCTTAGCGCAGTGGCGGAAGTTTGTGGCTTTCGCCAAAACTTTGGATATGGATGCCGGGGCGCAGGAGACCTGTGTGGCAGCAGCAAAGGAGGTCTTCGGAGTCTTCGCCTCGGTGGGAGAACGGAGTTTGGATTAAACAGTCTGCCGACGAATCCAGGGTCGCCCGGCCCGGTTCGGGTCGCTATCGCTTCCCCTCGCCAGACTGGCCTCGCTCATGGCGGACCTACCGGCCCGCTGGGGAGGTCGCCATACGCATCAGTGGGCCGGTAGGTCCACCATTCGCGAGGCCAGTCCACACGCCGAGGCCGCAGGCCGACAGCGGGCGGGCTGGGCCATCTCCAGCAATTCTGCTTTCGTAACTTCAGTCCTTCCCCAGTCTACCTTCCCCCCATGCCCCTAGCCTGGTCCGAGATCCGCTCCCGCGCCTTTGCCTTCTCGCGCGAGTACGCCGATGCCGTCAAGGAGAACGCCGAGTCGCAGTCGTTTTGGAATGCCTTCTTTCACGTTTTTGGACTGAATCGCCGCCGTGTGGCGTCCTTCGAGAAGGCAGTGGACAAGTTGGTCGGCGCGAGCGGTCGCATCGACTGCTTCTGGCCGGGCGTGCT
>JBGTKC010000256.1:0-3094 GCA_041744755.1 Saprospiraceae bacterium
CCCGCGGGCGGGGGGCTTCCGGCGCGGCGAGGACGGGGAGCCGGTGGTGAGCCGCTTTGACCCGGCGGCGCTACGGGCCCTGGCGGAGGCAGGAGGCGGGCGCTACTTCGACCTGACGGCCGGGGCGACGAAGGTCGCGGAAGACGTGGCCCGCTACATCGACAACGAGGGCCTGGGCGACGGCGTCGACGAGCGCTTCGAAGAGCGGGCCAGCTACTATCAGTTGTTGGTGTTCCTGGGGTTAATAGGCTGGGCCCTGGCTTGGTGGCTGGGTAGGGATACCGGTAGGCGCCTGCGGCCGAGCGGGCAAACCGTGGTCTGAGCGGGGCGGCTGCAGCTGGGCAGGCACTGCCCTAGATGGGCTTAGCACTCGGCCTCCGGACCGCCCCCTTGCGGGAGTCGCATTGCCGATTTTCTAGATCGCTCCACTTTGCGACCGCGGTGATCCTCCGCGGCTTTCGCCAAAACCCTCCCCACCTCCTGAGGCGTTACCCCTCCCGTGGAGCGAACGTCTCAAATGTACCTGGCGGGCCTTTTCGTGGTTCTCGCCCTCTGTTTTGGCGCAAGCTCCCTCCTCGCGCAAGGCCAAACTTCCGCCCACGAATCCCTGCGCGCCGGCGACGAGGCATTTCGTAGAAAGGATTTCGCCGCCGCCGAACTCCACTACCGCCGCGCCGAGGAGCGGGCGCCAAGCTTCCAGAGCGCATATAATCTCGGGGTGACCCTCGGCTACCTGGCCCGCTCGGCGGAGGCCGCTCTCTTCTTCGAGCAGGCCCGAGAGCGCTCGAGGGCCAGCGAGGACCGCGGCGACGCGAGCTACAACGCCGGCACCGCCCGCCTGGAGGAAAAAGAGTTGCAGGCCAGCGTGAAGGATTACGCCCAGGCGCTCCAGGCCAATCCACGGGATGACGAGGCGCGCCAAAACCTGAGTCACGCCCTGCGCCAACTCCGCCGCCAGGAGCAGCAACAGCGGCAACAACCCCAGCAGGGCGGCAACAAGCAGCCACCGCCGCCGCCCCAGGACCAACAGCAGAACCAACAGGAGCCGCAGCGGAACGACGCGCAACCCGAGTCCGACGAGCAAAGCCCGCAGCAGCCTTCTCCCGAATCACAGCAACCCGAGCAAGACCGGCAGGAAGGCGATGACGCCGGCGAGTCCGACGGAGAGCAGCCGGAGGAGCCGCAAGACCCAACGGATTCCAATGCCGGAAAGGGCAAAAAACCCCTCCCCGCCGACGAAGCCGAGCGCCTCCTCCAAATTGCGGCCGACCAGGAGAAGCGCACGAACGAGAAAATGCGTTTTGGCGAAAGCCCGACCTTTAAGCCCGCCAAGGATTGGTAGCTGCTCCACGCCATGCCGTTTGACCAATCGCAGGACTATCTTGTCACCCCCATGCGCACCCTCCTCACTGCCCTAGCCTTCCTCACCGCCTTTACCCTCGGCGCCCAGCGCGTCTACGTCACGTCCACTGCGACCGACACCGTGCGCCAGGGCAGCATCTTCGACATCACCTTCGGATTCGAGAATGTGTCCGCGGCGGACTTTGAACTACCGGAGTTGGTAGGATTGAAGGTGGTCGGCGGACCGAGTCGCCGCTCGCAGATGAGCATCATCAATGGGCAGCGCAGTAGCTCCGAAGCGATCGTGTATCGCGTCGTGGCCGATCAGTCTGGCCTGGCCTACATCCCCGCCGTGGAGGGCAAGGCGAGGGACAAGATGTACAGCAGCGAGCCGCTAAAGCTCTTCGTGACGGCCGACCCAAGTTACGTCGCCCCCCAGACCGCCGTGGACACGCCGCCCGCCCCGCCGAGCGCACGCCGCCGGCCGACCGTGAAAATGTAGTTTCGCGTCGCCTTGCCCTACCTCTTTCGCGCCCTTTCCCTACCGCTCCTCCTGTGCCTCGCGACGGCACAAACGGTTCTGGCGCAAGCCCCCACGCTCACGGCCGAGGCCTCCGACACGCGTGTCGAGCTGCTTGGCTTCCTGCGCGTGACGTACAGCGTCGAGGGCGGCGAGGGCTCCAACTTCCGTCCGCCGGATTTTAAGGACTTCAGCATCCTCGGCGGACCGAGTCGCCAGTCGACGACCACCATCGTCAACGGCCGCGTGAGCTCGTCGTTTCGGATCAGCTATAATTTGGCCACCCGGCGCGCCGGCACCTTCGTGATCCCGCCGGCGAGCATCGAGATAGACGGCAGGCGCGTCACCTCGAATCCACTCACGATTACGGTGGTGCCAGCGGCCGGCGAATCCCCTTCCGCCCGGGAGGTCGGCAACGCCGAGGTCTTCGCCCAGACGACCCTCGAGAAGCGCACGGCCTTCGTCGGCGAGCGTGTCCTCGTGGAGACCGAGCTCCTCAACCGCGTCGACATCCGGACCTACAGCGTGCTCTCGGCGCCCGAGCTCGGCGGCCTGCAGGTCGACCAACTCCGCCGCTTCGACAGCTACCCACGCCAGCGCAGTATCGGCGGCACGCCCTACCAACTTACGCGCGTGCAGTTGCTGGAGGTCTTCGCGACATTGCCCGGCACCTACGAGATCGGCGCGCAGTCCTTCGAGGTGGGCATCATCGAGCCGAGCGGCGGGCGCGGCGGCTTCTTCTTCAGTCCACCGACGCGTCCGAAGAAGATCACTACCGCCGCAAAGACGCTCACTGTCCTGCCGCTCCCGACGGGCGCTCCGGCAGATTTCAATGGTGTGGTAGGCAGGTGGAGCTTCGAGGGCGGCTTTCGCCAAAACCCGTCCGACCTCACTACCGCCGACGCACTCACCTTCCACCTGCGCGCCCGTGGTCGCGGAGACGTGACCCGCCTCAATTCGCCGGCGTTACAGTGGCCGGCCGGCTGGCGCGTGCTGCCCGTCAAAACCACGCGCGAGGAGAGCTTCGAGACCGATACCGGGACGGTCTTCGTGCGCGAGTTTGAGTACACGCTCGTGCCCGAGCGCGCCGGCGCCTCTACGCTCGCCCCGAGCGTGAGCTGGTTTGACGTGGGCACGAAACGCTACGAAACTTGGCGCGCCGAGCCCGTCGCCCTCACCGTCCGCGAGGCCGGCGGCCGGCAGGCGACCGCGAGTGCCGAAGGCGACGACCGC
>JBGTKC010000257.1:0-3934 GCA_041744755.1 Saprospiraceae bacterium
TCGAGGACCGGCATCTGCATGTCCATCAACACGAGATCGTAACGCTGGCGGGCGACCGCTTCGACGGCCTCGGCGCCGTCGGCGACGACGTCCACGCGGTGGCCCCACTTCTCCAGCATCTTCGTGATCAGTTTCTGGTTGACGGGGTGGTCCTCGGCGACCAGGACAAAGGCCGGGACCTCGGACGGGCTGGGGCTCGGTGCGCTCTCCTGCGCCACATCCGGGTCTTCGGAGATGCGCTGGATGTCCAGCGGCGCGGTGGCGGGTTTTAGCGGAAGCCAGACCGTGAAAGTCGTGCCCGCCCCGAGCTCGCTGGCCACGGTGATGTCGCCCCCCATGGCCACGGCGAGGCGCTTCGAGATGGCGAGTCCGAGGCCCGTGCCCCCGAAGCGGCGCGTGATGCTGGAGTCGGCCTGCGCGAAGGGCGTGAAGAGGCGCGCGAGACCCGCCGCGTCCATGCCGATGCCGGTGTCGCTTACGCCAAAACGAATGGTTTGCGCACGCTCGTCCACGTCGACGTCCACGGTCACGCCGCCGCGCTCGGTAAACTTGATCGCGTTGCCGACGAGGTTGAGCAAGATCTGCCCCAGGCGCGTTGGGTCGGCCTCGATCCACGGCGGGACCGCGTCGGAGACACTGGTGTCGAGGGAGAGGCCCTGGCGCTGTGCCCGCTCGCCCAGTAGGTTAGTGACATCGGCGAGGGCCTGCGCGATGCTGAAGGCCTGCACCTCGAGGTGAACCTTCCCGGACTCCGTCTTCGAGAAGTCGAGGATGTCGTTGATGACGGCCAGGAGGTTGTCCCCGCTCGCGCGGATCGTGTCGACGTACTGGCGCTGCTCGGCGTCGAGGGGCGTGTCCCGCAGCAGCGACGTCATCCCGATCACGCCGTTCATCGGCGTGCGGATCTCGTGGCTCATCGTGGCCAGGAAGTCGCCCTTCGCTTTGCTCGAGGCCACGGCGGACAGCGTGAGCTCGGCCTGGAGCCGGCGGAAGTCGCGCCCGGCGAACACGAGCAAAACCCCGAAGTAGCCCACGCCTGTAACCAGGGACAGGAAGCCGTGGCCGTCCTGAATGAACGCCAACCCCGTCACGATCTCATACGCGAACAAGGTCGCGAACGACACCAACCCCACCAGGCTACTCACGTACCGACGGGGATCCACGAAGACCTGCCACACGCACAGCCCCAGACCGTAGATGATCAACGCGACCATCAGCATGGCCGGAATGAAGGACAGGGGCGCGTATACCGTGGACGGCAGCAGCAAGGTGGCCGCGGTCATGACCGCGGCGTAGACCCAGGACCAGCGGTGGAATCGCGCGTACGGATGCCGGTTGATGATGAAGTAGAAACTCGTAGCGTACGCCGCCAACAGCAACTGTCCCGAGGCGAAGTCGATGCGCAGCATGAGATTGGGCGGCAGGCCCGGGACTGCCTCGTGTAGCGCATACGCGTTCGTGCCCACCAGCCGGAAGGCGAGTATCGCGGCGGACGAAGCGTACGCGAGGGCCGAGATCAGCCGGCGCTCGATCAGCCACATCGCCACCAGGATGAACACGCTGATACAGCCGATACCAAACAGGGCCCAGGTGAAGACCGTGCCGGCGTGGTGGACGGCGCGGACCTTAGCCTGTGGGCCGATGAGCAGCAAATCGTTCACCCCACCGCGGTGCAAGGTTTGGTTCGAGACCTGGAGGACGAGTTCGATGGTGTCCGCGGCGGGAATCACCACGATCCCAGGTCGAAATTCGTGCTGCTCCTCCTTGGCCGAGCAGCCCGGTACGCCATTCGCGAAGATGAGGCGCCCGTCGGCGAACAGCCGAAAGGCGCTCTGTAGGTCCGGAATCTGGATGGCGAGGAGTCCATCGTCCGTACGAGCCACGAGGCGCGACAGGTAAGTTGCACACCCGTAGATCTGCGGCATCACGGCGTCGCTGCCCCACTCGTGTGGCAGGGTTACGCGTTCGGCGGTGGCCAGGGGAAAATCTGCAGGTGCGTACAGTCCGTGCGGCGCGACGAGCCACTCGCCCCGTAAAAGCTGCGGGGCACGGTCCGCGGCGGAGAAGTCGCAGCTGAAAACGGGCACGGCGGGCGTCGCGCACCACGCGGCCGCAGCCCACAACGCGACCGCCGCCGCGAGCACACCCCGTGACCTACACACACTGAGCCTGGTATGCTGCGGGACTAGATTCATGCGAATGTCGCAGCGTAGAGCAAGGAGTGTGCCTAGGTGTCGGCGCCCGCGTCGCGATCGTCGTTGAGGTCGCTCACGGGCGTCCCGATGCGCTGGCTGTCGTCGGTGTAGTCGGCGTTGGTGTCTATGGCGTCGGCGTCGTCTCCGCCGGTGTAGCGGTGACCCGCGTCCATGGAGCCGGACTCGGCCGAGCCGTAGCCGGAGCTGATGTCGGCGAGGTCGGCGTCGGTGGAGGGGGTTTTGGCGGAAGCCGTGGTCTTGGTCTCGGCCTCGTGCTGGTCTTCGGTGGGCTTCTCGTCGGGCGTGGGCATAAGTGGGGGTTGTTGATGGGTTAACTCGATACGCGCACGACGGTTCGCGACCACCGGAGATCCACGTGGTGTGAGCCTGGCGTCGTCAAGTCCGCGTCCCTACCACCGACCTCCGCGGACGCGTATGGAAGGGTCCACCTAGGCGCAGCCGCCTACCTAGGCGCAGCCGCCCAACTAGCTTCGCAAAGCGGTCGCCCGTTTACCTTCCCCCCATGCTCACGCCCTGCTTCTGGTACGCCTCCGCCGCGAGTGAGGCCTTCGAACTTTACAAAGAAGCCCTTCCCGGGGCCGAGATCACGCGTGACAATGGCTTCCTGGTCGAGCTAACCCTCGGCACGTCGACGATCAGCGGGATGAACGGCGGACCGCTGTACCGCCCCAACCAAACGCTGTCCATCTACACCGAGCTCCCGAGCGTCGCCGCCGTCGAGACCTCCTACGCCAAGCTTACCGAGGGCAAGCACGAGGTTTTGATGCCGCTTTCGCAAAACCCCTGGAGCCCCGCTTACGCCTGGATCGCGGATGCCTGGGGCGTGCACTGGCAGTTGATCTGCGTTCCGGACGTCGAGCCTCGCCTCTGTGCGGCACTGATGTTTACCGGCAGGCAGGCCGGACGCGCCGCCGAGGCCATGGCGCTGTTCGGTGCGGCTTTCGCCAAAACTGCGGTTCTCTCCGAGGCTCGCTACCCCGAGACCGCAGGCGCGGACGCCGGACTCGTGATGCACGCGCAACTCCAGCTCGACGGGGACAAGCTCGTGCTCTTCGACTCCGCCACGAGCCCCGCCGCCAACTTTACCGAGGGTGGATCGCTCATGGTGACCTGCGACACGCAAGCCGAGATCGACCGCTACTGGAAGCTCCTCACGGCCGGCGGTGGGCAGCCCGGGCGCTGTGGCTGGTGCAAAGACCGTTTTGGCGTAAGCTGGCAAATCATCCCGGCGGAGCTGGCCAATTGGTTGAGCAATCCCAGGACGGCGCAGCGCGTAGGCGAGCGGATGCAGGCAATGGGGAAGCTGGTGATCGCAGAGCTAGCGCCGCGCCCGAGGTAGCTACAGTACCGCCTCCCCCAACACCTTCCCGATCTTCCCCAGGTCCGTCCCCTTCCCGAAGGTCAGCACGACCGGCTCGTCGAGGCCGCGGACCCAGAGCTTGACCTCGGCGTCCAGGTCCAGCGTGCCGGCCTGTTCGACGGAGAACATCGTGATGCTCTTGTACGGCACGCTCAGAATCTCCTGCTTGCGGCCGGTGACACCCTGCTTCGAGATGGTGATGAGGCGGCGGTTCGTGAACACGATCTGGTCGCGGACGAGCTGGAAGGCCTGCGCGACCTGCTCCCCGCCGACGAGCATCCCGCCGATGCGCTGCTGGAGTTTGTCGCGATCTACCTCGGAGGCGTTGCCCGTGAAGGCGCTTAGGATTCCCATGGGG